>NZ_JBLBVK010000040.1:0-103651 GCF_047314965.1 Silicimonas lutimaris | reverse complement strand
CCATGAACTGTTAGCGCCATCAGCGCAAGGGGGTTTCGACGCCTTCGGCGACGACTGGTGGGGGGGTTCCCCGCTCCCCGCCGTATTTGAACCAGGAAGAAGTCTAGAGCTTGGGCTTCTTCTGGAGAAGTGGCATGACGTCGGCCATTTCGGGGCCGCGTGCCCGTCCCGTGACCGCGAGACGCAGCGGCATGAAGAGCTGTTTGCCCTTGCGCCCCGTCGCCTCCTTGACCGCGTTGGTCCAGTTTCCCCAGGTCTCGGCGGAGTAGGGCGGCTCCCCCAGCAGGCCCAGGGCTTCAGCCACGAAATCGCGGTCCTCGTCCGCCACGACAGGCTCTGCCCCGCCGGCGAACACATTCCACCAGTCGCCGGCTCCGGCACGCGTTTCGATGTTTCCGCGCACCGCCTGCCAATAGGCGTCGCGCAAGCCCTCGGGCACGCCTGCGGTGGCCAGTTCGGCCGCCACGTCGCCGCTTTCCAGCATCTGCACGACCCGTGCGGTCATCGGGGTCAGGTCCTCGATGTCGAGCTTGGTCGGCGCCGCGCCGAAATGCGACAGGTCGAAGCCTTCGATCAGCTCGTCGTGGCTGGCGCGCAGTTCGACCGGGTCGGAGGACCCCAGCCGCGCCATCAGGGACAGGAGTGCCATGGGTTCGACACCCTTGGCGCGCAGGTCCCGCAGTGCCAGTGTGCCGAGACGCTTCGACAACGCTTCGCCCTGTGGCCCCGTAAGTAGCGAGTGGTGGGCGAACGACGGCACCGAGCCTCCGAGCGCCTCGATGATCTGGATTTGCGTCGCGGTGTTGGTCACGTGATCCGATCCCCGCACCACGTGGGTCACGCCCATTTCGGTGTCGTCGACAACCGAGGCAAGCGTGTAGAGAACCTGACCGTCCGCGCGGATCAGCACCGGGTCCGAGACGCTGGCGGCATCGATCGAGATGTCGCCGAGGATGCCGTCGGTCCAGTCGATCCGCTCCTGGTCCAGTTTGAACCGCCAGACGCCGGCGCCGCGTTCGGCGCGCATCCGTGCCTTCTCGTCCTCGGACAGCGCCAGCGCGGCGCGGTCATAGACCGGCGGCTTGCCCATGTTCAGCTGCTTCTTGCGCTTGAGGTCCAGTTCGGTCGGCGTTTCCCACGCCTCGTAGAAACGGCCCATCTGACGCAGGGTGTCGGCCGCCTCGGCATAACGGTCCAGCCGCTCGGACTGCCGTTCGACACGGTCCCAGGTCAGTCCCAGCCATTCCAGGTCTTCCTTTATCGCGTCGACATATTCTTCCTTCGACCGCTCGGGGTCGGTGTCGTCGATGCGCAGGATGAAGGTGCCGCCGGCCTTGCGCGCGATCATCCAGTTGAACAGCGCGGTCCGCAGGTTGCCGACATGGATATAGCCCGTGGGTGAGGGCGCAAAACGGGTGGTGATCATGGAACTCTCCTGTGCCCGCGAGCGTTTTTCACATGGCGGCCGATTTGTCCATTGCCAGCGCCTATTCCGGATGAATCTCCCATCGCGCCCGAAGGTCGTCCAGGCCGGCCCGGATCACTTCGGCGAGCACGTTTTCGTCTATGTCCGACAATCGTCTGACATACAGGCAGGACTTGCCGGTGTTGTGTTTGCCCAGGCGCTTCAGGATGTCGCTGAAATCCGCGTATCCCGGCATGATGTAGATCGAGAAATTCTGAGATCTCGGCGAAAATCCGGTGGCCAGGAAATCGCCTTCCCGACCCGTTTCGTAGACATAGTGATAGCGCCCGTAGCCTATGATCGAAGCCCCCCACATGACCGGCCGAAACCCGGTCACTTCGCGGAAGATCGCGTCAAGGCGCAGCCCATCCGCCCGTTTCCAGTCCGGCAAGACGCCGGTCAGGAAAGCTTGCACGTCTCCGTCCGTTGCCTGGGTCTTGTTCTGGCTCATGGTCCCATCCTACCGGAAACATCCTCTGGCCCACAGGTGTTTTCGGCGCTATCGCAATCCAATGGACTGGACCGAAGCCACAGCGCCCGACGCGGCGGATATCGAGGCAATGGCGCTTGCCGCCGTCGAAGCGCTACCCGAGGCGTTTCGCGGTCCGGCCCTGTCGGTTGCGCTCCGGATCGAGGAGTTCGCCAGTGACGAGATGCTGGACGGGCTCGAGATCGAGGACCCCTTCGAGTTGACGGGTCTTTACGACGGCATTCCGCTGACCGAGAAATCCGTCGCCGATCAGCCGGGTCAGCCGGACGCCATCTGGCTCTTCCGCCGCCCGATCCTGGACGAGTGGGTGCATCGTGGCGATGTAGCACTGGCCGACCTGGTCGCGCATGTGATGATCCATGAACTGGCGCATCATTTCGGATGGTCCGACGCGGATATCGCCGCGATCGACCAGTGGTGGTCCTGAGCTCTGCCGATTTCTGCGTCGCCCTGTGCGCAAATGCACATCGACGTTCCTGCGCGGTGAATTAACTCTCGCCAGAGTTAACACCCAAGGAGGTTTTCATATGACTCGAGGCAATATTTCACGTCGTTCGGTTCTCGCTGCCGGGGCCGCCATGCCCTTTGCCGCAGGGCTTTCCGCAACTCCGGCGCTGGCCGGAGGACACGCCGCCGCAGCGCCCAACGCGATACAGAACACGTTTGCTCTTGGAGACTTCCAGGTATCGACCCTGCTGGCGGGTACCCGTCCGGTGGAAGAGGTGCAGGGAATCTTCGGCATGAACGTCTCCCCGGAAGAGTTCGCCGCCGTCAGCGCACAGAACTTCATTCCTGCCGACAAGGCACAGTTCTTCTTCACGCCGACGGTCGTGCGCACCGGCAGCGATGTCGTCCTGTTCGACACGGGTCTCAGCGCCGCAGGCACGACCGCCGCACTGGAAGCGGCGGGCATCATGCCGGCAGACGTGACCGTCGTCGTCATCACCCATATGCATGGTGACCATGTCGGAGGAATGACAGGTGAAGATGGCAGCCTGACCTATCCCAACGCGCGTTACGTCACAGGCCAGGTCGAGTTCGATCACTGGAATGGCACCGACAACGAGACCTTCGCCGGAAAGGTAAAGCCGTTCGCAGACCGCTTCGAATTCATCGGAGACGGCGGCAGCGTCGCTTCCGGCATCACTGGCATGGCCGCCTTCGGACACACACCGGGCCACATGGTCTACATGCTGGAGTCGGGTGGCAAGCAACTTCTCCTGATGGCGGACACCGCGAACCACTACGTCTGGTCGCTGGCCTATCCGGACTGGGAAGTGCGCTTCGACATCGACAAGGCCGCCGCCGCCGCTTCGCGCAAGAAGGTCCTCGGAATGGCCGCCGCCGACCGTATTCCGCTTGTCGGCTACCACATGCCGTTCCCCGGCATGGGCTTCGTCGACACCCGCGGCGAGGGCGGCTTTCACTATGTGCCCGCGACCTACCAGATGATGCTCTGAGCGGTCCACACACGCCAAAGAGCATCGGGCGATCCTTCGGGGTCGCCCATTGTTTTTGCGGCTGGCTTCCGGGGCCCGCTGCGGCAAAGTCACAGCTGACCAAATGGGAAGGGGAGACGTACCGATACCGCCTCTCCAAGCCCAACGGCTCTTGTTGGCGCATCCGGTGAATGTCTGCTTTGCGGGACTAGGCGGGCATTCAATCGAATGCCGTACGGCGGCCACGGCAGGCGAACTAGTGACCATCGCTTTCTCGTCTCACTTGCCAAGGAGCTTCAGCACGAGGTCCGGTTGATCTGTGGACGCAGAGAACCCGCGATCAAGCACCGCGCGCCAAGGACCCGTGTCATTGCCGTTGACCAAGGCCGAATCCTCTGGGCCACCGGAACTTATCGTCAGCACAATCCCCAGTTCTTCGAGTCTTGAGACGAACTCGGGGGTCAGATTGGCGCTGGCGACGCTGACCATCCTGATCGTCGATCCAAGCTGTGCATAGATCGCGTCGAAATCGGCAAGGTAGTTCCGCGATCGAAACAGAGCAACCGCCACGCCGATGCCGGTCGCGGTGGATGCTTCGCGCAATTTGCTTTGGTCAGTCCCCGAATAGTAGAGATCGAAGAGCAGAAGGTTCTCTGCGTCTCTTTCTCCAAGCCCGGCCGCAAGGCTATCCACCTCGTAGGCCTTGAGACCAAGAAGAACCAGTAAGCGTCCATCGACCAGATCAAGCGCCTCACCCAGCGTTGGAACAGGTTCGTCATAACCAGGTTTGCTATTCAGAAGTCGCAGTCGCCGGATTTGCTCGAGTGTGTAGTCGCGGACATAGTCCTTGCCGCCTCGGCTTGCGCGTGAGGGACCATCCGGAGGCCCTTCGGGGAACACCCTTTCGACATCCGTAGTCCTGTTTAGTGTATGGTCGTGCATCAACACATATTGATCGTCAGCAGTAAGCTGAGGATTGATGTGAATGGCTTCAATGCCGCGGTCGATAGCATACCAGATTGCGGCCAGGGAGTTTTCGGGCCATTCGCCCATTACGGCAGAGCGATGCGCGATCACCAAAGGTGGATGCCCAGGCGCAAGCCGGTCGTCTACGCTTACTTGAGCAAAGACCAGTTGCGGCACAATGAGCGCCAAAGACAGAACGATCCGTGCGAGACTTCTGGGCTTCATCTCAACTTCTCCATCCGCAGGTAACTCTTAGGGTGCGAAATCTAACTCTGCCCGAGAAGGTCTACGCTGGTTCCTGGCCGTCTATCCTTGATACTGCTCAAGGACCCGATTGGCCTCGTTCCTGCCATTCCCGGCATCCAATCCAGGCCTGCGGCCATCCTTCCGGACCAACCCTTTCCTTCTTCCCCGGCTGCTGCGATAGAGATCCCATGGCAGAACCGGCGAGATTCCTCGAAGGCAACCTGATGCGGCACATCGCCGTGATGTCCGTCACTTCCTCGGTCGGGCTGATGGCGGTCTTCGCGGTCGATTTCATCGACATGATCTTCATCTCGATGCTGGGCAAGGCCGAGCTGGCCGCGGCCGTCGGCTATGCCGGCGCGATCCTGTTCTTCACCGGCTCCTTCGGGATCGGCATGGCCATCGCGTCCGGAGCGCTTGTCGCGCGTGCGCTGGGCGAGGGCGACGAAGGTCTGGCCCGGCGGCGCGCCACGTCCAGCCTGATCCTGGGCTTCCTCTTCGGCGCGGTCTTCGCGGCCGTGGTCTGGCTGAACATCGCGCCGCTCGTCTCGCTTCTGGGCGCCACGGGCGAGACCCGCGATCTCGCAGTCCACTACATGCAGATCGTTCTTCCCAGCCTGCCGGTTCTCCTGGTGGGCGTGGTCGGCGGCGCCATCCTGCGCGCCCATGGCGACGCGCGACGCTCCATGAATGTCCTGATCCTCGGCGGCGTCGTGAACGCGGTGCTCGACCCGATCCTGATCTTCGGTCTGGACCTCGAACTGACCGGCGCGGCGCTGGCCTCGATCGCCGCGCGCTTCACCATCGCCGGTCTGGCGCTCTCCGCGATCCAGCGGTTCCATGGCGGGTTCACGCGCCCCGGTGCCAGGGGTCTCTCGGCCGATATCCGTCCCGTCTTCGCTATCGCGCTACCGGCGATCCTGACCCAGCTCGCCACGCCCGTGGGCCAGGCCTATGTTACCCGCGCC
Organism: Silicimonas lutimaris; assembly: GCF_047314965.1. Lineage (NCBI taxonomy): Bacteria > Pseudomonadati > Pseudomonadota > Alphaproteobacteria > Rhodobacterales > Paracoccaceae > Silicimonas > Silicimonas lutimaris. The sequence goes on along the minus strand of NZ_JBLBVK010000040.1, from coordinate 98,077 downwards.
ATGGCCGAATACGGCGAGGAGGCCGTCGCCGGAATGGCCATCGTCGGCCGCCTCACCCCCGTGGCCTTCGCCATCCTCTTCGCGCTCTCGGGCGCGGTCGGCCCGATCATCGGCCAGAACGCCGGCGCCCGGAATGCCGAACGCGTGACCCGCACCTATCGCGAAGCGCTGATGTTCACCGCGGGCGTCACCTGCCTTGTCTCGCTTGCGCTGTTCCTGCTCCGGGGGCCGCTTGAATGGATCTTCGTACTCCAGGATGCCGAACTCGCCCGAACCCTGGTCTTCCTCTTCGCGGGACCGCTCTCGCTCATGTGGTTCTTCAACGGCGTGATCTTCGTCTCGAACGCGGCCTTCAACAACCTCGGCCACCCGTTCTATTCGACGCTCACCAACTGGGGCCGTCACACCCTGGGCACCATCCCATTGGTCATGCTCTTTTCCGCATGGTTCGGCGCGCCGGGGGTGCTGATCGGCCAGGCGGTGGGCGGCGTGCTCTTTGCCGCGATCTCGGTCGGGCTCGCGCGGCGGCTCCTCGGGCGCATCGACAGCGACAGCGTGCGGCCGGACCCGTTCCTGCGCCACCAGCGCATCTTCCAGGTCTTCCAGCACCGTCGCTAGAAAGGCGTGATCCCAAGCCTGCCCAGCCAGTCGTCCACCAGCGCCGTTTCTTCCGCGCTCAGCACCTGGTGCCGGGAATACAACGGGTTCGCCCGGTCATTGCGCATCGGTGCATCCCAGCCATCCGTCGTCTCGAAGAACCGGGCGACGCCATCCTCGCCGAACTCCCGCAGATAGCCCTGCACCACGACATCGACATAGCTCAGAAGTACTGGCCGCATCTCCGAGGCGGGCGCATGCATGTCGGCGGGAGCATGATAGATGTGAATTTCCGGGCCGCCCGCGATGCCGTGCTCCACGTCCGTTGCCAGAACGCGCGCATAGGCGTGCTCCCGCATGTCCAGCGCCGCCCAGTCCCCGCCCGGCACATGCGCGATCAGCCCTTCGATGGACGACTCCGGCGCAGGCACTGCCGTCAGGAACGCCACCTTGCGCCCCTCGACATGCCGCCATGCGCGCCGCCATCCCGAAATCCGCGCGGGATGCGCGTCTGAGTAATCGTGGGTCGCCCGGTTCACCAGCGACCCGTATCCAAAGAAGAATGGCCGTGTCATGGCAATCACCTGCCTTGGTGCACGGCGGAATACAAGGGCTTGCCAGAGCCTGCGAAACCGGCGTATGGCTTTGGATGACGCGACGGGAGAATCCGGGTGAAAGACCCGGTGCCGAAGGAGCAACCGCCCCGGTAAACTCTCAGGCAAACGGACCGCCGCGCCGCTAAAGACTCTGGAGAGTGCCCGGTCTCGGGCCGCCGAAGGGATAACGATCTCAGGCGAAAGGACAGAGGGGGCGCCGACGGGCAAGGCTTTTTGCCCGACAGGTGCCCGGCGCGTCCGCGTCGGCGAATTTTGACGGGGAGCCGATGCCGGAGCTGGAACGCACACCGCTATACGACCTTCACCTCGCACGTGGCGCCAAGATGGTGCCTTTCGCGGGCTACGAGATGCCAGTCCAGTATGGGCTTGGCGTCATGAAGGAACATCTCTGGACGCGCGAGAACGCCGGGCTGTTCGATGTCAGCCACATGGGACAGGTGCGCGTCGTGCCGCGTTCGGGCGACGTGTCTGACGCCGCGCGCGCCTTCGAAACGCTCGTACCGGTCAATATCCTCGGTCTGGGCGAGAACCGTCAACGCTATGCGCTCTTCACGAACGATCAGGGAGGGATTCTTGACGACCTGATGGTGGCGAACCGGGGCGATCACCTGTTCGTTGTCGTCAACGCCGCCTGCAAGGCCGATGACATCGCGCACATGACCGCACATCTCTCCGCCGCCTGCGAGGTTCAGCCCATCACCGACCGCGCGCTGATCGCGCTTCAGGGTCCGAAGGCCGAAGCGGCGTTTGCCCGCCTTGTCCCCGGCGCTGCGGACATGCGTTTCATGGATGTCGCCAGCTTCGACTGGGACGGTGCCGAACTCTGGGTGTCGCGCTCCGGCTACACGGGCGAGGACGGCTACGAGATTTCCGTGCCCGACGACCGCGCAACGGCCCTGACCGAGGCGCTCCTCGCGATGGACGAGGTCGAGGCGATCGGCCTCGGCGCGCGCGACTCGCTCCGTCTGGAGGCCGGCCTTTGCCTCTATGGCTCCGATATCGACACCACCACGACGCCGGTCGAGGCGGCACTCGAATGGGCGATCCAGAAGGTCCGCCGCCGCGGCGGCGAACGCGAGGGCGGCTTTCCGGGCGCGGACGTGATCCTCGATCAGTTCGAAAACGGCGCGTCTCGCCGCCGGGTCGGACTTCTGCCCGAAAGCCGCGCACCCATGCGTGCGGGGACCGAAATCTATGCAGGCGACAAGAAAACGGGGCAGGTGACCTCGGGAGCGTTCGGTCCCTCGCTGGAGGCTCCCATGTCCATGGGCTACGTCGCTATTGACGACGCTGCGACGGGAACGAAACTGGAAGGCGATGTGCGCGGCAAGCGGATGCCGGTCACCGTCGCCGACCTGCCGTTCCGCCCCTCGAATTTCAAACGGTGATCAACAGGGAAAGAGATCCATGAAATATACTGAAGAACATGAATGGCTGCGCGTTGAGGGCGATCTCGTCGTCGTGGGCATTACCGAGCACGCTTCCGAGCAGCTGGGCGACGTCGTCTTCGTCGAACTGCCCGAAGCCGAGACGATGGTCTCGAAGGGTGACGAGATCTGCGTGATCGAAAGCGTCAAGGCCGCTTCCGACATCGTGGCCCCCGTCGATGGGGAAATCGTCGAAGTGAACGACGATCTCGTCGACAACCCGGGTCTCGTGAACGAAGATCCGCTCGGCGCGGCATGGTTCTTCAAGATGAAAGTCGACGACATGAGCCAGCTCGACGACTTCATGTCCGAGGACGAATACAAGGAAATGATCGAATAGGCGCGAATTTCTTCCAAGAAATTCGCCAAAAGTCTTGCGAAGACTTTTGCCCTCAACGGAGACCGAAATGACCTTCACGCCGACCGACTACCTGCCTTACGACTTCGCCAACCGCCGCCACATCGGACCGTCTCCCGCGGAGATGGAGGAGATGTTCAAGGTGCTTGGCGTGAAGGACCTCGACGAGCTCATTGACCAGACGGTGCCGAAATCGATCCGGCAGGCGGAGCCGCTGGATTTCGGCAAACCCCTGTCAGAACGCGAGCTTCTCTACCACATGCGGCAGGTCGCGCTGAAGAACAAGGTCTTCACCACGATGATCGGGCAGGGCTACTACGGCACCGTCACGCCCCCCGCGATCCAGCGTAACATCCTCGAGAACCCCGCCTGGTACACCGCCTATACGCCCTACCAGCCCGAGATTTCGCAGGGCCGGCTCGAAGCTCTGCTGAACTACCAGACCATGATCTCCGACCTGACCGGGCTCGAGATCGCCAACGCCTCGCTCCTCGACGAATCCACCGCCGCTGCAGAAGCCATGACCATGGCGCAGCGCGTCGCCAAGTCGAAGGCCACCGCCTTCTTCATCGACGAGAACTGCCACCCGCAGAACATCGAGGTGATGAAAACCCGCGCCGCGCCTCTGGATATCGAATGCATCGTGGGCGCCCCCGAAGACCTCGATCCGTCTAAAGTCTTCGCCGCCATCTTCCAGTATCCCGGCACCTACGGCCACGTTCGCGACTTCACCGATCAGATCGCGGCGCTGCACGAGGCCAAGGCGCTTGGTATCGTCATCGCCGATCCTCTTGCCCTGACGCTCCTCAAGGAGCCGGGCGCCATCGGCGCCGACATTGCGGTCGGATCCACCCAGCGCTTCGGCGTGCCGATGGGCTGGGGCGGCCCGCACGCCGCCTACATGGCCTGCCGCGACGCTCACAAGCGCGCCATGCCCGGCCGCCTCGTCGGCGTCTCGATCGACGCGCGCGGCAACAAGGCTTACCGCCTCTCGCTCCAGACCCGCGAACAGCACATCCGGCGCGAGAAGGCCACCTCCAACGTCTGCACCGCGCAGGCGCTCCTTGCCGTGATGGCCTCCTTCTACGGGGTGTTCCACGGCCCCGATGGCCTCCGCGCTATCGCGCAGCGTATCCACCGCAAGACCGAGCGTCTGGTCATGGGGCTCGAGGCCGGCGGCTACAAGATCGAGCCGGAACTCTTCTTCGATACGATCACCGTCGAGGTCGGCGCGCTCCAGGGCGTCATCATGGAAGCGGGCCGGCGCGAGCGGATCAACTTCCGCAAGGTCGGCGACACCAAGATCGGCATCGCGGTCGACGAGACGATCCGCCCGGCGGTCCTCGAGGGCGTCTGGCGCGCCTTCGGCCTCAACTTCAGCCGTGACGATTTCGAAGCGGGATACACCCGCCTTCCGGTCGAATATCATCGCACGTCCGATTTCATGACCCACCCGACCTTCCATCACAACCGGGCCGAAACCGAGATGATGCGCTACATGCGCCGTCTCGCCGACCGCGACCTCGCGCTCGACCGCGCGATGATCCCGCTCGGATCCTGCACGATGAAGCTGAACTCGGCCGCAGAGATGATGCCGATCACCTGGCCGGATTTCGCGATGCTGCATCCCTTCGCCCCCGCCGACCAGGTCGAGGGCTATCACGAACTGATCGCCGACCTCTCCGCCAAGCTCTGCACGATCACCGGTTACGACGCGATGTCGATGCAGCCGAACTCGGGTGCGCAGGGCGAATACGCAGGCCTCCTGACGATCATGGCCTATCACCGGTCGCGCGGCGATGAAGGGCGGAAGGTCTGCCTGATCCCGATCAACGCCCACGGCACCAACCCGGCCTCCGCCCAGATGTGCGGGATGGAAGTCGTCGTGACGAAATGCACCGAAAGGGGCGACATCGACGTCGAGGACTTCCGCGCCAAGGCCGAGGCGGCGGGCGACAGGCTGGCGGCCTGCATGATCACCTATCCCTCGACCCACGGCGTCTTCGAGGAGACGGTGCGCGAGGTCTGCGACATCACGCACAAGCATGGCGGGCAGGTCTATATCGACGGCGCGAACCTCAACGCCATGGTCGGCCTTGCCAAGCCGGGAGAGATCGGCGGAGACGTCTCGCACCTCAACCTCCACAAGACCTTCTGCATCCCCCACGGCGGCGGCGGTCCCGGCATGGGGCCGATCGGGGTCAAGGCGCACCTCGCGCCGTTCCTGCCCGGCCACCCGGAAACCGGCGGCCGCGAAGGCCCCGTGTCGGCGGCGCCCTACGGCTCGCCCGGCATCCTGCCCATCTCCTGGGCCTATATCCTGATGATGGGCGGGCAGGGGCTGACGCAGGCGACGCGGGTTGCGATCCTGAACGCCAACTACATCGCCAAGCGGCTCGAAGGCGCATTCGACGTGCTCTACAAGGGCACGAACGGCCGGGTTGCGCATGAGTGCATTCTCGACACACGCCCCTTCGACGAAAGTGCAGGCGTCACCGTCGACGACATCGCCAAGCGGCTCATCGACAACGGCTTCCACGCCCCGACGATGAGCTGGCCCGTGGCGGGCACGCTGATGGTCGAACCGACCGAAAGCGAAACCAAGGCCGAGCTCGACCGTTTCTGTGACGCCATGCTTTCGATCCGTGACGAGATCCGCGCCATCGAAGAGGGCAGGATCGACCCCGAGAACAACCCGCTCAAGCACGCGCCGCACACGGTCGAAGATCTCGTGGGCGAATGGGACCGCCCCTATACCCGCGAACAGGGCTGCTACCCGGCAGGTGCCTTCCGCGTCGACAAGTACTGGCCTCCGGTCAACCGCGTCGACAACGTCTGGGGCGACCGGCACCTGGTCTGCACCTGTCCGCCGCTGGAAGAATACGCCGAAGCGGCCGAGTAGGCGCGAAACCGGTTTTCAGGTTCCGCGGCGCGGACTAGTCTGCGCCGTGGAGACGGCATCGGGCCGCCATCCTGATCGAGGTCGCCTTGATGCCGGACTCGTTTTCCAGGAACTACGCCGAGGCGCGGGACAGGTTCGTCTTGGCCGCCCGAAAGGCGGGCGCGACACTCCACAGCTATCGCAGGGAGGACATCCGGGGCAGGGACGGCGAAGAGCTTGCCGTCGACGTTGCCGTTCTGGGAGATCGTGACGCCGACAGTGCGGCCATCGTGATCTCGGGAACGCACGGATCCGAGGCCGGGTGCGGCTCGGCAATCCAGCATCGCTGGCTTTGCGAATGCGCCTCCGCTGAGGCCATCGCCGGGCTGCGGCTGGTTCTGGTCCACGCCGTCAATCCTTGGGGTTTCTCCCACGGCACGCGCGCGACCGAGAACAACGTCGATCTGAACCGCAACTTCAACGACTTCGCACCCGGATTCTCGCGCCCGAACCCGGCCTATGACCGGCTGATGCCTTTCCTGCACGGGCCCGCCGACAGCGCCGAGGCGCACCTTGCGGCCCATCGCGGCTATCGGGCCGAGATCGCCGCTGCCGGGGCAAGCATCGAAAGCCAGGCCGTCGAAGGCCAAAGCGCGTGGTCCGACGGCATCTTCTTTACCGGCACCGCGCCCGAATGGTCGAACCTCACCTTCCGCCGGATCGTAGCCGACCACTTGTCCGGTTCGCAGCGCATCGGGTTCATCGACTGGCACACGGGCATGGGTGAATACGGCGAGATCGTCCCCATCGTGTTCTCGTCCCGCGACAGCGCCGAATACGCCCGGGCCGCCCGGTGGTGGCAACTCGACCGCCCCGATGGCACCGGCCTGCAATCGCCGGTTCCGGCGCGGTATGCGGGTCTGCTGTGGCAGGCCATCGGTCAGGAGGTACCCGGTGCGCGCGTCGCAGGCGCGGTGTTCGAGTTCGGCACGGGCGACGCCTATTCGGTCTTTCGCGGCGACCGGCTGGACCGCTGGCTGAGGCACGAGGGGCAGGACGATCCTGACCGCGACTCGCTGCGCCGGGACTACGTGACCCTTTGCTGTCCGACCGATATTGCGTGGCGCCGCTTCGTGCTTGCCGAGGGACCGGTCCTGATCGACCGGATGGTCGCGGGCGTTGCGGACTGGCGTGGCTGAGGCGTGAACAGATTTCATTCGCCCGCCACCTCGCCCGACACGTTCACCGGCGCGGTGATAGTCCTGAGACGCGGAGCCAGCGTCACCCGCTGTCCGCTATCCCGGAACCTTTGCCGTTCCGCCACGGCCTCGGGGTCGGGCTCGGCGAACTTCCGAAGGCGCAGAGGGTTCGCTTGCCCGGCGCGGGCCATCTGCATCGCGTCCACTTCGGACAGTTCGATAAAGACGGCGTCATCGCGCTGTCCGAGAACGAATTCGATGACCCCAATCAATTGGGGAATGCCCCTGTCGTCTTTGGCGATGAACTCGACCCACGAACCCGTCGGAGGCGGCGGCGTGGTGGCGTGAAGAATTAGGACGGTCGAATGCCGGCCCTACGCGACCGGAAGAATCCCGTCGGCTCGGGGCGTGCCGGGAAGGGAAAGAAGGCCTGAGGCCAGCAGGGCTGCAATCAACAGGTGTCGGCTCGACAAAGCCATATGTGCTCCAAATCGGTTTGCCGAGCCTAACGTCGAAATGCGGTCAGACTTTGTCCGGGTCTTGTCCTGCGGATGCGAGGGGCGCTACCCCTCGCGCTCCCCGGAGTATTTGAAAAAAGAAGAAGACAATTTGAATCGATTTTGCGCTTCCTCTTGGCCAAAATACTTCGGGGGGCTCGCGCCATGCGCGAGCGGGGGCAGCGCCCCCTCGGCCCGGGACATTCCTGACTGCCGGTAAATCGGCCGCACGCCCGTGCCATACGTTTTGCCGACGCTTCGCCGACGCTTTGCCGACGGCGATTTCGGGGCTGGCAGAGCCGGGCGAACCCGGTATGTTGCAGGCGCGAAAGAATTGCCGCAGCCGCGAAGGGAGCCCGCACATGTCGCTGAGAGGAAAGACCGCCGTCATCACCGGATCGAACTCTGGCATCGGCCTCGGCGTTGCCTGGGAATTGGCCCGCCAGGGAGCGGACGTGGTGTTGAACTCGTTCACCGACGCTCCGGACGATCACGCGTTAGCCGCTGAAATATCTCAGGAAACCGGCACGAACGCGCGGTACATCCAGGCTGATATGTCGAAGGGCGAGGACTGCCGTGCCCTGATTGAAAAGGCGGGTGCCTGCGACATCCTCGTCAACAACGCGGGTATCCAGCACGTGGCCCCTGTCCCTGAATTCCCGGTCGAAAAATGGGATGCGATCATTGCGATCAACATGTCCTCGGCGTTCCACACCACCGCTGCAGCGCTCCCGATGATGCGCAAAGCCGGCTGGGGCCGCATCATCAACATCGCCTCCGCCCACGGCCTCCGCGCCAGCCCCTTCAAGTCGGCCTATGTCACGGCCAAGCACGGCGTCGTCGGCATGACCAAGGTCGTTGGGCTGGAAACCGCCAAGGAGCCGATCACGGCCAACGCCATCTGCCCCGGTTATGTGCTTACTCCTTTGGTAGAAAAGCAGATTCCGGCGACTGCGAAGGAGTACGGCATTTCGGAAGACGAGGCGATCGAGAAAGTCATCCTGCTCAAACAGCCCTCGAAAGCGTTCGTCACCGTCGAACAGATCGCGGGTATCGTGACCTTCCTATGCTCGGATGCGGCCAGCCAGATAACGGGCACGGCGATTTCCGCCGATGGAGGATGGTCGGCCCAGTAGGCCGGTTTGCCCGTTTGACGGAGTTCCTCGGAGTTGGAGGAAACGCCTCTCTACGAGGTCGAGTGCATAATCAGGTGCCGGATGCGCGTGCCGCAGGTGGGCGGACATTGCCGATCGGCGTAGGCAGGGCCTTGGAGCCGTCGGGATAGACGAGGCCGGCGGATATCACCAGCTTGGCGGCATCTTCGACGCTCATCTCCAGCGGAATGACGTCCGATTTGGGCAGAAACAGAAGAAACCCCGAGGTCGGGTTCGGGGTGGTCGGCAGGAACACGGCGGCTTTGTCGCCTTCGACTGCGATCTTGGAGGAAATTTCGCCTTTGGCCGAGGTCGACATGAACGCGATAGCCCAGATACCCTTGCGCGGGTACTCGACGAGGCAGGCCTTGTCGAACGAGGTTTCCGACTGGGCGAAAACGGTCTCCGCGATCTGTTTCAGTCCGTTATAGACAGACCGCACCACCGGCAGGTTCTGAACTACGCTCTCGGCCCAGCGGATCAGCGATTTACCGATGATCCCCTTGGCCATCCAGCCGACGATGATCGTGAAGATGAGGAAGACAATAACGCCGATACCGCGGATGTTCAGCCCGACGTACTGATCAGGCCGCAACCACACGGGAACGAAAGGAAGAACCCAGCTGTCGACCCAGCCCGCGACGGTCCAGATCAGCCAGAGCGTCAGACCGATGGGTGCGATCACCACGAGGCCGGTCAGGAACGAGCTTCGGAACCACGCAAAGACGCTGCGGCGTTTCCGGGGTTCATGATCTTCTTCGAACGGTGTCGTCATCTGGCGGGGCTCGCTGGTATGCCCGTAACGTAAGCGGTCCGAATGACGGCGGCAACAGTACCGGTTGAAATCATTTGTTTCCCGCCCTGTCGCACAGGTCAGCAGCAATTTTCGCGGCCAGTCGCGCGTTGTTGAGCACAAGCGCGATATTGGAGTCCAGGGAACGGCCCTCGGTCAGGGCGAAAACGCGGTCCAGCAGAAACGGGGTGAGCCTCTTGCCCGAGATATCCGGATTCGCCTCCGCGTCCTTCAGCGATTGCTCGATGATTGGCCCGATCACCTCTCCGGGGATCTCATCGGTCTCGGGAATGGGGTTCGCAACAAGATGCCCGGCTTTGAGGCCAAGTCTTTGCGACATGAGGATCCGATCGGCTATTTCCCCCGTCGATGAAACGGTCCCCGGTGATGCAATGCGGTCCGGATGCCAGCGGGACCAGAAGGCGGGGAACAGGTCTTGACCAAAGCTGAGCACCGGCACCCCAAGTGTTTCAAGCACTTCCAGGGTTTTCGGAATGTCGAGGATTGCCTTCGCTCCTGCACACACAACGGTCACCGGAGTCTGCGCCAGTTCCTGCAGATCCGCCGAGATGTCGAAATTCAGTTCGGCGCCCCGGTGAACACCGCCGATGCCGCCGGTCGCAAATACCCTGATCCCGGCAAGGTTGGCGCAGATCATTGTGGCCGCGACCGTCGTCGCGCCGGAACCGCCTGTGGCAAGACACGCTGCAAGATCGCGACGGGACAGTTTCTCGATGCCGTCGCTATCCGGGTCACCGAGACGTTCCAGTTCCGCGTCCGAAATCCCGATCCGGATTCGCCCGTCCAGAACGGCAATGGTTGCGGGCGTGGCGCCGCTTTCCCTGATCGCCGCCTCGGCCGCGCGGGCGGTTTCGATATTTCGGGGAAATGGCATTCCGTGGCTGATGATCGTCGATTCCAGCGCTACGACCGGTTTTCGAGAGGCCAGTGCGTCACTTACGTCCGGTGCCAGATCCATTGGAAATGTCATGATCTCACGTCCCCACTGACATAATCCGCAGCTGCTTTCAGCGCCGTGAACAGCGCCTTTTCGCGCGCTTCACCCCGAGCTTCGGCGGCGATATGCGCCGCCATGAAGGTGTCGCCGGCTCCGGTCACGCGCGTCACCAGGACCTGCGGAGGCTCTGCTGTGATCACCCCCTCGGGCGAGCCATGCGCAGCGATCCGCCCTCCGTCCGTGACCAGCACATTCGCGGCGCCACGCTGAAGCATGGTATTGACGGCGATTTCGGCCGTCTCGAAACTGTCCTGGCAGAGCAACCCGGCCTCTTCGAGGTTCACGTAGATCGTCGCCTGCGGGCAGGAGAGCAACGGCAGCAACCGCTCGGCCTTGCCGGGCGAGGCCGGGGCAACCCGGAGGTCCGCCGCCGCGAAAAGCGGGCTCCGCGCGATTTCAGCCAGCAGGTCTTCGGTCAGGTTCCCATCAAGAGCGATCAATCCGGAAAAAGGGGTGTTTGGGTTGCCCAGCCGTCCGTCGGAAAGAGGCCGGAGGATCTTGTCGCCCGCAGCCTCAAGAGAATGTGCATCCGCAATGGCGGCGATCAGCCCATTGGCGCCCTCGACAGCCATGTAGATATCCGTGGGAAGATCGTCCGAACGGTAGATAAGTCCGGTTTCCATGCCCAGCCGCTCCGCGGCAGCGATCAGCTCCTCGCCCTCCTCGTCCCGGCCGATCGCCGTCAGCAGGACAGGATGCAATCCGAAGCGCCGAAGGGTCATCGCGATGTTCATCGCCACGCCGCCCGGCAGTCGGGTGATCCGCCCGGGAACGTCAGACCCCACACGCATCACGGCGCCGGAACGTCCGATCACGTCCCAGAGGACCGAGCCAATGCAAACGATGTCGCGAGTGCCTTCCATGCGGCGGGTGTGGCCTGAAAGCGCGGACTTGGCAAGAGAGCGCTGGGCCGGTCGCGGGCCTATCGTGGATGGTCCGTCTCCGCGCGCCAGGCGTCCCAGTCCTCGGGCGTGTCCAGATCCTGAACTGCGCGCTGACCGGGCAGCGCCACGAACTCGATGCGCTCCCCCTCCATCATCGCTGCCGCGCCCTTGTCACCGGACAGGGTTTCGAAGTCGCGCACCGCGTGATCGGGAAACAGAACGGGATGCCCCGCGCGTCCATCCTCGGTCGTCGCTCGCACGACGGGACCACCCCGCGCCTGGAACACCCGGTCCATCTCCATGATGTCGGATGCCTCTATCCCCGGCATGTCCGGCAGCATCACCAGCATCCCGAAGTATTCGTAATCGCCCTCCCAAGTGGCATTCATCGCCGCAAGCGCGGCCCGCGCGCCGGCCCGCAGGGTGGCGGCCATGCCCTCCGCGGCGTCCTCGACGTCAAGGATATCGACGTCGAGATTGCGCAGCGCCTTCCGCCGCTCCCGGTCTTCCGGCCCGATGCCGACGATCACCGGACCGACCCCCGCCTTCAGGGCCTCGATAGCCGCGCGCCGCAGGATCGGTACACCGCCCACGGTTTCCAGCAGTTTGTCGCGCCCCCGCATCCGGCTGGAGCGCCCCGCCGCCGGAATGAAGGTGACGATCACCGCTCGGGGATCAGCCCGCGCGGGCTGAAGCGAAGTACCAGCAACAGGATCAGCCCCATCGTCAGCAGACGCATATGCGCGGCGCTGTCCAGAAGATGCTCCTTCAGCCAAGATCCTTCGGCCATGCCGGAGGTCACCAGCCCGATCAGGCTCTGGCCGATCGGTTCGACCATGACCCAGAGGAACCAGATCAGGAACCCGCCCAGCACCGCGCCGAAGTTGTTGCCGGAACCGCCGACGATCACCATGACCCAGACCAGGAAGGTGAAGCGCAAGGGCTGGTACGTTCCGGGCGTCAACTGACCGTCAAGAGTGGTCATCATCGCGCCCGCAAGGCCGCAGACCGCAGAACCTAGGATAAAGATCTGCAGATGCCGTGCGGTTACGTCCTTGCCCATGGCCTCCGCTGCGACCTCGTTGTCGCGAATGGCCCGCATCATGCGGCCCCAGGGGGAATTCAAGGCAGACTGGGCCAGCCAGAGCAGCAGGACGAGAACGCCAAGGAACAGGCCCATGTAGGCCAACTTTACCGATATCGCCGAGGCCGTCATCGGATCGAAGCCCCAGGCGTTCACCCATTCGATGAAGCCCGGACTTTTCTGAAGCTGGATTTCATAGGGCACGGGGCGCGGAATCCCGATCACGTTCTTCACGCCGCGCGCCAGCCAGTCCTCGTTTTTGAGGATGGCAATGATGATTTCGGCAATCCCGAGGGTTGCGATCGCAAGGTAATCCGACCGAAGTCCGAGCGCGGTCTTGCCGACGACCCACGCAGCGCCGGCGGCCAGAAGTGCGCCGACCGGCCACCCAAAGATCACGGGCAGGCCAAGGCCACCGAGATATCCGGTGGTTGCGGGATCGATGGCCTCGACTGCGGCGACGCCCGCATCGAACACGTTCCGGAAAACGAAGAAACCGACAACCAGAATCGCGATCATCGCCGCGGCGCGTGCGCGGCCCGCGGGCATCCGTTTCCATGCTTTGGCTGCGGCCACGATGGTCAGCAGCCCGAGTAGCAATCCTCCGACCACGCGCAGCCCGCCAGCGGCCCATGCCTCTCCTACCGGCGGCATCGAGACAATGACCGCGCCAAGACCACCCAAGGCCACGAAACCCATGACGCCGATGTTGAACAGGCCGGCATAGCCCCACTGCATGTTCACACCGAGGGCCATGATCGCCGAGATCAGCCCCATGTTCACGATGCCTAGGGCCACGTTCCAGCTTTGCAGGAAACCCGTTGCAACGATGAGGCCGAAGACGACCGCGAATAGCAGGATATCTCTGGATGTCAGGGTCATACGGCTTTCCCCTTGAAGAGGCCGGTCGGCCGGAACAGCAGAACTATGATCAGGATCGCGAAACTGACCGCGAACTTGTAGTCGGTCGACAGAAGCTGAATCAGCCCATCGGGCTCAAGGCTTTCGGGCAGGATGTATCCGGCGACTTTCTTGAACGCATAAGTCACCGTCACCTCGGAAAAAGCGATCACGAAACCGCCTGCGATAGCGCCCAGCGGGTTCCCCAGGCCGCCAACAATCGCGGACGCGAAGATCGGCAGTAGCAGCTGGAAATAGGTGAACGGCTTGAAACTCTTGTCGAGCCCGTACAGCACCCCGGCAATCGTGGCGAGGCCAGCCACGATGATCCAGGTGATCGCGACGACGCGTTCGGGGTTGATGCCCGACAGAAGGGCTAGATCCTCATTGTCCGAAAAAGCCCGCATGGACTTGCCGGTTCTCGTGTTGTTCAGGAACCAGAACAACGCGGCCACCACGATGATCGCCACGACAACGGTCAGGGCAGCGGTTGCCTTGATGGCAAGGCCCTCCTCCAATCCGGTCATTTCCTTGAAGTCGCGGGCCGAGATGATGAAACGCGCCCCGTCCGCAAAGCGCTGATCATCCACCCCGATGATGAAGCGTACGATTCCGTTCATCACGAACATCACGCCCATCGAGACGATAACAAGGATGACTGGCGCCGCTTTTTGCTCGCGGTAGAATCTGTAGACCAGCCTGTCGGTCGCTAGGACGAGAAGCGCGGTACCTGCAATGCCGACCGGCAACGCCAGCAAGGCCGTCGGTAGCGGTCCAAGCGATACGCCCAGTCTCTGCAGCCACCACGTCATGAGAATTGTCACCATCGCGCCAAAGGCCATCGTGTCGCCGTGGGCAAAGTTCGAGAACCGCAGGATGCCGTAGATCAGCGTGACGCCAAGCGCACCCAACGCAAGCTGGGAGCCGTAGGCGACCGCCGGCACGATGACGAAGTTTGCCAAGGCCACTAGGGCGTTCAAGAGGTCCATCGTCTCACTTTCCTAAGGCTGCAGGGACAGTCATCATCGTGGCAACCACCTGTTGATGTAGGTTTCGATCCCACGGCATTTGCCAATCCGGGTCTGCGTGTTCACCGAGCCGTCGTCCGACTTGAGGGTCTGCATGTTGAATGCGGCCGAACCGTCGTCGCGTATTCCGACCGTGTACATCGCGGAGTGTCCGAGAGTGCCGCGGATCAACACGTCGCGTTCCTCTGTTGCCGGGATCGGCTGCGCAATCGCCTTCAGAGGCGAGCGTCCTTCCACGTGCATCATGACGCGGAATAGGCCGGGTTGATCCTTCAGCGAAGGCTTCGGCGTCAGCAGAACGTACATTGGCGTCTGCGCCATATTTCGTCCCGGAAATTCGCATCGTATGGCCGATCCCTCTGTCGCGGCAGATTCCATTAAAGCCAGAACTATCAACGTGTTCAGCATCACACAGGTCTCCGTTCCGAGTGGCATGCCCGCCCAGGGCGACGCCCGGTTCCGCCGGTCGGGAGACCATTCCGTCTATCCCGCCCGACCGTTGCCCGGTTCCTCGCTCCAGGCGTGTGAGTGGTGTCCGGCTGTGCTTCTCTCGGTCCGCATCTTTATCCCCCAAGAAAACTCCGCCGCACTTCAGGATCCGCCAGCAAAGCCTGGCCCGTGTCGGTATAGGCGTTCGCGCCTTGAACAAGCACGTACCCCTTGTCCGCGATTTCCAAAGCCTGGCGGGCATTTTGCTCGACCATCAGGATCGAGATGCCCGTGCGCGCAACTTCGATGATCCGGTCGAACAGCTCGTCCATGACGATCGGGCTGACGCCCGCGGTGGGTTCGTCCAGCATCAGAACCTTCGGCTTCGTCATCAGGGCCCGACCCACGGCAACCTGTTGGCGCTGGCCACCGGAGAGTTCGCCCGCCGCCTGCCGTCGCTTTTCCTTCAGAATGGGGAACAGATCATAGACCTGTGCCATGGTTCCGCTTATGTCGTCGCGGCGGAGGAAAGCGCCCATTTCAAGGTTTTCCTCGACGGTCATCGACGTGAAGATGTTGTTGGTCTGCGGCACGAAGGCCATGCCCTTCGCGACCCGGTCCTGTGGTGACAAACGGGTGATGTCCGCGCCGCCGATCCGGACCGAACCCTTGCGCAGGTTCAGCATGCCGAAGACCGCCTTCATCGCCGTGGACTTGCCAGCGCCGTTGGGTCCGACGATTACAGCGATCTCTCCTTCGTTCACTGCAATGGTGCAGTCGTGGAGGATATCGGCGCCCGACCCGTATCCGCCGGTCATGCTGTCGCCGATCAGGAACGCATCGGAGGTGTGCGCCGCCGACCCGGTTCCGGGAGACGCTCTCAGAGTTCCCGCAGGTCTCGGATTCGCAATGGACACATCCTTGTTGCCCCGGTCATCATATGGATCGCTCACGCCCCGGCCTCCTGCTTGACCTTATTCTTGAGGCCCGTGCCCAGATAGGCTTCGATCACCTGTTCATTCGCCTTGATCTCGTCGAGCGTGCCCTCGGCAAGCACCTTACCCTCGGCCATGCAGATCACCGGGTCGCAGATCCGGCCGATGAAATCCATGTCATGCTCGATGACGCAGAACGTGTAGCCGCGCTCCTTGTTCAGCCGCACGATCGCATCGGCGATCGTGTTCAGAAGCGTGCGGTTCACGCCCGCGCCCACCTCGTCCAGAAAGACGATCTTGGCATCGACCATCATCGTGCGGCCAAGCTCCAGAAGCTTCTTCTGCCCGCCCGAGAGATTTCCGGCTTTCTCGTCCTTCAGATGGTCGATGGTCAGGAACTCCAGGACCTCGTCCGCCTTCTTCAACAGCGCGCGCTCTTCCTCGGCAATGCGTTTCCGACCGATCCAGGCGTTCCAGATCGTCTCGCCCGACTGGCCGCCCGGCACCATCATCAGGTTTTCGCGCACCGTCATCGACGAGAATTCATGCGCGATCTGGAACGTGCGAAGCAGTCCCTTGTGAAAGAGGTCATGCGGCGGCAGACCGGTGATGTCTTCGCCATCCATAAACACCTTGCCTGAAGTAGGTGGCAGGCGTCCGGCTATCACGTTGAAAAGTGTTGTTTTTCCAGCGCCATTCGGTCCGATCAACCCGGTGATCGAGCCCTTGGCGATCTCAAGCGAGGCACCGTCGACGGCGTGGAAGCCCCCGAAATGCTTGTGAAGGTCTTCGACGACGATCATGCGCTGTGCCCCTGATCCGGTGCAAAACGGCCCGGGACAGGCCCGGGCCGTCTTCTACTTTGTTCGCAGTTAGCGGAACTTGACGGTTTCAATTTTTCCGTCGCGAACCTCAATCTGGCGGTAATTGCCGGCGCTTTCACCAGGTCCGATCAGTTCGACAGCAGAAGCACCTACGTAGTCAACATCGCCGCCATTGGCCAAAATCTCCAAAGCCTTTGCCAATTCACCCGGGTAGATCTGCTCGCCAGGAGCGTTTGCCACATCCATGACCTTTTCTTTGTAGACGCTTGGGTCGTTGGAGTTTGCAGCCTGCATCGCCAGAAGGATCAGTGCGGATGCATCATATGCTTCGGCTGCGAAAGGTGCGGTACCGTCAAACCCCTGAGCCTCGCCCATCTCAGCAAGCCTGGCCGCGCCAGGACTGTCTGTGCCGGGAACCTGACCAGTTGAACCGTTTATCTCAGTACCAAATCTGTCGGTGATCGCGTTCCCGATCATGCCGTCCGGCAGGTGGAATGTGTCGAACGCGCCGGCGTCAAGTGCGGCTCGAATGATCCCAGGACCACCCTGATCGATATAGCCCGCAACAACCAGACGTTGCCCGCCGGCAGCGGCCAGCGCGCCGACTTCGGCCGAGTAGTCGGCCTTGCCATCTTCATGCGCGGCGTTGATCGTCACGGTACCGCCTGCGGCTTCGAAGGCTGCCTGGAAGCTGTCTGCCAGACCTTTTCCGTAGTCATTGTTTGTATAGGTCACCGCCACTTCGTCGATGCCGGCTTCCCGCAAGATCTCGGTCATAACGACGCCCTGCCGCGCGTCCGACGGGGCGGTCCGGAAGAACAGGCCGTTATCTTCGTTGTTCATGTGGCTTAGGCCCGGCGAGGTTGCAGAACCAGAAATCATGACCATGCCGTTGGGAACAGCCACATTCATAAGTGCCGCGCCGGTTGCGCCCGAGCAAAGCGCGCCATTGATGCCGGAAACACCTTCCGCCGTAATAAGCCGCTCAGCAGCCGCGGTCGCGGCGGCGGCGTCCACGCATGTCGCGTCCGCACGTACCGGCGTGACCTTCTTACCGCCCAACAAAAGGCCGCTTTCGGAGACTTCCTGGATCGCGGCTTCCGCGGCAGGAGCCATGCCCGCAGCGATAGATTCGGCCGGTCCGGTAAAACCAAGCAAGACGCCAATTTTGATTTCATCTCCGTGTCCGCCAGCCAGTGCAGCATTTGCGCAAAGTGCGGTCGCCGCGGAGGCGAGTAGGAACTTCTTCATGCTTTAACTCTCCCAGTTGGAACGTATGTCCTGATAAGGATCTTGTGTCCTGCCGGAGAGACTAGTTGGGCCATTTTGGAAAGAAAAGAGGCCTTCTGGCTCAACTCTGTGTTCGAGCAGGTCATTCGGGACTATTTTCTTTCGAATTCAGGCGATTTGCCCGAAGCTGGGAGAAGCTCATGAGTCATTCCGGCTCAATTCCGGCGCTCTTTTTTGGCCCTGTACCGGCGGCAAGATTGAACTTTCCTGTGGCGGTCTTAACTCGAAGGACACGCCCTTAACGGAGGTTGTCAGAATGAAAAATGCGTCGTTTGCGGATCGGACCGCTATTCGCGAAGACAGGTGGGCGTTGAGCGCGCGTGCAGTGGGAGCAGCGTTGTTCGCAGCTGCCTCGTTGGCGACCGGCGCCGCACACTCCGATACCCTGCAGTCGAGTGTCGGAGCCGTTCAGGTCGACCGGGTTGCAAGCGGTCTCGATGAGCCTTGGGCTGTCGGCTTCCTGCCGGACGGCAGCATCCTTGTAACCGAGCGAGATGGGCGATTGCTCCGCTTTGAGGATGGGCGCTCCAGCGAAATCGCCGGAGTGCCTTCGGTAGCGGACGTGGGGCAGGGCGGCCTGCTGGACCTGCTCGTGCCACGCGACTTCGCGGAGTCCCGCGAGTTGTTCTTCACCTATGCGAAGCCGCAGCGTAAAGGCGAGGGTACCGCCGTGCTGCGCGCCCGCCTCAGCGATGACGGCAGTACTCTCGAAGGCACGGAGACGATTTTCGAACTGACCGAGGGTTCCTCGGGCGGATACCACTTCGGTTCGCGCATCGTCGAAGCGACCGACGGCACGCTCTTCCTGACGATAGGGGATCGCGGCGATCAGCCCTCGGCGCAGGATTTGCGCCGCGAGAACGGCTCGGTCGTGCGCATCGCACGTGACGGAAGTATTCCCCCGGACAATCCCCTTGTCGGTCAACCCGATGCGAAGCCCGCGATCTGGAGCTTCGGACACCGCAATCCGCAGGGCGCCGCGCTTGATCTGGATGGCAACCTCGTCACAGTCGAGCATGGTGCGCGCGGCGGCGACGAGATCAACCGGATAACGCCCGGTGCCAACTACGGCTGGCCGCTCATCTCCTACGGCCGGCATTACTCGGGCCAGCCCATCGGCGTCGGGACAAAGGCGCCCGGGCTCGAGCAGCCGGCCTTCTACTGGGACCCGTCCATGGCGCCTTCTGGAATGATGATCTATTCCGGGAAACTCTGGCCGGATTGGCGCGGCGACATCTTCGTCGGGTCGCTAAAATTCGACTATATCGCCCGTCTCGAGGGTGACCCCCTGGACGAAGTCGAACAACTTGCCTCCGACGACACACTGCGCGTCCGGGATATCCGCGAAGCGCCTGACGGAACGATCTGGTTTCTCAGTGTCGGCAACGGTGCGCTATATCGCATGTCGCCGGGCTGATGTCGGGCTCAGTCGAGCAAGCCGTCGGGCGGGTCCGCGATGATCCGTCCGGATGCAAGGTCCACGGTCGGAACTGCCGCCTTGGTGAAGGGCAGGAGAATTGGCGAGGCCAGTCCCTTGCCATGAATTTCCAGGATATCGCCCGCCCCGTGGTTAAGTACGGCGCGCACCTGTCCGATCTCTTTCCCGCCCGTGTCCAGAACGGTCAGGTTGATCAGATCGGCATAATAATACTCATCATCGGTCAGTTCGGGCAGACGGTCGCGGGGGGCGAATAGCCTGACCCCCCGCAAGGCATCTGCAGCTTCCTTGGTCATCACGCCGGACAGGCGTGCCGAGAACCCGTTCTTGACCGAACCGGTCAGCTTCACGTCGAATGACCTCGAGCCGTCTTCTGTCGTCAGTGGGCCATAGGTGGAAATGGCCTCGGGCTCGGCGCAAAAGCTTTTCAGCCGCACCTCGCCCCTTACGCCAAAGGCACCCGCAATGGCGCCGACGCAGACTTTTTCCGTCATGGCCTGGAACCTGCGGCGGATTACTCCGCCGCTTCTTCCGCAGCAGCAGCCTCTTCGACCGGCTCTTCGGCAGGTGCGTTGGCGGCTTCGGCGGCGGCTGCTGCTTTGGCTGCCTTCTCGTCGGCGCGTTCCTGGGCTTTTTTGCCCGGCTTGGCCTTGTTCGGGTTGCTGCGCTCTTTCTTCTCGACGACGCCGGCAGCTTCCAGCATGCGCGAGATGCGGTCGGTCGGCTGTGCGCCCTGGCCCAGCCAGTACTGCACGCGCTCGACATTCATTCTGACGCGATCTTCGCTGTCTTTCGGCAGAAGCGGGTTATAGGTGCCCAGCTTCTCGATGAAGCGGCCATCGCGCGGCATGCGGCTGTCGGCTGCGACGATCGAGTAGTGCGGGCGCTTCTTCGAGCCGCCGCGGGCAAGGCGGATTTTCATAGCCATGGTGTTGATCCTTCTAGGTTATTTTCTGTGTTCTTGGTGGTGTTGGATGACTTCCTGAATGATGAACTTCAGGAATTTCTTGGCGAATTCGGGATCCAAATCCGCTTCTTTCGAGAGCCATTCGAGGCGTTCGATCTGTTGTGCCTCGCGCGACTTGTCGGCGGGCGGCAGCTTGTGCTCCGCCTTCAGGCGGCCGACCGCCTGCGTGTGCTTGAAGCGCTCGGCCAGCGTATAGACAAGGATGGCGTCCAGCCTGTCGATGCTGGCGCGGTGGCCGGCAAGAAGCTCGGCGGCGCGGGCGACGGGGTCGGTCATTCGAGTTCTCCGGGTGTGTCGGCAAAGCGTATGGCAAGTGTCGGCAAAGCGTATGGCATCGGTCCTGCCCATGGGCGTCTGGTCATGTCCGGGCCTCCCGCGAGAGGTGCCGGAAGCGCAATGCACCGGTGCCGGCCCAGTCGGCCGGGGTCTGATCCTTGGCGCCGAGACGCTTGGCCAGGGCGATGGAGCGGACGTTCTTGTCGTCGATATAGCTGTCGAGTGTCGCCAGCCGCAGATGCGTGAACGCCCAGTCGCGCACGCGCGACGCGGCTTCGAACGCGTAGCCCTTGCCCTCGGCCTCGGCCCGGAAAAGGAAACCCAGTTCCACGTCCCGGTCGCCCGGTTCCAGACCCAGCAAGACGAAGCCCAGGACCTCTCGCGATTTGCGGTCCTCGACGGTCCATCCACCATGACCGAAGAGCATCCACGAGGACGAGAGCGACGCAAAGTCGTACCAAGCATCCTCACGCGTCATCGGGCCGCCCATGTGCATGCCGCGGTCGCTGCATACGATCTCGGCGTAGGTGCCGAAATCGGTGATCCGGGGCGCGCGCAGACGAGTGCGGTCGGTATCGAACTGCGGCACCAGCGCTGCAAACACCTGTGCAATCTCGGCGGCGGGGCCGGGGGTGGGCACTTCGTGGCGCGGGGTCATTGCACAGCCTCCGGGGCAGGATGAACCCAGATATCCATCGTTCCATATTCGGCGTGCGTAAAAGTGCCGTCCTTCCGGCAGCCCAGACGCTCTGCCAGCCGGATCGAGCGGTCGTTGTCCGTCATGATCAGGCTGATGATCCGGGTCCAGCCAAGGGTGCCATAGACGAAGTCGCGCGTCGCGATGGCAGCTTCCCGTGCAATCCCCTTGCCCTCGGCGGCCTCGTAGACGGTCCATCCGATCTCGGCCTCGGGCCAGTCGTCAGGATGATAGACGCCGACAAGCCCAAGCGGCTCATCCGTCTCGCGGTCCGCCACCATCCACCGGCCATAGCCGCGAAGCTGCCATTGCCCGACGACGCCCGCCAGGTGATGGAAACTCGATGCCGCATCGAACGGCCCGCCCACACCTCGCGACCGCTCCGAGGCGCGGAACGCCACGTGCGCCCGCAGGTCCGAAGCCCTGGGCAGACGCAATCGCAGACGCTCGGTCTCGATCTCCGGGATGCGGAAGTCCACGCTCATTTCTTCTTGCCGAACCCCGAAAGTCCCGAAGGCAGGCCGCCGCCGCCAAGGCCGGGGAGGCCGCCCATCTGTCCCATCTGTTTCTGCGCCGCCTCGATCTCGGCCTGGCTGGGCATCCCGCCACCGGGCATGCCGCCCTTGCCGCCGAACAGACCGCCAAGCTGGCGCATCATGCCCTTCTTGCCCATCTTGCCGACCTTTTTCATCATGTCGGACATCTGGCGGTGCATCTTGAGCAGCTTGTTAAGGTCACTGACATCCATGCCCGCGCCCGCCGCGATGCGTTTCTTGCGGCTGGCCTGAAGGAGCTGCGGATTGGCGCGCTCTTTCTTGGTCATCGAGTTGATCAGAGCGATCTGCTGGCGCAGGATCTTGTCGTCGAAACCGGCCTCGTTCATCTGGGCCTTCATCTTGCCCATGCCGGGCAGCATCCCCATGATGCCTTCCATGCCGCCCATCTTCATCATCTGCTCGAGCTGGCTCTTCAGGTCGTTCATGTTGAACTGACCTTTCTGGAAGCGCTTCATCATGCGCTCGGCTTGCTCGGCCTCCAGCGTTTCCTGCGCCTTCTCGACCAGGGCCACGATATCGCCCATGCCAAGGATGCGGCCGGCGATCCGTTCGGGTTCGAAGGTCTCGATGGCGTCCATCTTTTCGCCAAGGCCGACGAAGCGGATCGGCTTGCCGGTGATCGCGCGCATCGACAGCGCCGCACCGCCGCGCCCGTCGCCGTCCATCCGGGTCAGGACAACGCCAGTGACGCCGATCTTGTCGTCGAATTCGGTCGCGACGTTGACCGCGTCCTGGCCGGTCAGGCCATCGACGACAAGGAGCGTCTCGCGGGGGTTGGCGACGTCGCGCACCGCGGCGGCCTGCGCGATCAGTTCCTGATCGATATGCAGCCGACCCGCGGTGTCGAGCATGTAAACGTCATAACCGCCCAGGCTGGCCTGCGTCTTGGCGCGCTTCGCAATTGCGACCGGGTCCTCGCCCTTGACGATCGGAAGGGTGTCGACCCCGATCTGGTTGCCGAGGATCGCCAGCTGTTCCATCGCCGCCGGGCGGTTGGTGTCGAGCGACGCCATGAGGACGCGCTTGCCCTCTTTCTCCTTCAGCCGTTTGGCCAGCTTCGCGGTCGTCGTCGTCTTGCCCGAGCCCTGCAGGCCGACCATCAGGATCGGAGCGGGCGGGTTGTCGATCTTCAGAGCGCCCGGATCGCCGTCGCCTTTCAGCACGTCGATCAGCGCGTCGTGGACGATCTTGACCACCTGCTGGCCCGGCGTGACCGATTTGGTCACCGCCTGGCCGGTGGCCTTGTCCTGCACGGCCTTAACGAAGTCGCGGGCCACGGGCAGGGATACGTCGGCTTCCAGAAGGGCGACGCGCACCTCGCGCAGCGCCGTCTTGACGTCGTCTTCCGACAGCGCACCCTGTTTCGTCAGCCGGTCGAAGACCCCAGAGAGGCGTTCTGACAGGTTCTCGAACATCTCGCAGGCCTCCTATGCCCGTTGATCCATGGCCCGCACATATGTGCTGACCGCTTAAACGCCAAACGCCCCCATGGGCGCAACGCGCTGATGGGGGGCGATCCCTGCACCCTGCAGGGACCGGGAACGTCGAAGCTCCCGGAGGTTGGGGGCAATTACGTCGTCGCGCGGCCGGTGTCAAGGTTTGCGCCAGTCACGCTGCGCTGCCGCCCGCCGACGCAGAGCGCGGGCCACCCCGGATATTCGGACTTGCGCGGCGTGCGCATGGCTGCTCAAGCTGCGCTCAATCCGGAGGACACGCCATACCCACGCCGATCACACCGATTTCGCCGCTTGCCGTGCCGCCGCCCCGTGCCATCGAGAATGGCAAAGGGTTGGTGCTCATGGCGATCGGCATGTTCCTGTTCTCGGCGGTCGATACCGGGGCCAAGTTTCTGACCGACACCATGCACCCGCTTCAGATCGTCTGGACCCGGCAACTG
The DNA here is from genome assembly GCF_047314965.1 of Silicimonas lutimaris. Taxonomy (NCBI): domain Bacteria; kingdom Pseudomonadati; phylum Pseudomonadota; class Alphaproteobacteria; order Rhodobacterales; family Paracoccaceae; genus Silicimonas; species Silicimonas lutimaris. Next base: position 74,330 of record NZ_JBLBVK010000040.1, on the reverse strand, counting down.
GGCCTGCTGGCGGGTGCGCTGTTCCTGATCGCGATGCAGGGCAGGGCGATCCTGGCCACCAGCCATCCGCGCCTGCAACTGCTGCGGGGCGCGGTCGCGGCGGGCTCGGCCTCGCTCTTCATCTTCGCGATCACCTACGTGCCGTTGGCCGATGCGGTGGCCGTCAGCTTCGTGGCGCCCTTCATGGTCACCCTGATGGGCGCGCTCATCCTGCGCGAACCGGTCGGTCTCAGGCGCTGGGCGGCCGTTATCATGGGCTTCATCGGGACACTGATCGTCCTGCGGCCGGGGATGGGAGCCATTCACCCGGCGGCGGCGCTGGTCGTCGTCGCCGCGTTCCTGTTCGCCGTCCGGCAGATCATCAGCCGCGCGCTCTCGGATACCGACAAAACGGGCACCACGATCGTCTATACGGCCATCGTCGGCTCCACCATCCTGACCATTCCGCTGTTTTTCGTCTGGAAGACGCCGACGGCGGACGAGATGCTGATCCTGGTCGGGATCGCGGTTCTGGCGGGTGTCGCAGAGGTGTTCGTCATCAAGGCGCTGGAAGTCGCCATGGCGGTTGTCGTGGCGCCGGTTCAGTACTCGCTGATGATCTGGGGCACCTTCTATGGCTGGCTGGTCTTCGGGCAACTGCCCGACGGCTGGACCTGGTTTGGCGCGGCGATCATCATCGCGACGGGTCTCTACACGCTTCACCGCGAGCATCTGGCGGCCCGGCAAAGACGGAGGAGGGAACGAGATGGACATTGAACGCATTCTGCTGGACGACCAGATGGCGCCGGTCAGCCATTATTGCCATTCGGTCAGGGCCGGAAACCTGATCTGGGTTTCGGGAATCGTCGGGATGCGTGCCGACGGGACGATCCCTGAGGACACGGTTGCGCAGTTCGACATCGCGATGGAGGCGATGGACGCGTGCCTCCGCGCCGCCGGGGGTGCGCCGCACACCGTGACCAAGGTTCAGGTCTTCATGACCGACATCTCCGAACGCGCGTCGATCAACCCGGCCCGCATCGCCTATTTCGGCGAGCACCGCCCCGCCTCGACGCTGGTCGAGGTCTCGGCCCTCGTCGATCCGCGCATGAAGGTCGAGATCGAGTGCATGGCGGTGGTGGCGGAGTAGCGGTATCGATCGAACGACACCCGGTCCCCGCTTTCCGGACCCGGCGGCCATTCTCTCTCTCGTTGCTCTTTTGCCTCGCCGAATGCAAAGCTGCATACAGAGGAGGAGCGTCTTTCCGCCGCCGGGTCTGATTGCAAAAGGACCAGCGCGGTGCCATCCTTTGGGAGGAGAGTGTCATGGCATCCAAGACCGCAGGTTCGACGCCGCCGGACGATCTGACGCCTCAACGGCAGGTCGTACCCAAGGTCAACAAGGTGACGTCCGAGGATATCACTGCGTCGCTGAGGGCCGGGTTTTCCGACTTTCTGGCCCGCCCCTTCATGAGCGGTTTCTTCGGCCTGTTCTACACCGTTTTCGGGCTCTTGTTCGTTTGGTGCCTGGTCTGGCTCGGCATGATCTGGATGATCATTCCCGCCGCTGTAGGCTTTCCGCTGGTCGCGCCGTTCGCCGCTGCCGGACTGTATGAAATGTCCCGCCGGTTGCAGAGGGAAGAGAGTTTCGGCTGGTCGGACATCCTCGCCGTCATGGCCAATCAGCGCAAGCGCGAGATGGGATGGATGGCCTTTGTCACGCTGTTCATATTCTGGGTGTGGATGTACCAGGTCCGGCTATGGCTGGCGATCATCCTGCAGGATGCGTCCTTCTCGGATTTTGACGGGTTCTTGAACACGGTATTCTTCACGCCGCAGGGTTGGACATTCCTTGCCGTCGGTACCTGCGTTGGCGCATTCCTGTCGGCGGTGCTGTTCTCTGTTACCGTCGTTGCCATGCCTTTGCTGCTTGACCGGGAAACCGATTTCGTTACCGCCATGCTCACGTCCATCCGGGTCGTCACCGAAAACCCTTTGGTCATGCTCACCTGGGCGGCGATCATCTCTGTTACCATGCTGCTTTCGCTGGTTCCGGCGTTTCTGGGCCTGATTTTCACCCTGCCGATCCTTGGCCACACGACATGGCATCTCTATCAGCGGGCCGTGCCGCCAGTTGAAGGGCACTCTGTCCAGGCATCTCCGTGAACGGCAGCAAGCATAGTCTTGTCCTCGGTAAGGTAGGGCAAAGAGCAGACTTCGGGTTGCTTCCGTCGGATGACCGTTTCGCGGACGTGGCAGACAAATCGCCTCGCTTTGGTAGTGTGCGAGGGTAGGTGCAACTTCCGGGGTGCAAATGAAGAATGCAATCCGGGGAGTATGCCAATGCGGGCAGGTGTCTGCTTGCACGATGATGACCTATCGCGGAAATCGCGGATAACAGCCTTTTTTGGACTAGGCACTTCAGGCAATGCGCCCAGTCAACTGTCGGCGAAGGTGATTTGGCCGACCAAAGCGAACCAGCAGGGGTTCACGACTGGAACCGTCGTACGTTCAAGCGCATCCATTCTTTGCCCGACGCAGGAGCTTTTGATCCGGTCAATCAAGGAAGACGGTGAATTGACTGCCAGATAGGGAGTGCACACACACCCGGTAACGAGAAGAGACCAGTTCGCGATGGCTGACAGGCGACCGCATCCAATCCTTCTCTCATAGGCGATTTACCTATGCCCGACCCTTTGGTTCTTGAAGAGCTTCTTGAATTCGCGCGGTTGCGAACGCCAGTACTGGGGCGGGGCGGAGATCTCTGCTCCCAGCTCCGCGGCGGCGTGCCAGGGCCAGCGCGGATCATAAAGCATACCCCGCGCGAGAGCGATGGCATCGGCGTTGCCATTTTCAAGGATTTCTTCCGCATGCGCGGGTTCGGTGATGAGGCCCACGGCTATGGTCGGCAACCCGACTTCTTTCTTCACTCTCGCGGCCAAAGGTACCTGATATCCGTCAGACAGCGGAATTTCCTGTTTCGGCGAAACGCCCCCCGAAGAGACGTGAATTGCAGCGCAACCGCGGTCCTTCAGAACATTGCCGAACGCAACCGTGCTCTCCAGATCCCAGCCTCCCGGCACCCAGTCTGTCGCCGATACGCGAACCCAGACAGGGATATTTTCGGGGACAGTGGCCTTGACCGCATCGAAAACCTCCAAGGGGAAACGCATCCGGTTTTCCAGACTTCCGCCATAGGCATCAGAGCGTTGGTTCGCGATGGGCGACAGGAACTGGTGAAGCAGGTAACCATGCGCCATATGCACTTCGATACCGCGAAAGCCCAAAGCCACGGCGCGCCGGGCAGACGAGGCGAAGTCTTCCCGAACCTTGGCAAGACCAGCTTCGTCCAGCGCCCGAGGCGCGTCCTCTCCCGGTGCGTGAGGCAACGAGGAAGGTCCGACAGCTTTCCAGCCTTCAGGTTCGTCTGGCGGGATCTGTGCGCCGCCGTCCCACGGAACCTGGCTGGAGGCCTTGCGTCCGGCATGGGCAAGCTGAATGACCAAGGGCGAGATGGCGTATTTGGTAACCGCGTCCATCACACGTTTCAGCGCAGCTTCGTTTTCGTCGGAATACAGACCCAGATCGCCCGGTGTGATCCGCCCCTCGGGCGAGACGGCTGTCGCCTCGATGATGAGCATTCCGGCGCCCGACAAGGCAAGATTGCCAAGATGGATAATGTGCCAGTCCTGCGCATTTCCGTCGACGGCGGAGTATTGGCACATCGGCGCAATGACGATCCGGTTCTCAAGTTCCAGTGGCCCAAGCGTCCATGGTGAGAAGAGATTGCTCATTCGTTCCTTTCCTTGGTTCTTCAGGGGCCGACGGCACTTGCCGATAAGGTCGAGTCTCTCGGAAAAGTCTGACGACCCGCCCAAGTCTGGGGTCGGATTGCTATCCAAAGAAAGACCATTTCTGCAGACGCGATTGCGGAGAGCAAGACCTTACCCATCCACGGGAAGAACGTGGCGCAGCCCCTTCAAGGTTGTCTGATAATGCTCGGTGAGGAGAGTGCAGGCGTGGTTCACGTCATGCTCGAGAACGGCATCGAGAATCGCCTGATGTTCGGCCGCCGCGCCTTCGCGGCGCAACTTGCTGGGATTGGAGTTCATGGACAGGTTCCTGTACCGCACGGCCTGATCCATGAGCGTGGAACAGAAACCAAGAAGCCAGGACGAGCCGCAACGGTCCAACAAGAGCATGTGGAATTCCTTGTGGCGCTGCTCCCATTCCTCCGAGATTTCTTGTCCCGCCTCCTCCGGAAGACGGCGTTGGGTGCGCGCCAGCCTGTGACAACTGACGACCAGCGCATCTTCCCAAGCTTCGTCTCCATTGCGCATGGATTCCCGAAGAGCGAGCGTTTCCAGCCAGATCCTGGTTTTCACCAGTTCCTCCAGGCTGGGCATGGAGATCGACGTGACGAAAAATCCCCTGTGGCTTTTCCGTTCGACCAGCCCTTCGGAGGACAGGCGATTCAGCGCCTCGCGCAGTGGAACCGACCCGATGCCGTAGCGTCCGGACAAGACGTCTACTTGAAGCTTGTCTTCGGGAAACAGTTCACCGTTCAGGATATCCTTGCGTATCAGGTCGTAGGCCCGCTCCGAAAGATTCCGGACATCATGGACCTTCCCTTCGGCCGCCGTCATTCAGCCCACCCCGCCGGGCTTGTCGGATTTGTTCCAGAACACGAAGTAGCGCTGCATCCAGACAACCGTGAAATACAACGCCAGTCCGAGAAGGCTGAGATACAGGATCAGGGCGAAGACCCGGGGTGTATCAAGCTGGCTCGCCGATTGACGGATCAGGGCGCCAAAGCCCTTTCCGCCTCCCAGGAATTCACCGGTGATCGCGCCCGCCATCACCCCGACAGCCGCAATCTTCAGACCCGTGAAGATATACGGAAGCCCGGTCGGCAACTTGAGCCTGAGGAGGGTCTGAAGCCTGCTGGCACCCATGGATTTGAACAGCATCCTTTCGTTTTCGTTGGCTGCATACAGGCCGGCGGCGGTGGCGACAACGATTGGAAATGTCGCGATGAATGCGGCCAGCGCGACCTTGGACGCGATATCAAAACCCAGCCAGGCGATGAAAAGCGGTGCGAACGCGACCTTCGGCATGGTGTCGATGGCCACCAGATAGGGCATGACCGCCCGTTCGCCGAACTTGGTCTCGCCGACCAGCACCCCAAGAGAGAAGCCGATGCAAGTGGCGATAAGGAAGCCGTAGAACACCGTGCGCGTGGTCGTCCAAAGTGCTTCGAGCATGTACTCGCCCGAAATAAGGTTCTTCCCCACGAAGATCAGATCGTCGAGAGTCTCCGCCGGGGTCGGAAGAATGATGGCCGAGACCCATCCCATCCTCGTTACCAGGTCCCAGATCGCGACAACCGCCACGAACAGGAACGTCATGGCGACCCAGCGGGGAATGCGGTCGATAAATGCCTCGCGCTCGACCCAAACGGTGTCTTCTGTCTCGGCAACGTGATGCGTATCGGTCATTCATGTGCCTCCTTGCCAAGGAGTTCGCGGATATGGGCGACGATCTCGCCGAATTCCGGCGTGTTGATCATTTCCAGAGTGCGTGGTCGTGGCAGTTCCACCCGGAAGTTCTCGACGATCCGTCCAGGCCTTGCCTTCATCACGAGGATCCGGTCGGAAAGAATGACAGCCTCGTCAAGCGAGTGAGTGACGAGGAAGGCGGTTGCGCCCCGTTCCAGACAGATGCGCTGCAACTCCATGTTCATGAAATCGCGGGTCAGTTCGTCCAGTGCCGAGAACGGCTCGTCAAGCAGAAGCATCGCCGGATCGGAGACCAGCATCCTGCATATGGACGCGCGCTGGGCCATGCCACCGGACAGTTCGCCGGGATACACGTCAGCGAAATCGCCCAGGCCGACGAGTTCCAGAAGGCTCATCGCGCGGTCGAACGCGGCCTTCGCCGCAGCGCGACCTTCCCTGATCTGTATCGGCAACACGATATTCTCGATCGTGGTCTTCCACGGTAGGAGTGTCGCCTGCTGGAACATCATCCCGATGTCCGGTCGTGGGCCAAGGACCGGTCGTCCATCAAGGACGACCCGGCCCGTAGTCGGCGGCATGAGCCCCGCCATGATCTTGAGCAGTGTCGATTTTCCGCAACCTGACGAGCCGATGACAGACACGAACTCGCCTTTGTGTATGGTCAGGAACACATCGGAAAGCGCGGTGACGCTGTTGCTCGCGTAGGTCTTCGACAAACGCTCGATTTCGTAAACCGGTTGGTCGCGATGTACGGCGGTTTCCGGTCTTATGGGGCGAGGCTCTGCCATTGGTATCAAGCGTTCCAGCCTGCGACGAACTCGTTGGTGTACGTGGCCGCAAGGTCGGGCAACGCTTCGGAAAGCGCACCGGAGGCAACCGCAGAGTCGTGAATCGCCTGCCAATGCTCGGGAGGCTGATAGCCATAGCCTTGCCCCATATATGCATCGGTCGGCGTCATCCGGTCGACCACACCATCAAAGAGCGACGACGCATAGTCCTGCTCGCCTTCCTGCGGGTTGCCGGCAGCGCAATGCGCCAGGCAGGTGTCCTTGTTCGCCGGGTCGGACGCAAAGCGCGTTGCGCGAACCAGCGCCCGTCCGAAGGCGGGAGCAAGCTCCGGCATCGCCGCCATCTGGCTCTCGAGCATCGCGATGCCGTTTCCGAAGAAGCCGAGATACGCTTCCGGGGTGATTTCGCGGAGGTTCAATCCGCGCGCGGCAAGGATCGCGGCGTCGGAGACCGCGCCTGCATAGGAGTTGACCTCGTCACGCAGGAACGCCACAGCGGCGGTTCCGCCGTCGCCGACCGGGAGATACGTGAAATCGTCGCCCGCGTTCAGTCCGAGATCGGCCATGATCGCGCTGGTGAAGGAGACCTCCGCGCCATCCGCGGTTCCCACGCCGATGACCGTGCCTTTCAGGTCGGCAGGCGTCATGTAGGGGCTGTCGTCCTTGACGAGAAGGCCGAAAACGGACTTGGGATACAGGTTGTAGAGGAACTTCACGTCAACGCCGCGCGCACGGGCGCCCAGCGTCGGGCCGGGGCCAGGCGCTCCGATATGTGCCTGGCCGGCGGTCATGGCTTGCAGCACAGCGGACGAACCATCGATGGCCTCGAGCGTGGGGGTGAAGCCTTCCTCCCCGAAGTATCCCTCTCCAACAGCGACCCAGTAAGGCAGCCATGTCAGCGCCGAGGGGTTGGGAACGGCGAAGGTTATCGCGGTTTGCGCCCGCACAATCGCCGGAGCGCCAATTGCGGCCAGGGTCGCGCTTCCAAGCGCAAGCTGCCCGAAGCCGCGACGGGTGATTTGGCGTCGTGTCGTCATCTTTTTTGTCCTCCCTAAGGTTGAGCGGTCGCCCGGCCGACAGATTCGTCCGGGGCGCCCTGGCAGAATGTTATACGAATTAATGATTCTGACAAAATAATATAAAAAAGCATCCAGAAGGAGGTTTCATATCTTGATCTGACGAGGTTTCCGCGAAATCCTGCTTCAGTCGCGAGTCGTTCAGCCCGGCTGTGCTGCCGACTTGGGTCTGCTGAAGAAAGGACGCCCATGACCGATTTCGCCGTTTCACCGCCCGATGTGGCCTACCTCGACATCACTGGATCGGATCAGAAGTTCCCGGTCCGACGTATCTACTGCATCGGAAAAAACTACGTTGCCCATATCATTGAAATGAATGCGGACGAGCGCGATCCTCCGGTCATTTTCATGAAGCCGCGCGACGCGCTGGTCAGGAACGGTGGCGAGATCCCTTACCCGGTCTTCACCAACAACCTGCACTACGAATGCGAACTGGTCGTCGCACTGAAATCGGGCGGCTACAACATTCCCGAGGCGGAGGCGTCAAACCATATCTTCGGCTACGCCGTCGGGCTCGACATGACCCGACGGGATCATCAGGCCGAGGCTTTGGCCAAGGGATTGCCATGGGAAGTGACCAAGGCGTTCGACAAGTCCGCTCCGGTTGGGCCCGTGAGCCGTGTCGAAGACACCGGCATCATGTCCTCGGGGCATGTGCGATTGAAGGTGAACGGCGAAACCCGCCAGGATGCGGACATTTCTTTGCTGATCTGGAAGATCGACGAGATCATCTCGAAACTTTCGGAACAGCATGAATTGATGGCCGGCGACATCATAATGACCGGGACACCGGCCGGTGTCGGCGCGGTGGTCACCGGAGATGTTCTGGAGTGCTCGGTGGACGGGCTTGAACCCATGAAGGTGTCGATCGGACAACCTGCCGGATAATCTGTCCGGCACAGCAAGGAGGACTTGGGATGGCGAGGATCGCAATCATCGGCACCGGACGGATGGGGACCGCATTCGCAAAACGGCTGATTGAAACCGGAAACACCGTTGTCGTCTGGAACAGGACGCAAGACCGCACGAAAGCCGCGGCCGAGGCAGGTGCCGAGGTCGCGCAGTCGCTGTCCGATCTGGGCGACTGCGACGCGATCCTCCTGTCTCTGCAAAACGCGGATGCGGTCGGGTCGGTCGCGACCGGCCTCATCGCATCCGGTGTGTCCGGACGGCTGGTCGTGGATACCTCGACACTTCTTCCCGACGACACCCGAGAGATTGCGGCCCGATTTGCCGAGGCGGGCGCCGACTTCGTCGACTGCCCCGTCGGAGGCACGGTAGGGCCTGCGCTCAAGGGTCAGCTACTTGGAATGGCGGGCGGCACTGAAGCGGCCTTTGAGCGGGCAAGGCCGATCATGGAACAGCTCTGCAAACGCGTCGAGCATCTGGGGCCGGCGGGTTCCGGCGCGCATATGAAACTGGCGGTCAATCTTCCGCTTGCGATCTACTGGCAGACGCTTGGCGAAGCGCTCGCCATGCTCGTTGACAGTGGCATTCCCGCGGACGTGGCCATCTCGGTGATCTCGGACAGTTCAGCAGGTCCGGCGGTGCTGAAGAACCGCGGGCAGGTCGTGATCGATACGTTGAACGGAACCGACCAGCCCGGGACATTCGATCTTGCCGGACTGTCCAAAGATCTCGGGCTGGCACTTGAACAGGCGTCGCGGAAAGGCCGGCGGATGCCACTGTCCGAAGCGGCGCAGAAAAGCTATGCGGCGGCGCTTGCCGTGGGCCTCGACGGCTTCGATGGCGCTACGCTGACCCGTTTCGTTCTGGACAAATGAGTTGGATCTTCTGGCCGATCCCGCGACTCTTCTGACCCTTGTCGGAGCCCTCGTCCTCGCGGGCGCGGCCATCGGCTTTCTCGCGGGCCTTTTCGGCGTTGGCGGCGGTGCTATTTCCGTCCCGGTCTTCTTCGAGATTTTCAGGGTGCTCGGATACCCCGCGGAAATCGCGATGCCTGTGGCGGTCGGGACGTCCCTGGCCGTGATCATTCCGACCTCCATCATGTCGGCGCGGGGGCACCATGCCAAGGGAACCCTTGACCTCGACGTCCTGAGAATCTGGGCAGTTCCCATACTTGGAGGGGTCGCTCTGGGAGCGGTGATTGCGCGTCACGCGTCGCCGGCGGTCTTCCAGGCGGTCTTCGTTTGCATCGCAACCATAAATGCCGTCAAGCTCCTCAGCGGTGGCAAGGGCTGGCAGCTGCGGGACAGTCTCCCGGGCCGTTGGGCCATGCGGATCGGAGGCGCTGGCATCGGTCTGGTCTCAGCGATCATGGGCATCGGCGGCGGCGCTGTCTCGAACCTGTTTCTCACCCTGCACGGCGTGCCCATACACCGGGCGGTCTCAACCTCGGCGGGCGTCGGTGTGCTTATCGCGATTCCGGGTACAATCGGTTATATTCTTGCCGGACTTGGAAAGGCCGGGTTGCCTCCTGCCTCCCTGGGATTTGTCTCGGTGGCCGCATTTGCACTGACGATCCCGACATCACTTCTGACAACCCGTTTCGGAGTGGCACTGGCCCACCGGCTGACACGCCGCAAACTCGAGCTCGCCTTCGGCGTCTTTCTCACATTGGTCGCAACAAGGTTCCTGATCGCGTTGATCGGGTGAACCCGTAAGGGCCCATCGCAATGTTCGTCAAACGGACGGAACCGCCGTTTGCATGACTAGCTCTTGACCGGCCCGCTTCCGCATCTTGGGATCGGACGCCCGTGGTCTGCATAGGCCAGGAACATGACGATTTCGTCCGGGGCCGGTCCGTCGGGCACACAAAGGGTCATGGTGTCGAAATGATCGAAGGACCAGGGATTGTCCTTGTGTCCAAGCGGCAGATCAATCGATGCACCAACCGGTCCGATCTTTACGTTTGAAGGGATGACAGCCTCGCCACCGCCAGCGGCCGCTCTCATCGGCGCGCCCAGTCGAGGGTGGACAACCGCACCCCCGTGCTCCATGTCCCCGGAGACCCCTACTATTGCGGCTTTACCATAGGACACTGGCGGACCGTTCAGCAGGCCGATGGCCTGCTCCGCAAGTCTTCGTCCCAGCTCCGCCCCGATCTCGAAGAGCGGGGAAAGATCATGCTCAAAACGCCCTGCGAGTGGATTCCTGAAGACCGCCCCGACGGCGACACGCGACACGGGCTCACAGGGAGTGCCGAATGAATCGGTTTCGATCAACTCCCGAAAGATGACAGTCTTGCGTGTTTGGATCATTTGCGATCTCCGGGCGTTCCGCTTGAATCAGCATTGTCGAACGTTGTGCGAAGGTCGAGACCTTTTACCGTTTTGGTTCGGATTGCCAGCTGTGACAAAGGCTCTCTTCGAGCTCCATGCTGCCCTTCGCCGCAACTTGCGCGAAAGGCTCCCTTGCCCCGGCGCGTACCCGGCCCTAGAGCGGCGACACCGCGTAGCCCATCCGTTCCAGTGCGCGAAGCACGCCCGACTCGCCCGACAGATGCGCGCCGCCGACAGCGATCATCACGTCCTTGCCGGTGATCAGGTCGGGCAGGGCGGCTTCCCAGTTTTCGTTCCGGTCGATCAACAGGGTGTGGTTGATTTCATCGAACATCTCGCCGGTGTTCTCGATGTCCGAACGTTCCAGCTGGATGCGCGCGAACTCCCATGTTTCGCGAAGCCGTCCATCGAAATAGCCCTGAAGCAGGGTCGACGTCGGCGCTTCCCCCGATTGCTGCGTCTCGAGCGTGATGCGCAGCCCGTCCAGCTGTTTCTCGATGGGTTCGTCGGCAAAGATGCGCAGCACCGTTTCGGTGTCGTCCAGCGTCGCAAGCGGAATGCCTGCCTCTCTCGCTATGATCTCCAGCTGACGGTCCAGACCCTTCTCGCCACTTTGCATGGCAGCAAGGGCGCATGGCGGGATCGCGATTGTCATGGACAGATACCAGGGCTGAAACTTCGCCGCCAGGAAGGACGGAACGCCAAGCGCCTTCAGCCGGTCGGACACGGCGCTCCAATCTTCCGGCGACAGCAGGTCGATCAGGGTCGGGCCTTCGGTGATGAAGAACATCTCGGGCTTCCGGGCCGCCAGCGCCTGAATACCGGCCTCGTCCTCGGAGGTGGCCTCAAGGACCAGCAGGTCGACCTTTTCCAGATATGGCCGGACGCGGGTGACGATCGGCTCCAGCCGCGGGTCGGGGATGTGGACCGTTCCTAGTACGATCACGCTGTCCTCGCCCTTGTCGGCGCGGAAGAGATAGCCTTCGCTGTAGGGGTGAGGGGCGACCAGTTCGTCGAGTCTCGCCCGTTCCTGTGGGTTCAGTTCTGCTATCAGGTTCCTGGTGCCACAGGTCTGGGCGCCGGCGACCGCAGGCACCAAAGCCAAAAGCGCGGCGGTGAAAATTGCTCTAAACATACCTGCCTCAATCTGCCTCTTCGGGTCTTGGGTCCCTATGTAAGGTCATATTTGTCAGAAGAAAGGCCGTGTTGCGACCGTTAATGGCCTGCGCGCCGGACCATCGCCCGCTGGCGATTTTTTTGCTCCGATCGGAGTTGACAGCTTGGAGAGCATTCCTTATCTGCGGCCCGTTAGCACTCACCCAAGGCGAGTGCTAAAGGGAGAAACTTGAACCTAAGGAGCGTTCGAAATGGCATTTACTCCGCTGCATGACCGCGTGCTGGTCCGCCGCGTCGAGTCCGAGGAAAAGACCAAGGGTGGTCTGATCATCCCCGACAACGCAAAAGAAAAGCCCGCGGAAGGCGAAGTCGTCGCAGTCGGCGCAGGTGCGAAGGACGATGACGGTGATCGCATCGCCATGGACGTCAAGGCTGGCGACCGCATCCTGTTCGGCAAGTGGTCCGGCACCGAGATCACGCTGGACGGCCAGGAACTGCTGATCATGAAGGAAAGCGACATCCTGGGCATCATCGCCTGATCGTCATCTTCTGATCATCCAATCAAATTCAACGACAACTAGGAGCAATCATCATGGCTGCTAAGGACGTCAAGTTCAACACAGACGCTCGCAACCGCATGCTCAAGGGTGTGAACACCCTCGCAGACGCGGTCAAGGTGACCCTGGGCCCGAAAGGCCGCAACGTGGTCATCGAGAAATCCTTCGGCGCGCCGCGCATCACCAAGGACGGTGTGTCGGTCGCGAAGGAAATCGAACTGGAAGACAAGTTCGAAAACATGGGTGCGCAGATGGTCAAGGAAGTGGCCAGCCGCACCAACGACGAGGCCGGCGACGGCACGACGACCGCGACGGTTCTGGCTCAGGCCATCGTCAAGGAAGGCATGAAGTCGGTTGCTGCCGGCATGAACCCGATGGACCTCAAGCGCGGCATCGACAGCGCCGTGTCCAAGGTCGTCGAGGCCATCAAGGCTGCCGCCCGTGACGTGCAGGACAGCGACGAAGTCGCTCAGGTCGGCACCATCTCGGCCAACGGCGAAGCCGAAATCGGCCGCCAGATCGCCGACGCCATGCAGAAAGTCGGCAACGACGGCGTCATCACTGTCGAAGAGAACAAGGGTCTCGAGACCGAAACCGAAGTCGTCGAAGGCATGCAGTTCGACCGTGGTTACCTGTCGCCCTATTTCGTCACCAACCCCGACAAGATGGTTGCCGAGCTGGAAGACGCGATGATCCTTCTCCACGAGAAGAAGCTGTCGTCGCTCCAGCCGATGGTTCCGCTGCTCGAGGCTGTCATCCAGTCGCAGAAGCCGCTTCTGATCATCGCCGAGGATGTCGAGGGCGAGGCCCTGGCCACGCTCGTCGTCAACAAGCTGCGCGGCGGCCTCAAGATCGCTGCCGTCAAGGCTCCGGGCTTCGGCGACCGCCGCAAGGCCATGCTGCAGGATATCGCGATCCTGACCGGCGGCCAGGTGATCTCGGAAGATCTGGGCATGAAGCTGGAAAGCGTCACGGTGGACATGCTTGGCAGCGCCAAGAAAGTCTCGATCACCAAGGACGAGACCACCATCGTCGACGGCGCTGGCGAAAAGGCCGAAATCTCTGCCCGCGTTTCGCAGATCCGTCAGCAGATCGAGGAAACCTCCTCGGACTACGACCGCGAGAAGCTGCAGGAGCGTGTTGCCAAGCTGGCCGGCGGCGTTGCCGTCATCCGCGTCGGCGGCATGACCGAAGTCGAAGTGAAAGAGCGCAAGGACCGCGTCGATGACGCGCTGAACGCGACCCGTGCGGCCGTTCAGGAAGGCATCGTCGTCGGTGGCGGCGTGGCTCTGGTTCAGGCCGGCAAGAAGCTTGACGGTCTCAAGGGCGCCAACAGCGACCAGGATGCGGGTATCGCCATCGTGCGCAAGGCGCTCGAAGCTCCGCTGCGTCAGATCGCCGAGAACGCAGGCGTCGACGGCGCCGTCGTTGCTGGCAAGGTCCGCGAATCGAACGACCTGTCGTTCGGCTTCAACGCCCAGACCGAAGAGTATGGCGACCTGTTCAAGTTCGGTGTCATCGACCCGGCCAAGGTTGTCCGTACCGCTCTGGAAGATGCAGCCTCGATCGCCGGTCTTCTGATCACGACCGAAGCCATGGTTGCCGACAAGCCCGCCAAGGAAGGCGCGGCCGGTGGCGGCATGCCCGACATGGGCGGCATGGGCGGCATGATGTAAGCCTGACTGCCAGTCAAAATATAAAAGGGCGCCCCCGGGGCGCCCTTTTTTTGTTTTCGTCGGAGAGGGCCTTGCCACACGATTGACAAGGGTCAATGCGCCGCGCTCCCATTGCCCTAAACTTTCAAACATTGTTCTGAAGATGCGGTTCCCAGCTTGGAGGCTGGCATGTCTTTACGAGATTTGGCGGCCATGTTTGCGGTCGCACTCATAACTCTTACCGGGATCGCCTCCGGCCAGGAGAGTGGCGCGCAAGTGGATCAGCCCTCGGCGGAGCGCCTGATTGAAGCGCGGTGCAGCTTTTGCCATGGCTCCCGGGTCCTCAGCACTCTCAGCCAAAGGAAACTGTCAGAGGAAGGCCAGGAAGCTCTGGACCTGTTTCTGACAAGCCACCATGCCCCGGATGCCGAAGCGAGAGAGACCATCGTCCGCTTTCTTGCGTCGAAAGCCGAGCTTTCGAACTGACGGATCGGCCATGTCCCGCACGACCGGCGTCCTTCGTGAGGCGCCAGCGGAAATGCTGGGCCCTGAAAGAATGTCTCCATGGTGTTGACTGAAATCAAATCTTGAATGTTTCACCCTGTAGTAGACTGACCATCAGTTCAGCCGGAGCGAAAATCGGCTGATCGCTGCTGGTTTGGGAGGAAAACCATGAAATCGATAGCTAAGGTGGCGTTGCATATGACAACGGCCACAGCGTTGTTGCTTGGTCATACTGCGATGGCCGACACCGCGGACAAACGTATTGCTCTTTCAAACAACTACGCGGGAAACTCGTGGCGGCAGGCCATGCTGCGCAGCTGGGAAAAAGTTACGGGCGAGGCCGTTTCCAGTGGCGTCGTGGCTGCAGCGGACGCCTTTACCACCGCCGAAAACCAGGTGACGGAGCAGGCTGCGCAAATTCAGAACCTGATTCTTCAAGGCTATGACGCCATCGTCATCAACGCCGCGTCACCCGAAGGCCTGAACGGTGCGGTCAAGGAAGCCTGCGATGCGGGCGTGACGGTCGTAAGCTTCGACGGCATCGTGACCGAGCCCTGCGCCTGGCGGATCGCCGTCGACTTCAAGCAGATGGGCAAGGACGAGGTGCTCTACCTCGCCGAAAAGCTGCCAGATGGCGGCAAGCTGCTTGAAATTCGGGGGCTCGCGGGCGTGTTCGTCGATGACGAAATCAGCGCCGGCATCCATGAAGGCGTGGCCGAAACCGGCAAGTTCGAGATCGTCGGATCGGTTCACGGCAACTGGGCCCAGGACGTGGCGCAAAAGGCCGTCGCAGGCATCCTGCCCTCGCTGCCCGATGACATCGTCGGCGTCGTGACGCAGGGTGGCGACGGCTATGGCGCGGCGCAGGCCATCAAGGCGTCTGGCCGTGACATGCCGGTCATCGTGATGGGCAACCGCCACGACGAACTGACCTGGTGGAAAGAGCAGAAGGATGCCAACGGCTACGAAACCATGTCGGTTTCGATCGCTCCGGGTGTCTCGACGCTGGCCTTCTGGGTGGCACAGCAGATCCTCGACGGTGCGGAAGTGCCGAAAGACCTGACCGTGCCCTTCCTGCGCATCGATCAGGACAATCTCGAGGAGAACCTCGCGAACACCGAAGTGGGAGGCGTGGCCAACGTCGAGTACTCGCTTGAAGACGCTCAGGGCGTGATCAAGGGCGCGATGTAATCCGCGCGCGGGATTCATTCCATGAGCGAGACGGCACCGATCGTCCTCCTGGACGGCGTCGAAAAGAGTTTCGGCGCCGTCCGTGCCCTCACCGGGGTCACGCTGGAACTTCGTGCCGGCGAATGTCTCGGCCTTGTTGGCCATAACGGCGCGGGCAAATCGACGCTGATGAACGTGCTTTCGGGCAACCTTGCGCCGGACAAGGGCCGGATCGAGGTTGCCGGAACCGACATCACAGGGCGGCTGACCCCGCAGAACGCGGCCGCCCATGGCGTGCGCTGTGTCTACCAGGAACTTTCGCTCTGCCCGAACCTGACGGTGGCGGAAAACGCGCGGATCTCGCATCCATCCATCGCCGGCGTCGGCTGGCGCGGAGCGGCGCGGCGGTTGATCCGCGAAAAGCTGGACGAGGTTTTTCCCGGCCACGGAATTTCGACCGAAGACATCGTGGGGGATCTCTCCATCGCCCGTCGCCAGATGGTGGAGATCGCACGCGCCTTCGCAGTGACAACCAACGAGGCGAAGGTCGTCATACTGGACGAACCGACTTCGTCGCTGGACGCCGTTGCGGCGAAGAAACTGCTCGATCATGTTCGCCGCTATGTTGCGACAGGGGGCACCTGTGTCCTGATTTCCCACCTCCTCGGAGAAATCCTGAGCACGGCCGACCGTATCGCGGTGATGCGCGATGGCGGCGTGGTGGCGCTGGACCGCGCTTCGGCCTTCGACCGCAATTCACTGGTCAAGGCGATGGGCAGCGTTGCCGAGGCCGTGAAGGACCGCTCGGCAGAGGTGGCTGCGATCCGGGATACCGCGCCGCTTGTCGTGCAGGCGATGCCGAAGGTGGCGGAAACTCTGGCGCTCGCGGCGCATAGGGGCGAGGTCGTCGGGCTGGCGGGGCTGAGCGGTCAGGGACAGACGGAACTGCTTGTGCAGATCTTCGATCATGTGCCCGGCGCCACGGTTGCCGGGGAAGTCGCCCTTGTCGCGGGCGACCGCCAGACGGATGGGGTCTTTCCGCTCTGGTCGATCGCCGAGAACATTTCCATCGGTTCGCTCCGCCAGTTCCTGAAGGGCATGTTCCTTGATCATGACGCCGCGCGCGGCTTTGCCGACAAATGGCGCGAACGGATCGGTATACGAACGCCCGACGTCGACAATCCCATCCTGTCGCTCTCGGGCGGCAACCAGCAGAAGGCGCTGTTCGCCCGTGCGTTGGGATCGGCCGCAAGGATCATCGTGATGGATGACCCGATGCGCGGTGTCGACATCGGAACCAAACAGGAGGTCTACGGCATGATCCGGGAAGAGGCCGCGAAGGGCCGCACCTTCCTCTGGTACACGACCGAAATGGACGAATTGCGCAACTGCGACCACGTCTATGTTTTCCGTGAAGGCGCGATCGTCGCCGACCTGCCGCGCCGCGACATGACGGAGGAACGAGTGCTGCACGCCTCGTTCAGGGCCGACGCATGAACGGGCCCCTTTCTCCGCGCCTGATGAGAGGCTTGCTGCCACCGCTTTCGCTGGCCGTCCTGCTGATCGCGATCTTCTGGCTGCAGCCGCGAACCATGAGCTATTTCGGCCTGAACCTGCTCCTGAACCTCGCCATCCCGATCGCACTGGCGACCATCGCGCAGATGTTCATTCTCTGCGTGAACGAGCTTGATCTCTCCATCGGTGGCTTCGTCAGCCTTGTCGCCTGCATCACGGCCACCTGGCTGCATGACACGCCGCTCCTCGGCATTGCCGCGCTGGCCGGGCTGATCCTCTGCTATGCCGCGCTGGGCGCGCTCATCCACCTCCGAAACCTGCCCTCCATCGTCGTCACGCTGGGCATGTCCTTCGTCTGGCTGGGTCTGGCCGTCCTTGTCCTGCCGACGCCGGGCGGCAAGGCGCCAGAGTACATCCGTACGCTGATGACGCTGAAACCGGCCTATATTCCGTTCCCGATCATCGCCTCTGTGGTGATCGCACTGGTCGTGCATGTCGGGCTGATGCGCTCGGCCTGGGGCACGGTGATGCGCGGCGCGGGCGGAAACCCGCGTTCGCTCGAGCGCGCGGGCTGGTCGCTTCTCAAGATCAAGATGAGCATGTTCGCGCTGGCGGGGTTCTTCGGCGTTCTGTCCGGCATGGCGCTGGTGGGTCTGACCACCTCGGCCGACGCCAATATCGCGCTCCGCTACACGCTCCTGTCCATCGCGGGCGTGATCCTGGGCGGGGGCGAGTTCGTCGGCGGCCGCGTCTCGCCCATAGGCGCGGTGATCGGTGCGGTCACTCTTGCGCTTGCGGGCTCGTTCCTGTCGTTCCTCCGGCTCAACCCGGACTGGCAGATCGGCGCGCAGGGGGCGATCCTGATCATCGTCCTGGCGCTGCGCGTTCTCATCAGCAGAGCGGAGGCGCGGAAATGACCTCTGTTGCAACACTCATCCGGCAACCCTGGCTCTGGGCCTGGGTCGGCGCGCTGGCCGTCTGGCTGGCAACTGCAGCCTTCACCGGCGGCAAGGGCTCTGGCGAAGTTCTCTCCGCGGCCATGACCTTCGGCGCTTTCTTCGTGATTGTGGCGCTGGGCCAGATGTTCGTCATCACGCTTGGCCCGGGAAATGTCGACCTTTCAATCCCGGCTTGCATGACTCTAGCCGGGACAGTCGCGATGAAGACGATGGACGGGGCAGCGGCGATGATCCCCGTCGGTCTTCTCCTCGCGCTCGTGATCGGGGCGTTTGTCGGCGCGATGAATTACGCGCTGATCCGGCTTTTGCGGATTCCGCCCATCATCGCGACGCTCTCGTCCAGCTTCATCTTCCAGTCTGCCGCGATCTGGTGGAATCGCGGCCTGCGTGTAAAACCGCCCGAGGCGCTGGGCGACTTTACCACCGCCAAGATCGCGGGCGTCCCCGTCATCGCGCTCTTCGTGATCGTCCTCGCGATCCTCGGACATGTCCTTCTGACCCGGACGATCTACGGCCGGGGCGTCGTGGCAATCGGCCAGAACATGCGCGCCGCCCATCTCGCCGGCGTGAAGGTCGAGCGCATCCGCGCGGCGACCTACATCATGTGCGCTACGCTCGCCGGCCTTTGCGGCTATCTGCTGGCGGCCTTCTCAGGCGGCGCGGCGCTGAACATGGGCGAGGAGTATCTGCTCAGCTCCATCGCCGTCGTCGTGATCGGCGGCACCTCGGTCGCGGGCGGCTTCGCCAACGTGCCGGGGCTTTGGGGCGCTTCGCTGTTCCTGTTCCTCTTGGTCACGATGCTGAACACTTTTGGCGCCGGGGCCGGCGTCCGGCTGGTGCTGACCGGTCTCATCATCATCGGCGTGATCGTCGCCGCCAGCGGCGGCAAGGCCCGAACCTAGGAGAGAGCCCGGTCGCCTGCCGGGATTGATCAGAACGCCGGCGTCGGCAGGGGCGGCATGATTTAGTGCGCGTAGCGTTCGCCCAGGCGAACGCTACGGGGGTGGCAAGTGTTTCCGAATGAAGTACCGAGAGCCACACCGTCCGACAAAAGCGACAGGGCGCTGCAAGGCGCCCTTTCTGCGTTTCAGGACCTGTTCAGCGGTAAGGAGAGCGTCGAAAAAATCGTTACCGCCGAGGTCGGAAGCGTGTGAGTTTCGGCATATCCCGCGGTGGGTAGAAGGGCCGGAAGGAGTCCAAACTAGACCTGCCTCAACCGCCGATTGACCTTGGTCAACCAGGGCTACGAGTTGACATGAATCAATCCCGACGGAACCTGATCGTGAGAGTCTTCACTCACAACCAATTACAATTGGGGGGCGGACGTGCGGCGATTGATCCAACTGGTACTGACGGTTGTCTTGCTTGCATCCTGTGTAACAGTAGAAGAACCAGACGATTACTCGGATCGTGCATTAGTCTTCGCCTGGATTCACGTGGGTGAAAACGAAGCAGACCGCCTGATTTCTGCTTCCATCCGAAAGTTTGAACCTTCATCCGGAGAGAGCTTCAATCTTTACCAAGCCAAGTTTGGTGACGGTTACATTCTCTGGAACTTCGGTATTCCCGCCCAAGCGCATTATGAGTTTGAAGGCTTCCAAGTCCTTCCCTGTCCGATTGTCGTGCTCATGTGTTACGATGAAATCCTTACCTACTACTTCAGTGTTGTGGGGGAAGCAGATGGTCAGACGGCGGTGCCCCGGCCCGGCGTATACAATATGGGGTCGTTTGCGTTAGATCCTTCTGATCGGCCGGGGATCTTCGAACTTTCCAGCGAGTTCAAAATGCAGCGCGTTGCCGGGCCTTCGAAGGCGTCCATGCTTGAATTTCTTTTGAGTAAGGTTCCCAAGGGTCATCCGGAGCTTGCCGCCAGAATTCGTGCGGCGATGGGATAAGGTTGATCGCCACACACTCCTTCACGACGGCAGCGAATTGCTGCTTGGAATGTATCGATCTCTGTGTACGGGCACACGCTTCAAGACGCTGTCGCTTGTGCTGCTCCTTTTGCAGCACGATGTGGATTCCGTCGATCTCGTCCAGATCATGTTGTTCAGGCGCACGAATGGCCGAAAGTCCGGTTGGTCCGCCCATCGGACATAATCCCTCTGCCGAGACCTGTACGTCAGAAACGGTCTATTCCGACCTCAGGCGTCACCCGGCCTTCGCAGCCGTCACGACGATCTCCACCAGGTGCCCGCCGGCGAGCGTCACGCAGACGCAGGCGCGCTGCGGCCAGTTCTCTTCCGGTCCGATCCAGTCGCACCAGACGTCGTCCATCTCCTGCTTGGCCGCCATGTCGGTGATGTAGACCGTTGCCTGGAGAAGCCCGGACTTGTCCGCACCGGCCAGGGCAAGCACGCGGTCCAGTTCCGCAAGCGCGTTCCGTGTCTGTGCGGCAAGCCCCTCGGCCTCGACCGGATCGACAGCGACGGCATAGACCAGACCGGCACGTGACACGGCGGCAGAGCGGCCAGTTCGGCCTTCGGGGAATCGGCGGATGGACATGGTTGCAACTCCGGGCTTTTCGGGAAGCGTCGCGAAGTCACCAGAGAGAGTCAACTTGGCTGGCGGGGTAGTCCCCGCCAGTCATCGTCAATGCACGTTCACCGGGGCAAAGTCGTTCTGCCGCGCCAGGATGAACGCCAGTTTCCGGTCCGCGACCAGGGCCAGGCGTTCGCCCGCGGCACTGTGGACCGCATAGACGTGGTCCCGTCCTTCGGCCTGGGTACGCACATCTTCAGGCAGTTCCGCCACATCCACGGGGCGGATATAGACGATCCGATCCTGATCGGCGTCATGCAAATCAAACGGTGTATTCATCGTTAACCCCTCACTTGGCTTTCTCGATACGGATCGTCCTGACGACGGTTTCGGGCACCGCTCGTTTCAGTTCGACATGCAACAGACCATTCGTCAGCGCGGCTCCTGCAACTTCGACGCCTTCGGCCAGAAGGAAAGTCCGCTGGAACTGACGCGCCGCGATGCCGCGATGCAGGAAAACGCGGTCGTCGGCGTCGTCGGCCTGCTTGCCGCGCACGACAAGCTGGCGGTCCTCGACGGTGATCGACAGGTCTTCGTCCGCGAACCCGGCCACGGCCAGAGTGATCCGGAACGCATTGTCACCAAGCTGTTCGATGTTGTAGGGCGGATAGCCGTTCTCGGCTTTCGCGGTCCGCTCCACCAGCCGTTCCAGCTGATCGAAGCCAAGAAGGAAGGGATGTGTCCCCAGGGTCAGTTTGCTCATGTCTCGTCCTCGATCCAAGCGACGAATGTCCGGGTCCCGTATGGCAACCCGCTTGAGCGAAATATGGGGGTGCTCATAAGGCTTCGCAAGTGTGAAAGGCCTTTATAAAGAGGGATGTTATCGCTATTTTAAAACCATCCCTTGATAACCGGATGCCAGGATGAGCCACACGCCGCCGCGCAAAATGATGACGGAGGAAGTTCTTCGCGTCGAAATCGCGACCCTGAAGCGCGAACATCGCGACCTTGACGATGCCATCCGGGCACTTGAAGAGCGCGGAACCGCGGATCAGTTGACGGTCCGGCGCCTCAAGAAGAAGAAACTGCACCTGAAGGACCAGATTCAGGCCCTTGAGGACAGACTCTTTCCCGACATCATCGCCTGAGCGATTGCGGCCCGGGCGGGGTGCGGCTAGTGTCGCGCCGTCCTGAAAGGAAGGTATATGTCGGTAGATGTAGGCATCATCATGGGCAGCCAGTCGGACTGGCCCACTCTGAAACCCGCAGCCGAGATCCTGGGCGAACTCGGCGTCACGCACGAGGTCAAGATCGTCTCGGCCCACCGCACGCCCGACCGGCTTTGGACCTACGGCAAGACCGCGGTCGAGCGGGGCCTGAAGGTGATCATCGCCGGGGCAGGGGGCGCGGCCCATCTTCCAGGCATGATGGCCTCGAAAACCCGTGTTCCCGTGATCGGCGTGCCGGTCGAAACGCGTGCGTTGAAAGGTGTCGACAGCCTCTACTCCATCCTTCAGATGCCGCGCGGTTTCCCCGTGGCGACCATGGCGATCGGTTCGGCCGGTGCGATGAACGCGGGCCTGATGGCGGCGCAGATACTCGCAATTCACGACACCGAGCTTGCAAAACGCGTCGATGACTGGCGCGCGGCCCTCTCGGCCTCCATCCCCGAGGAACCCTCCGATGAGTGACACCCTCGTTCCCGGCCAAACCATCGGCATCCTTGGCGGCGGTCAGCTGGGCCGGATGCTGGCCATGGCCGCGGCGCGTCTCGGGTTTCACGTGCATATCTACGAGCCTGGCGCCAACCCGCCCGCCGGAGAAGTGGCGCAGACCACCACGACTGCGTCCTACGAGGACGTTGAAGCACTGCGCGCCTTCGCGCAATCGGTGGACGTGGTGACCTATGAATTCGAGAATGTGCCCGCAGCCGCGCTGGACCTGATCGAGGCCGAGGTCCCGATCCGCCCCAACCGTCAGGCATTGGCGGTCAGCCAGGACCGGTTGACGGAAAAGACCTTCCTGAACGAGATCGGCCTTGGCACCGCGCCCTTCGCGCCGGTCTCGCCGGGAGGCTCCGCTTCCGCCGAACTGTCGCAAGGGATGGCCCGCGTCGGAACGCCCTGCATTCTGAAGACGCGCCGTCTTGGCTATGACGGCAAAGGGCAGGCCCGGATCGACGGCCCGCACGACGCCACCGCTGCGCTGGCCGCCATGAAAGGGGCCGACGCCATCCTCGAAGGCTTCGTCGATTTCGACCGCGAGATCAGCGTCATCGCCGCGCGCGGTCTGGATGGCACCATCGCCTGTTTCGAGCCGGGCGAGAACGTCCACAAGGACGGTATCCTGCACACCACGCGCGTACCCGCCGAGATAGACGAAGATACCCGCGAAAGCGCCTTCGGCGCTGCCGGCACGATCCTTGCCGCCCTTGACTACGTCGGTGTTCTGGGTGTCGAACTGTTCCACACGCCCGACGGCCTCCTGGTCAACGAGATCGCGCCGCGCGTCCACAATTCCGGCCACTGGACCGAGGCGGGCGCGGTCATCAGCCAGTTCGAACAGCACATCCGCGCCGTGGCGGGCTGGCCGCTTGTCGATCCGGTGCGTCATTCCGATGTCGAGATGACCAACCTGATTGGCGACGACCTGGACGAGGTGCCTGCGATCGCGGCTGAAACCGGCGCGCTCCTGCATCTCTACGGCAAGGCCGAGGCGCGACCGGGCCGCAAGATGGGCCATGTCACGCGGGTACTGGCGCCCGCCACCGACCGCGGATGACGACGATGCGCGCGCGCCCCCGGTTGGCGGTGCGAGGCATCGTGATGCACGACAACCGGCTGCTTCTGGTCAATGCCTGGCCCGGCGGGAAAAGCGATCTGATGTGCGCGCCGGGAGGCGGCGTCGAGCCGCACCAGTCACTTCCGGACAACCTGGCCCGCGAAATCCACGAGGAAACGGGACTGACCGTCGAGGTGGGGCCGGCCGTTCTGGTCAACGAATTCCACGATCCCGACGGCGCTTTCCACCAGGTCGATATCTATTTTCGCTGCACCATCCTTGCCGGGAACCCCTTCGGCGACTGGACCGATCCCGAAGGCGTCGTCACCGAGCGCCGCTGGGTCACGCGGGACGAGATGGCCACCCTCCGGATCAAGCCGGACAGCCTTGCCGCCGTCGTCTGGGATCATACGGGCACCGCGGCCTATGATCCGCTCGAGCCGATCCTGCGCTGAGACCCAAGCACCCCGAAGGCCACGCCTCCCAGCACAACCGCGCTGGCCACCACAAGCCGGACGGTCGGCAATTCCGCCAACAAGAGCGCGCCACCGGCCAGCGCGATCACAGGCACGGTCAGCTGAACCAGCGCGGCGACCGAGGCGTCGATCCTGGGGAGCAGAGAATACCACATCGCATAGCCCAGCCCCGAAGTGATCGCGCCCGAAATCACGGCCAGGACCGCGCCCCTCGTCCCGATGTCATCCGGCAGGATCAACCAGGCCAGAAGCACGAAGGGCGCGGCCAGCAGAAAATTCGCGGCTGTTTCACTCAAGGGGTCGCCGGCTCCGCGGCCGGCCAGCGAATAGACACCCCATCCGGCTGCGGCGAGAGCCATCATCAGCGCAGCGCCCATATCGGGTGCAGTGGTCCCCGCAGGCCAGAGCAGCCAGATCAGGCCGCCAAAGGCCACGGCCGCACCAATCCAGCGCGCCGGGTGAGGCCGCTCGCCGCCCATCAGCGCCCCGGCGAACATCGTCACCTGCACGCCACCGAAGAGGATCAGCGCGCCGACACCGGCGTCGAGGGCGACATAGGCGAAGGAAAAGCCCAGCATGTACACCAGAAGCGCGCCCGTCCCGACCCAGCGTCCTGGTCGGAAGAGGCGGGGCAGGCCATGCCGCAGGGCGCAGAGCGCGACAAGGCACAGCGCGCCTGACAGGGTCCGGACGGCGGCGAAAGCGGCAGGACCGGTCACACCGTCCGTCAGCGCCGCGCGGTTCAGGATCGAGTTGGAGGCAAAGGCCACCATCGTCAGAACGGCGATGGCAAGCAGCCGGGTCAAGCCCGTCCGCCCGCGTTTGGTGCCTTCAGCGCCAGGCAAATCCTCTCCGGCCCGTCTCCTGTGCAACCCGTCATTCATACCCCCATGGACTCGCGCCGACACTCTCCCTACGGTGCCGCCAGATCAGCGAACCAGGGCAAGACAATGGCGGAACACCTCAGACTTGGCGTCAACATCGACCATGTCGCCACCGTGCGCAATGCACGCGGTGGCGATTATCCGGATCCCCTCCGTGCCGCCCGCGTGGCGGAAGAGGCCGGGGCCGATGGTATCACCGCGCATTTGCGCGAAGACCGACGTCACATCTCTGACCGCGACATCGAGGGGCTGATGGAATTGCTGTCGGTTCCGCTCAACTTTGAGATGGCCGCGACCGAAGAAATGCAGGCGATCGCGCTCCGTCACAGGCCTCACGCCGTTTGCATCGTGCCCGAGAAGCGGGAAGAGCGGACGACGGAAGGCGGTCTGGAGGTCGCACAGGACGAGAACCGCCTTGCCCATTTCATAGCGCCCCTGCGAGATGCCGGCTGCCGCGTCTCGATTTTCATCGCCGCCGACCGCCGCCAGATCGAGGCCGCCAACCGCATCGGGGCGCAGGTGATCGAACTGCATACCGGCGCCTATTGCGACGCCCATGCGGAAGGCCGTTTCGCCGAACGCGACGCCGAACTCGAGAGGCTGCGCGAGATGTCTGCCTTTGCCCACTCACTGGGTCTCGAGGTGCATGCCGGCCATGGCCTGACCTACGACACCGTTGCCCCGGTTGCCGCGTTTCCCGAGGTGCGGGAACTGAATATCGGCCATTTCCTTATCGGCGAGGCAATCTTCCGGGGACTGAAGCCGGCGATCGCCGAGATGCGGCGGATCATGAACGAAGCGCGCGCCTGATCCGGTTTCGCCGCCCTTCCGGGCGCCGACCGGCCGGGGGCGCTGCCCCCGGACCCCCGGCATATTTTTACCAAGAAGAAAGACAGTTGTTTCAAAACGGGCGGGCGGTACAGGCGGGCACGCCGATGACCGCCCAAGGAGAAGGACAGGATCCTTCAGACGGCGGCGGTGCCTTTTATGGGCAGGCCGCCGTTCTTCTTCTTGGCTCAAATATGTTGGGGGGAGCCGACCGGAGGGAGGCGGGGGGCAAAGCCCCCCACCCCGGTTCGTGCTTATGCCAGCGCCTTCGTCAGCGCCTGATCCAGGTCAGCGATGATATCGTCCGCATCTTCGATCCCGATGGACACGCGCACCACGTTGTCGGCCGCACCCGCCGCCGCGCGCTGTTCGTCGCTGAGCTGCCGGTGGGTTGTCGAGGCCGAGTGGATGATCAGAGAGCGCGTGTCTCCGAGGTTGGCGACATGGCTGAACAATTCGACCGAGTCGATCAGCTTGACGCAATTGTCGAAACCGCCCTTGACCGCGAAGGTGAACAGCGCACCGGCCCCGTTCGGGCAGATGCGCGGCACGCGATCCGCATAGGGCGATGAGGCAAGACCCGCGTAGGTCACGCTCTCGATCCGGGGATCGTTCTCCAGCCAGTTGGCGACCTTCATCGCGTTGTCCACGTGCTTGCGCATCCTGAGCGAGAGCGTCTCGATCCCCATCAGCGTGTAATGCGCGCCCTGCGGGTTCATCGTCATGCCCAGGTCGCGCAGACCCACCGCGATCGAGTGGAAGGTAAAGGCCATCGGCCCCAGCGCCTCGTAGAAGTTCAGCCCGTGATATGCCGGCTCGGGCGCGGCCAGCGACGGGAACTTGCCGGATGCACCCCAGTCGAACTTGCCGGAATCGACGATCGCGCCCCCCGTGACCGTTCCGTTGCCGGTCAGGTACTTGGTGGTCGAGTGCACGACCAGAGTGGCGCCATGCTTGATCGGATTGCAGAGATAGGGCGACGCGCTGGTGTTATCGACGATCAGCGGCAGCCCCACCTCGTCGGCCAGCTTTCCTATAGCGTCCAGGTCGGTGATATAGCCGCCCGGGTTAGCGATCGACTCGCAGAAGATCGCGCGGGTGTTCTCGTCGACCGCGGCCTTCACTGCATCCAGGTCGTCGAAATCGACCAGCTTGGCCGACCAGCCGAAACGTTTGATCGTCTGGGTCAGCTGGGTGTAGGTGCCGCCATACAGCCGGGTCGAGGCAACCACGTTGCAGCCCGGCATCATCAGTGGGAACAGAGCCATGATCTGCGCGGCATGTCCCGACGAACAGCAGATACCGCCGACGCCGCCTTCGAGATGGGTGATCCGCTCTGCCAGCGCCGCGACCGTCGGGTTGGTCAGGCGGGAATAGATGAAGCCGACTTCCTGAAGATTGAAAAGACGCGCGGCATGGGCTGCATCCTTGAACACGAATGCGGTGGATTGATAAATCGGTACCTGGCGTGCGCCGGTTGCCGGGTCCGGGGCGGCGCCGGCATGAATTTGAAGCGTGTCAAAGCCTTGTTGACGATCAGACATTTTGTTTGGGTCTCCCTGAAGGTGCGCGCGCGAGACTAGTCGGCGATCGACTGCTCTGCAACGGTAACCGGCGCCTGCCTCACCGCATCCACAGACCAGCGCGCCGGATCCGGTTCCGAATGACCTTCTCGCTGGCGGGCAGCTGCGCGCGGTCGAACATCGCCCGGACCTTCGCGCCGCGGTTCTGATAGATCATGCGCAGGAACGGCTCATGGGCTTTCAGGACCTTCTTGATCCAGTTCGGCCGCGTGACGTCGCTCAGGTAGTCCAGTTCCGCGTCCGAGGCGCGCACGTAGAAAAGCGGCATCGCGCGCCAATGGCGCGAGACGGTGCTGTCGAGCCCGGCCAATTCCGGTCCGGGCCGGCCTCCGCCAAGGCTTGCGATCGCCACGGGAAGCGCGGCCTGATCCAGCCACGGGTCCAGCGACTGGCTGGCCAGTTCGGGCATCGTGCCGTCCCGCAGCCCGGTCATGATCCGGATCATGCGGTCTGCGAAGACGCGGGGGCATCGATAGAAGAACCAGCCCGCATTGAAATACAGGTAGCGTTCCCAGTGTTCGTCCGGTTGCGTCAGGTCCAGTGTCGGCTCGAATGGTACGTCGAAGCGGTCGTAGATGGATTTCCAGATTCCGGAGTATCCGGGTCCGTACAGCGGCGGTTCGGGCCACGTGGCTTCGCGGGCCATCGAGGCCGAAGGGCGCGCGAAGTCGAAGGCGACATTATCGATCGGTCCGAGGATCAGGGTGTCGGTGTCGAAGAACACGAAAGGGCGATCGGCCGGCAGCATGGCAAGCGCCTCGATCTTGTTGCCCTGCGGGTAGGCGGCGCCGAAATGCACGTTGTCGAAAGGTACGATTTCGGCGCCCAGCCGATCCGTGAGCAGGTCCCGGGCGTCGGCATCCGCGATCCTCGGGTCAAACGGCCAGAGCGGGCCCGGCTGAGGTTCGGCGATCAGCAAACGTCCCTTGAACCCGGGCGCCGAGCGCCGGAGCGACGCCGCGAACAGCACGGCCTCGTAAGTCAGCCGTCCTGCCTGAGCGACGACGACGATATCGAAATCCTTTTCTGTCGTCGCGCGCATTGGCATGACGCCCCGTCTGCTGTTCGCCGTCGGTTATAGGCGCGTGGCGTCAGCGCAGAAAGACCGCTTGCGAGGGAATATCACGCCGTCAGGCGCGGATCGTCGGCATAGCGCAGGTCGCCGGTTCTCTCGAGCAGCCATTCAGGCGGCAGGATGTCTTTCCGGTCCGGCGCCGCCGCGGGGCCGGTTTGTCTGGGTTGCGCTTCGAAGACCCGTTTCAACATCATCAGGCCCGAGATGGCCGCGGCCGGCGCCGGTTGCGCCCCGGGCAGGTTGGTGAAAAGTTTCTGGATCAGGGCGTCCCGCCGCGGCCCGGAGGGCAGGTGGGTTTCGACGCCGATGGCGCTTTGCCCGTCGATTGTCGTCCGGCGGCGGATGCGGGCGGGAACGATGCCGACCCCCCCTAGTTCGATGCCGACCCAACTGTCGGTCGCAAGGCTCTCGGGGTTCCCGTCCGGCGTCACCAGCATCCCGCTGAGCGACATGTTCAGAACCCCGCCCGCCAGCGCCCCGGTCTCCGTCACGATGCGGCAGGGCTCGTCGAGCGCAAACCGCTCTTCCGCGCGGAAGGTGGGACGGGGGACGGCCATGGTCATTACGATCAGCAGGATGAGCATGTTGAAGATCGACCAGAAGGCGACCACGGGAAGCAACTCGCCCGCGCCAACGATCCGGTGGGCGAAATTGGCATTCAGGAACAAGCCCGTGCCGGTGGCAAGGATCAGGCCAAGGGCGACGAGAATCGTGAAGCGATCCTCACGCGACAGCCCGGCATCGCTGCCCTTCGGCGTCACCTTGAAGCCGTGACCATGGGGCTTGACCAGGGTGATCAGAACCAGCGGCATCAGGCGGAACGACTGCAAAATGCCCTCCACGGTCGATGCGATCGGCGCGAAGTCGCGAGGGGCAAGGAACCGGATATAGCCAAAGGCGGCGGCAATGGCGGTCAACTGATAGCGCAGCACGTCCTCGAACGAGGCCTGCACCAGGGGCGGGGCGCCGGTCAGCAGGAAAATGGCGGGGGTGGCCATGACCAGGGGCTGGCACAACGACTGCGACAGCCAGTGGCTGGGATTGAAGAGCAGGCGCTGTATCGGTGTCAGGCCCGGCCCAAAGGGGCCACGTTTCGTGTAAAGCAGTTGGATACCGCCCTGCGCCCAGCGGCCGCGCTGGACGAAATAGGCGTCCAGCGTCTCGGGTGCCAGACCCACAGCCAGGCGTTCGCTGAGGTACCGGGTGATATAGCCCTTCCGCAGCATGGCCAGCGTCAGGAGCATGTCTTCGGTGATGGATTCCGTCGGCATAGCGCCACCGATCGCCTCCAGAGCCTCGCGGCGAATGATCCCGTTCGATCCGCAGCAGAAGGCGCAGTTCCACCCGTCGCGTCCGGGCTGGATCGAGTCGAAGAAGAACCTCTGTTCGTCCGGCAGGGTGGCGCGCATGTCCATGTTGGTCTGCAGCGGAGTGTCGTTGAAAAAGTAATGCGGCATCTGGACGATGCCGATCCTCGGGTCGTCGAAGAACCCGATGGCGCGCATCAGCATCTTGCGCTGGGGAACGAAGTCGGCGTCCAGGACCAGGATGAACGGCGCATGTGTCCGCCGGAAGGCCGCGTTCAAGTTGCCTGCCTTGGCATGGCTGTTGTCGGCGCGGGTCATGTGGCCAATGCCGCGCTCCCGGCAATAGGCCGCCAGCCACGGGCGCCGGCCGTCATCCAGAACATGGATACGCAGGCGATCCTTCGGCCAGTCAAGCGCCAGCGCTCCAGCGATCGTTTTCTCCAGAACGTCCAGCGGTTCGTTGTACGTGGCGATCATTACGTCGACGGCAGGCAGATCGCGCGGGGCCGTCGCACGCAACCGCGCCTCATGAGCGTTTGCCTCAGCGCCGCGATCGGAACGTCGCAACAGGATCAGCGACAATTGAAGCGTCTCGTACCAAAGCCATATTTCACCAAGGAACACTGACCAGACGAAGAACGTTCCAAAGCTCAATCCGCTTGCCGGAAGGACGGTCTCGGTCAGCCGCCACCAGAGGTAATGCGCCAAAAGCGCGCCGAACCCGGTGGTGACAAGCACGGTTCGGAAAGGTGCGTCGGCCGTCCAGGACGGCACGATCAGCATCGCGACCAGCACCAGCAGAAGGGGAGTGGCCGCCTCCACGCCCGATCACTCCGACAGCCTTGCCACAAGGGCCCGACCCCTTGGCAAAAAGCCGGTCAGGCGGTCGAAAACCGGCCCAACTCGCTGGTGCCGTACCCTGACTTCGGCAGTGCGTCCGACATCGCAGAAGGCTGTGGCGACCGCAGGATCGCTGATGTCCGCAGGGTCCATGCGAAGAAACACCTTCACGCCTCCGGTCTCATAGGGTTCAAGCACGGCGGCATCGACGGCGGATTGCGCCGCGCCGCGGCCGGCGGCATGACGCGAGACGACGGTGGCTTCGAACGCGTGCTCGGCCCCGCGCAGGCGAACCGAGGCGCGGGTGCCGGGCGGCAGGTTCTCGAACGTGCGCTCATCGAAGATCACCTCCATGAAGCGCCGCTCGCAGTCGAGAATCTGGAACAGGTCCGATCCCAGCGTGACGCTGGCGCCCGCCTGGCGCGATGCGGTCCAGATCACGCCGTCCGTCGAGGCTGCAGGCCGGAACCGGCCCAGCCCTTCAAGTTCCACCTGGATCGAACGCAGCCCTGCCGCAGCGCCGTCGCGCCGCGCTTCGGTGGCAATGCGGCGCGTCCGGATATCCGCGAGCGCCATTTCCATGTCGTCGAGACGGTCATGGGCAAAGTCGCGCCGGCCGGTCCCTGCGGGCGAGGGCAGCCCAGCCTCGATGGACTCGATCTCGACCTTCAGGGCAGCGATCCGAGCGTCATCGGATGCAAGTTCGGCCTCGGCCTCCGCGCGCCGGAAGCCCGCTTCCTCGAACTCGGCCTTCGGAACCCGGCCCCGGTCCGACAGATCCTGCAGACGCAGATACTCGGCATTCGCGCGGTCCCACGCGATTTCGTGCAATCGCCTGTCCGCGCGGGCCTGCTCCAGCTTGCGCGTCAGAAAGACGATCTCGCTCTCCGTCTCCAGCGCAATACGCGCCATCAGTCCGGCCACAACCTTCTCAGCCGCATGTTCTTCCTGCAGCAAGGCCTTCGCTTCGGCCTCCAGCGCGCCCGCCTCCGCCCGCAGGCGGGAAAGTTCCGTGCGGCTGGTCTGGGTGGCCAGCAGATCGAACAGCACTTCGTCGCGAGACACCGGAGCGGCAAGTCCGGGGGACGGAGATACGATGACGCCGTTGACCGGCGCCCGAACGGTCAGAACCGGCGCGTTTACAACGGCAAAGGTCGAAACATAGCCGGTGGCCCGTGGCCAGAGAAGCGAGAACACGGCCATGCAGACGAAGACCCCGCGAGAATTCTGATGGTTCGACTGCCAAGCATACCCCGAGTTTCCAAGTTACCATGAGTTGGTTAAACCCGGCGGGTTGACGGTTTCCCAAGACACGCATCTCGGGCCCGTCTTTTTACACCGCATTCTAGTCAAACTGCGTTTTATCGGCTCTTCGGTCCCGCCGATGGCCTCAGTATACCATCGTCCACGGCTAAATATCGGATTCTGCGACAATTTTTTTGTTTGAACGCGAGTTCGAAGCCGCTAGGTTCCGCGAAGTCGACTGAAAGGCGTGCGGCCATGGCTCCCATCGAAGACCATCCATTGCGCTATGCGCTGGCAAATGAATTGCACGCGCGGCCGTTTCCCACGCTGAACCCGCCTTGCCGTGCGGCCTTCCTTGCGATCAAGCAGCCGACGAACGCGGGCAATCGGGATCGCGAGCTTGACCGTGCGCACCTGATCACACTTCTCGACCGCTACGGAGCCCAGCACCCGCAGCCGGGCGCGACCCATTATTTCGGCCAGATCGGCAAGCACCAGCTCAAGTGGGAATGCCACACCGAGTTCGTCACCTACACCATCTTCGGCGATGGCGTCGCCGAGACTCCGTTCGATGCAAGTACTTTCAACATGTTCCCCGAGGACTGGTTGTCCGATGCGCCCGGCGTGCGGATCACCTCGGCCCTGATCCGGGTCGAGAAATTCGAGTCCGAGGAGGCGGTTTCGGAAAAGGTGGATCGGTGGTTCGTCTCCGACAGTCTCGCGGTCAGCAAAGTGCTGGACGACAGCGGCATCATGGCGGGGGACTTCCGCATCGACGAAGGCGGCCACATGCGGTTCGCCCTGTTCGTCCGGCCGAAGGTTGGTCCCCAGCGCGTTGGCCGGGTTGTCCAGCGTCTCTGCGAGATCGAGACCTACAAGACCATGTCGATGCTGGGCTTCAGCCGCGCTCGCGAACTGGGTCCCCAGATCGGCGCGATCGACCGCGAGCTGACCGAGCTGATCTCCAACATGTCGGGCGACAGTTCCCGTCCCGAAGAGACACTGGCCTCGCTGCTCGACGTGTCCTCGCGTCTCGAGGACATCCTGGCCAAGTCCTCGTTCCGCTTCGGCGCGACCGGCGCCTACGAGACGCTCGTCAACCAGAGGATCAGCGTTCTGCGAGAGGAACGTTTCTTCGGACGGCAGACCTTCGCGGAATTCATGACGCGGCGTTTCGATCCGGCGATGCGGACCGTGAAGGCCACCGAGGGCCAACTGCGATCCATGGCCGAGCGTGGTGGCCGGGCAGCCGACCTTTTGCGAACGCGGGTCGACGTGGACAGATCGGCACAGAACCAGGCGCTGCTGGAATCCATGGACAAGCGCGCCGATCTTCAACTGCGCCTCCAGCGCACCGTCGAAGGTCTTTCCGTTGTCGCCATCAGTTACTATGCCGTCAATCTCGCCACCTACCTTGCCTATCCGCTGACCGACCCTCTGGGCGTCAGCAAGGGTGTGGCCACCGCCGTGCTGACGCCGATCGTCATCCTCGGTGTCTGGTTCATGGTCAGGAAGATACGGAAAAGCCTGCACTAGGCGTCGGGCGTCCACCGCATCAGAACGCGCACGGCACTGCGCTCCTCGACAGCCCGGAACCCGGCGCGTTCCAGCGCCGGCACCAGCCCGACGAAACCGTCGCATCTCTGCAGGTCCGGCCTTGGCTTCAGTGCCGCCGCGTCGACGGCCTCCGCGCCCTGACCTGCGGCATGGGAACAGGCCGCCGTTGCAAGCCGGGTCATCAGCCCGCTGCGCCGCGCGGACCGGGAGACGAAAAAGCACGACAGCGCCCAGACGCGCTCGGGATCGACGGGGCCCTTCGGTTTCGACATGCGGCCACGGTTGAATCGTGGCACGTCCGCGCGCGGCGTCACTTGCACCCAGCCCACCGGGGTCTCACCGTCCAGCGCCATCAGGCCCGGCGCCGGGCCGTCCTCGACCCTCTGCCGGAATGCGGCGCGTAGCGCGTCGCGGTTCCGGGCCACGATCTCCTGCGATGGCACGCGCCACCACATGCACCAGCAGTTGTTGGTCTCGCTCTGCGCGGCGAAGAACGGCTCGAAGACGGGCCAGAGGTCGGGTGTCAGCGGCGTGAACCGCAGCGTCACCGCCCCCGGATCCTCGGGTCCAGCGCGTCGCGCAGGCCGTCGCCGATGTAGTTCACCGACAACACCGTCAGCGAGATCATCAGCCCCGGCCAGACCACGCGCTCGGGATACAGTTCCATCCGGTCGACCGCGTCGAACAACAGCTTGCCCCAGGTCGGGAAGTCCGGCGGAAATCCGAAGCCAAGGAACGACAGCGCCGATTCCGTGATGATCGCCGTTGCGATCCCCAGTGTGGCCGAGACCATGATGGGCGACATTACGTTCGGCAAAAGGTGCCGGGTGATCATCTTCGACGGTTTCGTCCCGATCGATCGCGCAGCCAGCACGAACTCCCGTTCCTTCAGCGCCAGGATATCGCCCCGCACGATGCGCGCGGTCTGCATCCATGAAGTGATTCCGACCAGTGTCACGATCAGGATGAACGTCCCGCCTTCGGGGCCGAATGCGCTGGACAGCGGATCGCGGAACAAAAGCACCGCGACCAGCAACAGTGGCAATAGCGGCAGCGCCAGGAACAGGTCGGTCAGCCGCATCAGCGGTCCGTCCAGCGTGCGGAAATAGCCCGCCAGCACGCCGATCAGCGTGCCCAGAACCACCGACAGCACCATCGCAGCCAGCCCCACCGCGATCGACACGCGCCCACCCGACAGCAGTCGAGCCAGGGTGTCGCGCCCGATGTTGTCGGTGCCCAGCGGATAGGCCCAGTTGACCTTGGCTTCCGCGTCCCAGAGCCCGACATAGATCGGCCGCGTATCGCGCAGCGTCAGGAAGTCCCGCCCGGTCGGCACGAACTTGGGGTCGTTCCAGTAGACGAATGGCCCGACAAGGATCAGCGCCAATATCAGCGCAAAAACTGCCATGCCCCACCACGCCCCTCGATGGGCGCGGAACTGGTCCCAGACATCTGCCCACTGGCTGCGGGGCGGGGCGCTCGGGACCGGCTCGGTCGCGACTTGGACGGGGGCGTCAGTCATAGCGGATCCTCGGGTCAAGAATGCCGTAGAGGACGTCGGCGATCAGGTTGAACAGCACGATCAGCACGGCGAAAATGAAGGTCAGGGTCTGGACCATCGGCAGGTCGTTGGCCTGGATCGCGGTGATCAGCAACTGACCGATCCCGTTCACCTTGAAGACCTGCTCGGTTATGATCGCGCCGCCGAAGATCGAAGGAACGCCCAGAGCGATGACGGTCACGACCGGGATCAGGCTGTTACGCAGCACATGCACCAGCACGACGCTCCTCTCGCTCAGCCCCTTGGCGCGGGCCGTGCGGACATAGTCCTGGTTCAGGTTGTCCAGCATGCTGGCGCGCATGAAGCGGCTCAGCTGCGAGGTGATCTGCAAGGCCAGCACCATGACGGGCATCACCATCTGTTGCAGCTGGACCTTGAAACTGGCCCAGTCGACCACTTTGTGCGTCGTGTCGTAGATCGAGGGGAACCACCCAAGTTGGACCGAGAAGATCACGATCACGAGGACGCCCGAGAAGAACGGCGGCACCGAGAAGCCGATCATGGTCACGAAGGTGCCGGCGTTGTCGAACCAGCTGTACTGGCGATAGGCCGAATAGATGCCGATGGGCAGGGCGATCAGGATGGCCACGACATAGGCGGTGCCCACCACCCAAAGGGTCTGCGGCAGGCGCTGAACGACGATATCCATGACCGGCGAGCGCGTCTGCCACGAGATCACGCGTTGCTGGCCCTCGCCCCAGGCGGTGCCGAAGATCGCGTCGGCGAAGTGCAGAGGTTCGACGACGAAGAATTGATAAAGCCACTTGGGAAACGCGATGTACCAGGCCTGGCCCACGCCAAGCGCCTCGCGCATCTTCTGTTTTACTTCGTCAGGTACTGTCAGCGGCACTTGCGCCATAGGGTCGCCGGGTGCGAGTTCCAGCAGGAAGAAGATAACCAGACTGATGAACAGAAGCGTCGGAACGCTCAGCACCAGTCGCCTGATCGTGTAAGTCAGCATGCGTTCGGTTGTCCCCGGGGAATGCGCCGCCCCGAGCGAACGGAGCGGCGCGTTTTCACTTAGTTACCGATGCGGTACCAGTCGGCGATGTTCCAAATCTCGCTGTCCCAGACGTTGAGCTTCACGCCACCCAGCGAGGTCGCGTGGGCCGACAGACGGCCACGGTGCACCAGCGGGATCATGCCGCCGTTCTGGACCACCATGTCGTTCAACTGGTGCGCGATCTTGGCGCGCTCGTTGATGTCGGCGGTCTTGGCCAGCTGGGCATGCAGCGCGTCATACTCCTCCATGCAGAAGCGGCTGATGTTCTCGCCCTGCCACTGGGTCGCCGGGGACGGCGCCTTGTCACAAAGCGCATTGCCCAGATAGACCTGAGGGTCCGTGCCCGAGAAGGTGTTGGCGTACATCTCGACGTCGGCATAGAACTTCTGGAACGTGTCCGGGCTGCCCGGATCGCCGCCGAAGAAGACCGAAGCGTCGATGTTGCGCAGCTCGACCGACATGCCGATCTCTTCCCACCACTGCTTGATCAGCGCCTGGAAGTCCTGACGGACGGCGTTGGTCGAGGTCTGGTAGAGGATCTTCAGCGGCACGCCGTCCTTCTCGCGGATGCCGTCGCCGTCGGTGTCGACGATGCCGGCCGCGTCAAGCATGGCTTTCGCGCCTTCGATGTCCGGCGTGTCGCAGGTCATGCTGGTCGAGGCATAGATTTCGGGTGCCGGCACCCAGTTGCAGGTCACGCGGCCCGCTTCGCCATAGCCGATCTCGACCAGCAGCGGACGGTCGATCGCCATCGACATGGCCTTGTAGACCGCCGGGTCCTGCAGGAACGGATGCGGACGGATCACCGACCGCTCGTCCGGGCCAAGGGCCGGGTCGGGGTTGGTGTGGTTCAGCATGATGCGCTCCATCAGCGGACCGAAGCCCGCGATCGGAACGCCCTTGCCGCCTTCCTTCATCTTCGCGATGACATCGGGGGCCAGCTGAAGGTTCCAGGCATAATCGAATTCGCCGGTCTCCATCACGGCGCGGCCCGCAGCCGTCGCGTCGCCGCCGCCCTTGAAGGTGACGGTGGCGAAGGCGGGCTTGCCTTCCTCGCGGTAATTCTCGTTCGCGGTCAGGATGATCACGTCATTCGGTTTGAAGTCGGTGACGGTGAACGGGCCGGTGCCGACGGGATAGAAGTTGGCGTCGGTGCACTCGGGCGCCTTGGCGCCAAGGCACTCGGCGAACTGGGCCGCCTGGATGATCGGGCTTTCGTTGCCGACGAACGGGCCATAAGGGTTGGGCGTCGGCTGGCTGAAGTTGACGATAACCGTCAGATCGTCCGGCGTCTCGACGCTTTCGACACCCTCGAACTTGGTCAGCTGCGCGCAGCCGCCCTCGGGATGGGTGCAATATTCATAGGTGAACTTGACGTCCGCGCTGGTGAAGGCGCTGCCATCGGACCAGGTCAGGCCCGGCGTGATCTTCCAGGTGATCTGCGTCAGGTCTTCGCTGACGCCGCCGTTGCCGACAGTGGGCAGCTCGTCCACCAGCCAGGCGGTCAGCGTCCCGGTTTCGTCGTAGCGCGCCAGGGGCTCGATCACCAGCGATGCGGCTTCGATATCCTTGGTGCCGCCCGACAGAAACGGGTTCATGATCGAGGGCGCCTGCCAGTAGATGATCTTCACTTCGCCGTCGCGCCCGCGGGGACCCTCATGGTCCGCGGCAAATGCCATCGGCGCCATGGCCGTCAGCGCGACCGCACCCCAAAGTGCTGTCTTGAGCTTCATGGTATTCTCCTTGTTGGATTTGGAACGCGTTTCAGCACCCGCCTGAACAGACGGGAAGACGGGTTCTCGTATTGCAGGTTGGGTGAAGGTCACCACGATCCAGCTTT
The DNA here is from genome assembly GCF_047314965.1 of Silicimonas lutimaris. Lineage (NCBI taxonomy): Bacteria > Pseudomonadati > Pseudomonadota > Alphaproteobacteria > Rhodobacterales > Paracoccaceae > Silicimonas > Silicimonas lutimaris. Next base: position 36,789 of record NZ_JBLBVK010000040.1, on the reverse strand, counting down.
GTTGATTATCCCCATCCGGGCCGAAGCGCGGACCAGCAGAGTTTCGACCGAAAGACCGTCCAAAGGCAAGCGTCCGAGTGGTGCGTTTCGAAGATTCGACCGATCCTTGTGCGTTGACCTCGCGTCAGAGTGCAATCCTGCGCCATTCGTTTGACACTGGCTTCGCACCGCGATTAGCGTTTCGCAGTCCAACGGGAAAAGACCTACATGCTCGATCAACCGCTCGCCTCGCTCAAACGACTCCGTGTGGAATTCCAGACCAAGGACGGCCCCGTTCTCGGGGTCGAGGACGTCAGTTTCGATGTCTATCCGGGCGAAACCGTCTGCATCGTTGGCGAATCAGGGTCCGGCAAATCCGTCTCCTCTCTCTCCCTCATGCGGCTTGTCGAGTTCGGAGGCGGCCAGATCGCCGGAGGAGAGCTTCTGTTCGACCGGGGCAAACAGGGCGGTGGCATGATCGACGTCGCCAAGGCCGGCGACGATACGATGAAGACGATTCGCGGCAACGAGATCGGCATGATCTTCCAGGAGCCGATGACCTCGCTGAACCCGGTCTTCACTGTCGGCCGTCAGCTGACCGAAGGCCTGCGCGTCCATAAGGGCATGTCCAGGGAACAGGCGCGCGAGCGCGCCCTCGATCTCCTCCGGCAGGTCCGAATCCCCGAACCCGAACGCCGTCTCACCCAGTATCCGCACGAATTGTCCGGGGGCATGCGCCAGCGCATCGTCATCGCGATGGCCTTGGCCTGCGAGCCCCGCCTCCTGATCGCCGACGAGCCGACCACGGCGCTTGACGTGACCATCCAGGCCGAGATTCTCGCGCTCATCGACCGGCTGAAACGCGAAACCGGGACAGCGGTCATGTTCATCACCCACGACATGGCCGTTGTCGCCCAGATGGCCGACCGCGTTGTCGTCATGTACCGCGGCAACAAGGTCGAGGAGGGCCGGGTCGAAGAGATCTTCGAGAACCCGCAGCACGATTACACCAAGGCGCTTCTGGCCGCGGTTCCGAAGCTGGGGGAGATGACGGGCAAGCCCGCGCCAGAACCGATGAAGCTGATGAACGCGCCGGTCCGCGAGACCGGCCCGATCCTGCCCAGGTCCGACAAGGTGCTCCTCGACGTCAAGCACCTGACCACGCGCTTCGCAGTGAAGGGCGGCTTCTTCCGCCGCACCGTCGCGAACGTGCACGCGGTCGAGGACGTGTCGTTCCAGGTCAAATCCGGCGAGACACTCTCGCTCGTGGGCGAGTCCGGCTGCGGCAAATCCACCTGCGGCCGCTCGATCCTCCGGCTTGTCGAGCCGCTCTCGGGTGAGGTCTGGCTTGACGGAAAGAACGTCATGGATTTCGGAACCGAAAAGCTGCGCGCAGCCCGCCGTGACATGCAGATGGTCTTCCAGGACCCGTTCGCCTCGCTGAACCCGCAGATGAAACTGGCCGACCAGGTGGCCGAGCCTCTGCTGAATTTCGGCATCGGCAACGCCTCCGAGCGCAACGACCGCGTAGCGCAACTCTTCGACCGGGTGGAACTGCCCCGCAATTTCATGCGCCGCTACCCGCACGAACTTTCGGGCGGCCAGCGCCAGCGCATCGCCATCGCCCGCGCGCTGGCGCTCAACCCCAAGCTCATCATCGCCGACGAGGCGGTCTCCGCACTCGACGTCTCTGTGCAGGCGCAGGTCCTGAACTTGATCCTCGAGTTGCAGGCCGAACTCGGCATCTCGATCCTCTTCATCAGCCACGACATGGCGGTGGTCGAGCGTGTCAGCCACAACGTCGGCGTCATGTACCTTGGCCGGATCGTGGAACTGGGATCGCGCCAGGCGATCTTCGAGAATCCCCAGCACCCCTACACGAAACAGCTCCTCGCTGCCGTGCCCGTGGCCGACCCGCGCCAGCGCAAGTCCGAGAAGGACCTCAATTTCAAGCCGATCCCTTCGCCGATCTTTCCCGTCGATCATACGCCGGAGCCCTCGGTCTACGACGAAGTCGCGCCCGGGCATCTCGTGCTGAAAGGTACCTGGGGCGGGTTCGAGAGATGACCTCGATCCCCTCCGCGCGCCAGATTCTCGACGCGCTCGTCTCTTTCCCCACCGTCAGCCACGACACGAACATCCCGCTCATCGACTGGGCCGAGGCCTACCTGACGCAAATCGGCCTCACGTCGCACCGGCTGGTCAAGGAAGACGAGCCGACGAAACACGCCCTCTTCGCCTCGGTAGGGCCCGACGTTCCAGGCGGCATCGTGCTCTCGGGCCATACCGATGTGGTCCCCGTCGAGGGCCAACCCTGGTCGACCGATCCCTGGGAGGTGGTCGAGAAGGACGGCAAGCTCTTCGGGCGCGGCACCTGCGACATGAAGGGATTCGACGCCCTTGCGCTGAACGCGCTTCGCAAGGCGCGCACGGCGCCGCTGAAGCGCCCGCTCCAGATCGCGCTCTCCTTTGACGAGGAAATCGGCTGTGCCGGCGCGCCGCCCCTTATCGCGGCCATGGAAAACGCCGGCCTGCCAAAGGCCGCCATGGCCATCATCGGCGAGCCGTCCATGATGAAATGCGTCACTGCGCACAAGGGCTCCTCGGGCTTCGACGTTCATGTGAAAGGTTACGAGGTGCATTCCTCGCTCCTCGACCGGGGCGTCAGCGCCATCATGGAGGCCGCGCGCCTGGTCGAGTGGGCAAACGCTCGGAACGACGAGAACCGCGCAAAGGTGCCAAGCGAGCTCGCCGCCATCTTCGATCCGCCCTGGACGACGCTGCATGTGGGCAAGATCAGGGGCGGCACGGCGCACAACATCACCGCCAAGGATTGCCGTTTCGATCTCGAGTTCCGCGTCGTGCCGGACGAAGACGTCAACGACTGGATCGAGGCCGTCCGCGCCGTTGCCGCGGAAATCGAAAAGCGAATGCAATCGGTGCACCCCGCGACGGGCATCGATCTCGAACCCTATTTCGGCGTTCCCGGCCTTCGCCCCGAACAGGACGGCGCCGCCGAGGCCCTCGTGCGCCGCATCACCGGCGACAACGGTACCCACGTGGTCAGCTACGGCACCGAGGCCGGGCATTTCCAGAACGCCGGCATATCCTCGGTCATCTGCGGCCCCGGCGATATCGCCCAGGCGCACCAGGCCGACGAATGGCTCTCGATCGAGCAGTTCGAGGCCGGCGAGGCCTTCCTCGACCGGATCATCGACAGCCTCTGCGACTGAGACCCCGGACACGACCGGACTTTCCCTCCATCGGCCCTCAAATATCCCGGGGGGCCGCGCGGAACGCGCGGTGGGGGCAGCGCCCCCTCCGGCCTTGGGCGTTGCAGTATGCCGGGGACTCCGCGCGCCCGTGCCATACGTTTTGCCGACCTTTTGCCGACGCTTTGCCGATAGTGGTCAGCCGCTCTCCAGCCCTGCCGCCTCCATCAACCGTGCGGCCTCTTCGGCCAGCATGCGCTCACGCCCCTCGCCGTGGATCGGCACGCGCCCGGGTTCCAGGAACAGCGGCGCGGCCAGAGGGGTGACACGATCCAGGATGACATGATCGATCCGCCCCCGCGTCCGGCCCAACATCTCCTCGATCCGTCCGAAGTCCACCAGTCCCCGCATCGCCTCCTCGCGGGTGATCTTCAGCAGGAGATGTCCCGGATCATACTTCGTGAGCGTGTCGTAAAGGATGTCCGATGAAAACGTCGCCTGCCGCCCCGACCGCCTCTGCGGCCCGAAATTTCTCTCCAGCATCATGGAGATAACGGCGGATCCCTTGAACGTCCGCTTCATCACGGCATTGCCCTGAAGCCAGGTCTCGAAGGCTTCGCGCAGGTTCTCTCCATCGAAGAGCGGCGCCGGGTCCGGCACCCGGTCCAGCCCCCAGATCAGCACCGCGTAATCGGTCGAGACGAAGCCCAGCGGGTTCAGCCCTTCCGCCTCCATTCTGGCAGTCACCAGCAGGCCCAGCGTCTGCATCGCGTTGCGACCGGCAAAACCGTAAATGCAGGTGTGCTGCCGTCCGTCATGGGGAAAACTCTCCACCAGGATCCGGTCGCTTTCCGGCAGTTTCGACCTCTCCCGCTGCAAGGCCAGCCACTCGGCCGTATGCCGTGGCAGATCGGGCCAGCTCTCCTGCTGGAACATTCTCAGAATCCGGGCACTTAGCTGCGTCGACGTGGCGAATTTCGTACCCGCGAAAACCGCGATCTTCGGCGGTTTGTCGGCCCGGCGCGACACTTCGACCGTCATTTCGCGCAGGCCTTCGTAGCGCACCACCTGTCCGCCGATCAGGAACGTGTCGCCAGGCGTGAGGCTGGCGGCGAAGCCTTCCTCGATCTCCCCCAGCGGGGCGCCCCGGCCACGATACCTCACTTTCAGCGTGTCGGTGTCGAGGATTGTGCCAAGGTTCATCCGGATGTGTTTCGCGGCCCTCGGATCCCGCAATTCCCACAGCCCGTCCGGCCGCTGCTTCAGGCGCTGCCACCGGTCATAGGCCCTAAGCGCATAGCCCCCCGTCGCCATCATCTCCAGGCATTCGTCGAAGACCTGCCTCTCCAGCTCCGCATAGGCCCCCGCGGTTTTGAACGTCGCAAAAAGCTCATTCGCATCGAACGCCCCGCGGCAGGCCCTGATCAGGATGTGCTGGCAAAGCACGTCCCGCGGTCCCGGCCCCCGCGGATCACCGTCCAGATCATGCTCCCGCACCGCCGCCAGCGCCGCTACGCATTCCACCACCTCGAACCGGTTGGCGGGCACGATCAGCGCCTTCGACGGTGCGTTGTAGCGATGGTTCGCGCGCCCGATCCTCTGCACCAGCCGCTTCACGTTCTTCGGCGCGCCCACCTGGATGATCAGATCCACATCCCCCCAGTCGATCCCCAGGTCCAGCGTGCCGGTGCACACGATCGCACGCAGTTCCCCCCGCACCATCGCTGCCTCGACCTTCGCGCGCTGCTCGCGGGCGAGGCTCCCGTGGTGGATGCCGATCGGCAGGCCCTGGTCATTCGCAAGCCACAGATTGTGAAAGAAGATCTCCGCCTGCGCGCGGGTATTGTGAAAGATCAGCGTGGTCTTGTGCTTCTTCACCTCTTCCAGCACTGCCGGGATCGCATAGCCGCCGCCGCCGCCGGACCAGGGCGGCATCGCGTCGGTTCCCAGCATGGCGATATCGGGGTCGGGGCCAGGATCGGCATGGAGAATCGGACAAGGGTCCGGATGGCGCGCGAGGAACGCGGCGATGGCGCCCGGGTCCTCGACAGTGGCCGACAGCCCAACGCGCCGCAGCCCCGGCACCATCGCCTGCAACTCGGCCAGGGCCAGCATCAGCTGGTCGCCGCGTTTGGATTCCGCCAGCGCATGGATCTCGTCGATCACGATCCGGCTCAGCCCGGCGAACATGCGCGGCGCGTCCTCGTAGGTCAGCAGCAGAGCGAGCGATTCAGGCGTGGTCAGAAGGATATGGGGCGGGTCGACCCGCTGCCGCTTCTTCAACGTCTGCGACGTGTCGCCTGTCCTGTCCTCGACCCGGATCGGCAGGTTCATCTCGGAGATCGGCGCCGAGAGATTCCGCCGGATATCCGCGGCGAGCGCCTTCAGGGGCGAGACATAAAGCGTATGCAGTCCTTCGCGCCGGTCTTCCGCCAGTTCCGCGAGCGTCGGCAGGAACCCCGCCAGTGTCTTGCCGCCCCCCGTCGGTGCGATCAGCAGAAGCGAAGGCGCATCCGCGCGCGCGACCATCTCGGCCTGGTGCGGATGCACCGACCATCCGCGCGCGGCGAACCAGTCATGAAAGATCGGGGGCAGGGCGCTCATGGCCAAGAGTTAGACCGACGGCAGCGCAGGGGAAAGCCGCGCCTTTCTTCTTGGTCGAAATATGCCGGGGAGCGCGAGGGGCAGAGCCCCTCGCATGGATCGACGCGCCGTCAGGCGCGGCGAAACCTAGTGCACGATCTTCTCTTCCTTGACGAACATGTTCGCCCAGGCCCGGTCGATCAGTTCGGGGCTCATCTGATAGGGGATGCCCTCGAACTCGCAGATCGCGATCATCTGGTCGATCAGGAAGATCGGCTGATAGTTCGCGTAGATATTGTCGATCGACGGGTACTTGTTCTTGATCAGGTAGACCAGCGTGTCCTCATCCAGCGGCATTTTCCGCTTCCGGGCCACCATCGCGAAGATCTTCAGATAATCTTCCTGTGTCGGCCCGTCGATCTTGATCTTGAAGAAGATCCGGCGAAGCGCCGCCTTGTCGAAGATCTCGTTCGGGTGGAAGTTGGTCGAGAAGATCACCAGCGTGTCGAAGGGAACCTCGAATTTCTCGCCCGATTGCAGGGCAAGGATGTCCTTGTTCTCTTCCAGCGGAACGATCCAGCGGTTCACAAGCGCCTGCGGCGGTTCTTCCTGCCGGCCAAGGTCGTCCACGATGAAGACGCCGCCCGAGGATTTCAGCTGCAACGGCGCCTGGTAGGTCCGTGCGGTCGGGTTGTAGACCAAGTCCAGCATCGACAGCGACAGTTCACCACCGGTGATCACCGTCGGCCGGTCGCACAGAACGTAGCGGGTGTCGAACCGGTTCGAACTGCGACGCAGCGAATTCGGATCCTCCACGATTTCCTCGGCGGCCGTGTGAACGATCGGGTCATAGACCGTGATGACCTGACCCGAGTATTCGATGGCACGCGGGATATAGATCTTGTCGCCCAACGCGTCGCGAATGCCGTTCGAGATGGACGATTTGCCGTTGCCCGGCGGTCCGTACATCAGGATCGAACGGCCGGCCGAAACCGCGGGTCCAAGATGGTCCAGCAGTTCGTCCGGCAGGATCAGGTGACCCATCGCGCCGGTGAGCTGGTCACGGGTGACCTGGATATTCCGGATGGACTGACGCTTGACCTGCTCGGAGTAGACTTCCAGGGGAACCGGCATGGCGCCGTAGTATTCCGACTGCGCAAGCGCATCCAGAGCACGGGCTTTGCCGGCTTCGGTCAGCTGATAGCCCATTTCCCCGCCCGAGTTGGCGTGCAGCGTCCCTGTCGATTGCAGCAGCTTCTGCTCGCGCGCCATGTCGATCAGTTCCTGCGTCACCGGAATCGGCAGGCACATGGCCCTGGCCAGTTCGCCACAGGTCTCGAGGTTCATGCGGAAGATCGTCTTCAGCAGAATGTCGCGCATCATCACGATCGGCAGCTTCATTCCGTCGAGAGAGCGTGGCGCCGGGGGCGCAATGACGTTCGACGTTTGCATATTCATCGGATTCTACCCGTGCCTCTCAAAATATACCTGTGTATTCCCTTTCGTTGCCCCGGCAGGGACAGTAGAGGGAAACACCCCTTTGCTGGACGATACATGACCGGTTATTGTGGCTAAAAAATGGAAAAAGGATGAGGAATGAGCAGGCCGAATCCATATCTTCTGATCGGCGCCCTGCTGGTCTTCATCGCTGGTTTCGGAGGCCTGTCGGTCATCCAGAACGGCCTGTTTCTAGATACGCATGAAGGCGATACCTATCATCTCCTCGATATTCTGTTCCGGATGGAGCAGGGACTGCAGCCGCATGTGGATTTCGTAACGCCGCTCGGACTTCTGGCCTTTCTTCCGATCGTACTGCTCATGCAGGCGGGCATGGGCGTTGGCGCGGCGATCGTCTGGTCGCAGGTCGCCCTTGCGCTTCTCCTATTCCCCGTCGTCGCCTATGCGGCGGCCACGCGCCTGCCGCGTCGCACGGCCTATGCCTTCGGTCTCTTCGTTCTCGGTCTGGTTATGGCTCTGACCTATGGCGGCCCGTCGTCGGGGGCGTCCATCTCGATGCACTACAATCGCTGGGCCTGGGCGCTGGCGTTCGTGATGCTGGTTCTGGGAATTCTGGCGCCACAGGGCCGGTCTCGCGAAGTTCTCGACGGCGTCCTGATCGGCGTGCTCGCCTCTGCCCTGCTGCTGATCAAGGTCACGTTCTTCGTATGTCTGGTGCCCGCCGTGGCGATCGCGCTTCTCTGGCGCGGAGAGCGCCGGGCTTTCTTCGCGGCTTTGGTGACAGGCATCCTGGCCGTTCTGCTGGTGGCGGTCGTCTATGGCCCTTCCCACTGGCTCGGGTACCTGGCGGATCTCAGGACGGTATCATCCTCTGACGTCCGCCCCTTCGTAGGAGTACCCTTTAACCAGATCGTGGCGGGGCCGCCGTTCCTCGGCGGGACCATACTGGGCATTCTGGCCGTGTTCCTTCTGCGCCAGTCGGGACAGACGCGGGCGGGCACTCTGTTGATCCTGCTGTTGCCCGGTTTTTTCTACATCACCTACCAGAACTTCGGGAACGATCCGAAATGGCTGCTGTTCCTGCCCATCCTCCTGATGACCCTGCGTCCACGCGCGGGCGAGGTGTCGGTGGCGGGCATCGACCTGTCTGACGGCGCGGCCCTGATCTCGGCCGCGGCACTCGCGCTGTTTTTCCCGTCTCTGGCCAATCTGACCCTCTCCCCGGTCAACCACGCGGCGATCCAGTCGGCCGAATTCCTGCCGATGCTGTCGGACCGTCCTGACGATCAGGACATATTCATTCGGGTCGACAGGGCGAACACCATATCCGCCGAAGTGCACCTGGATGCGACGTCGCCGGTCTGGGGAAAATATCGCGAGGACGCGAACCGCGAACCCCCGCTCAGCATCGCCGGCATCGAGCTTCCCCATTGCGAACTTCTGGCGGGCTCACGCGCCTATTTTGTCGAGATCGCGAACGACCTTAAAAGAGCCGGCATCCCGGACGGCAGCCAGTTCTTCACGACAGGCATCCTCAGCGCGTTCTGGCTGTTCGGACCTTATGCGCCGCTGGAGGGCGGTGCGCCGTGGTACTATGGTGGGTTGTCGGGTGTGGAAAACGCCGACTATGTGCTTGTTCCCAAATGTGGATTCGTCTCTCGCGTCCAGCGGATCATGCTCAACGACATCGAAGCCGCCGGATTGGATCTGGCAGTCGTCCGGGACAATGAACTCTATGTTCTGCTCGCGATCGCGGATCAGTAGAAGAACGCGATGATCAGGTAGAACATCAGCGCCGGAGCCAGCGCAAAGCCCATCGGGAATTCTTTCCTGGTCCAGCTTTCCCAGTCGGGAAAACGCTCCCGGATCGAAGACGCGCGTGCACCGCGATGGATGATGAACGCCGCGATAACGGTGCCTCCGAGCAGGAACATGAACGCGAAAGCATCCGCGCGTGCGATGAAGGGAGCCATGGCTGCCCCGTATTTCGCGTCGCCTGCGCCCATCAGTCCCAGCGAACTCAGGACAAACCCGATCACCAGTACGATGGCGAAATGCGACCATCTCCAGAGGTATTCCGTGAAGGGCAGGGCGATCAGCCCGATCACTGCGAAGACGATCAGCAAGGACAGAACGGCCTTGTTCGGGATCTTCATCGAGGCCATGTCGCTCCAGGCGACCCAGACGGTAATCGGCAGCACGAAGGGGAGAAACCACGCAGCCGTGGTCCAATCTAGCACCATGTCGACGATCCGCTCCTCAGGCCCTGTTGTCCAAGGCTTCAAGGCTGCGCACGGCGGCGTCGAAGTGCTGTGGATGTGTGTCGATGGCGTCCTGAAGGAGGCTCTTCCCGATGGAAATATCGCCCTGCTTGATCGCCGAAAGAGCCGCGGTATAGATCAGTTCGGCCCGCTCGATCTGGGTCATCGGCACGACCGGCATATCGTATTTGCGTTGCGCGGCGCGCGCCAGAACGAGGTTGTTCTTCGCGGTAAACAGCGAGGAATCGTAGGTCAGCGCCTCGTTGAACAGTTTCTCCGCCTCGGCATAGTTGCCCCGGGTCAGGTGACTGTAGCCCCAGTTGTTCAAAGTGCCGCTCGGGGTCGTCGTCAGGCCGACGGCGATCTCGTAGAAACTGTCGGCCTTCTTCCATTCCTTGTTGGAGTCGGCGACCATCGCCTCCAGACGGTAGCGCTTGAAGGTCTCGTGCGTCGGCGGGATCTTGTCGAGTTCGGCCTCGGCCTCCGCCCACTGGTTGGAGCGGATCAGCGCGTCGGCATATTCGACCCGGTCATCGTTGTTCGCCCCGGGCATCGCCATGACTTCTTGCCAGGCCTGTGCCGCCAGACGCGGTTTCTTGGCGCGAACAAGGCTGATCGCCAGTCCGCGCCGAAGGTCGATGCGGTCCGGGTTCTGCGCCGAGGTCTTCTGGAAATAGATGACCGCCTCGGAAGGATCGGCGACTGTCAGCATGATGTCGTTCAGGTTCGACTCGTCGATGACGTTCACGTCCTTCAGGGCGCGCTCGACCTCTTCATCGGTTAATCCACCATCGTTGCAGCCGGCCAGAAATATGGCGCAGCCAACAGTAAGAATGACGCTTCCGACTTTACGCATGGCGCGTTGTCCCTTTGCTGCTCAAACCCACCTCTGAACCGGCCCCGATTATTCCGGGGTCTCAGTCGTGCCGAGGATCCCGTAATATCCGGGGCCACGGCGCACGAGGCGGAACTCCTCTTCGGGCGCAGAATACGCGGGATCGTCAAGTTTTGCGAGGGCCAACCGAAGGTTTTCGCGGATTTCCGCACTTCTGCCACTGTCGAGGGCGAATGCCAGCTGGAATACGCGGCTGGCCTCACCGTAATTGCCACGCTCCATCAGCACGACGCCCAGATTGTTCCAGGCCGGGGGGAAGGTTTCGTCCAGTTCGGTGGCCCGTCTGAGGATTTGTTCGGCCTGGCCCAGTCGTCCCAGTTGAAGGTTCGCCGAACCGATTGCCGACAGCACATCGGCGTTCACGCCCTGCTCTGCGGCGGCGCGGTAATAGGCCTCCAGCGCAAGCTCGTATTCGCCCGCTTCCATGAGGCGATGCCCGACGATCAGCCCGTCGACATACTCACCGTCTGCAACCCCCGAGGGCGCGAACGGGCTGTCGGATTCCTGTCGAAGGCCGGCGGCATCGCAGGCGCAAAGCCCCAGAAGGGCAGCAATCGGTAACGACAGGGTCTTCATCATGCCCACCCTTCAACGGCAAACCGGTTCCCGCAAATGCGAACGCGCGACCGAAGATATCTCCGACCGCGCGAACGATATCGCTTTTTTTCTAAACCCGATCCGGGTCAGAAACCAGCCTTGCTGAGCGTAACCGCGATGTTGTAGACCGACGGCCCGATCAGGATGATCAGCAGCGGCGGAACGGTCAGCATCATCGTGGCCAGCGTCATCTTCGTCGGCAGCTTGTTCGCTTTCTCTTCGGCGCGCATCACGCGCTTGTCCCGCATCTCGGCCGAGAAGACCCGCAACGCTTCTGCGACAGAAGTACCGAAGCTTGCCGACTGAATCAGAACGGTCACGAAGCTGGCAACGTCGGTAACGCCCACGCGTTCGGACATGTCGCGCAGAACCTGGATCTTGTCCTTACCGGCTTTCATTTCCTGGGCGATCATCTCGAACTCATCGGCCAGCGAGGGATAGCCCGCGCGGATTTCCTTGCTGACCCGAACGATGGACTGATCAAGTGACTGACCGGCTTCGACACAGACCAGCATCATGTCCAGAGCGTCGGGAAAGCCGTTGGTGATCTCTTCCTGACGCGTTTGCTGGCGTTTGGTCACCCAGTATTTGGGCATCATGTAGCCCACGGTGCCCGGAATGATGATCGACAGGATCAGCGATTGCGTCGTCGGTTCGCCTGTCGCCGAGGAGTAGATGGCATAGAGGACACCGATGATCAGGAACAGGATGCCAAGCGCAAACTGCAGGAAGTGGAAGGTACGGACCGCCTCTTTCGAGCGATAGCCCGCCTGCAGAAGCTTCAGGCGCATCTCGCTGTACTGCTTTTCGTCCTGAGGCTCGAGGAAGCTGGAGTATTTCTCCAGCTTGTCCACGCCCTTTCCGCGGCCACGGCGAAGGCGGGCCTTCTTCTCGCCCTCCGGGGCGGCGCCAGCCTGAGCAGCCTTCTTGATCTGTTCGAACGGATCCTTCTCCTTCTTCAGAAGGATCGGGAGCGTCAGCAGAACAAGGAACATGCCCAGCACGCCGACCAGCAGGAGCGGGCCCAGTTCCCCGAACTGTTCGGTCACCAGGGCATTCACCTGGCCAATGATGTTTGTGACAGCTTCCATTCGCTTACACCTTGATATTCACGAGCATCTTCATGACGAAGATGTTGACGACAAGGAACGCGGCGACCACCAGACAGGCCGGAATGAAGACCGATGTCTGCTTCACGTCGTCATAGTAGTTCGGCTGGATGACGTTGATCATCACAAGCGCGACAATCGGGAACAACGACAGGAACATGCCCGACCACTTGGCTTCCGCAGTGATCGCCTTGACCCGTCGGAACAGCTTGAAGCGCGAGCGGATGACCTTGGCCAGACCGTCGAGGATCTCCGCCAGGTTACCACCCGAGGTCTGCTGGATCGTCACGGCAACCGCAAGGAAGCGAAGGTCCTGCATATCCATGCGTTCGGCCATCTGCTTCAGGGCTTCGCCCACGTCACGGCCATAGGCGGCCTCGTCCGAGATCACGCCCATCTCGGTTCCAAGAGGATCAGGCACCTCCTTGGCGACGATCTGCAGGGCGGAGGAGAACGGATGGCCGACACGAAGCGAGCGAACCATCAGTTCGACGGCGTCCGGAAGTTGCTCTTCCATCATGCCCATCCGCTTCTTGGCGGTGTTGTTGACCCAGACGAAGACGGCGCCGACCCCCATCAGGACGGAAAGCGCGCCGCGGACCGGGGCCGATGCGGCGGTACCGAAACTCAGAAGGACGAACGCCACAACAGTCAGGATACCCATCACCATGACCAGCTGGCCAGGCGTAAAGGCGATATTCGCCTTCTGCGCCTTGTCGGCCAGGATCGCGTACAGGGGGATGGACTTCGATTTCATGTGTTGGCTCATCTCCTTCCGGAGTTGTTCCAGCACCTGCTCGCGGCCCGCACCCTTTTCGAGCATATCGAGACGGCGGTTCACGCGGTTGTTCAGGCTGATCGATTTGCCGAAAACGGTCAGGTAGATACCCTGGACCAGGGCAAGAACGGCAATGAAGATAAGGCCGTAGATAAGTGGTTCTGCGCTGATGACCATGGCTTCTTACTCCGCCGCAAAGGGTTCGAAGATGGTTGCGGGCAGATCATAGCCCCACATGCGGAACCGCTCCGAGAAGTGGCTGCGCACGCCGGTGGCCGTGAAGTGTCCGATGATCTTGTTGTCGGGCGTCAGGCCCACGCGCTGGTAGCGGAAGACCTCTTGCATCGAGATCACCTCGCCTTCCATGCCCGTCACCTCGGTGATCGAGACCATGCGGCGCGAGCCGTCCTGCAGACGCGAGGCCTGTACGATCAGGTTCACGGCCGATGCGATCTGCGAGCGAACCGCTTTGATCGGCATTTCGATCCCGGCCATTGCGATCATGTTTTCAAGACGCGAAACGCCGTCGCGGGCGCTGTTGGCGTGGATCGTGGTCATCGACCCGTCGTGGCCCGTGTTCATGGCCTGCAGCATGTCGATCACTTCTTCGCCCCGCGTTTCACCGACGATGATCCGGTCGGGACGCATACGAAGCGCGTTTCTCAGACAGTCGCGCTGGGTAACAGCGCCCTTGCCTTCGACGTTCGGCGGACGGCTTTCCATCCGGCCCACGTGGGTCTGCTGAAGCTGAAGTTCCGCCGTATCCTCGATCGTCAGGATTCGTTCGTCGTTGTCGATGAAGGACGAGAGCGCGTTGAGCGTTGTCGTCTTACCCGAACCGGTACCGCCCGAGACGATGATGTTCAAACGTGTCGCGACCGCGGCTTGCAGGTAGGCCGCCATCTCTTCGGTGAAGGCACCGAAATTGACCAGATCGTCGACGGACAGCTTTTCCTTCTTGAACTTACGAATCGAAACCAGCGAACCGTCCACCGCGATCGGCGGCACCATCGCGTTGAAACGCGAGCCGTCAGCAAGACGGGCGTCCACGTAGGGGTTCGATTCATCGACGCGACGGCCCACGGCGGACACGATCTTGTCGATGATGCGCAAAAGATGCCGCTCGTCCTTGAAGGTCGTGTCCGTCAGCATCAGTTTACCGGCGCGTTCCACGAAGACCTGCTGCGGGCCGTTCACGAGAATATCGTTGACGGTGTCGTCTTTCAGAAGTGGCTCAAGCGGGCCGAGGCCCGTTACTTCGTCATAGAGTTCCTGGTTCAGCGTCTGGCGTTCTTCGCGGTTCAGAACCACGCCCATTTCGTCCAGCGCCTCGCCCGAAATGGCGACGATCTCGGAACGCAGATCGCTTTCCGTGGCTGTATCCAGTGCCGAAAGGTTCAGGTTATCCAGGAGCCGCTTGTGCAGTTCCAGCTTGATCTCGCCAAGCCGCTCTTTCCGCTTGCGCTCCTTGTCGACAGGTGCCGCCTGAGCTTGCACGCGGCTGACCTGACGGCGCGTCGCTACCGGTGCCGGTGCGGCCGCGGCGTCCGGGGCAGGGGTGGAAATCGGGCGTGTCGTCGGCTTGGAATTTCCGCCGGGAATGGACTTGAGTTCGGGAGTGCCGGGTTTGTCGCCGGCTCCGCCTTTCTTGTACTTCGAGAACAAATCAGTGCTCCTTCGTCAGTCAGGCGCCTTCAACGGCTGCGACGTTCGTTTCATGGACAGACTGGGCAAGTTTCTGAATTTCCTTGCGCAGGGGGTTCTTTGGGGCGACCTCGCTGAGGGGCACGCCGTGGTCGTTCGACTGCACGACCTGCTTGCCGCCGTCGGGCATCAGAACTTCGATCTTGATATCCAGGCTTTCGGCCATCCGTTTCACGCGGCTCTTCCCGTTCAGATCGGTAAAACCCGGTGCCCGGTTCAGCACATATCGCAGCTTCTGGTAGGGAAGGTCCTCGCCCTTGAGCGCCCGGATCACCCGCAGTGTGTTCTGAGCCGAACGCATGTCCAGCTCGGTCATGGCGAAGAAGATATGGGCCGCGTTCAGGACCGTCTCCGTCCACATCACGACCGATTGCGGCATGTCGATAATGACGTAATCGAAGTTCGTGCGCGCGACGTCGATGATCTTCTGCACGTCTTCGGGGCTGATCATGTCCAGCGGAATCAGTTCGCTGGGCGCGGTCAGAACCTGCATCTTTTCATTTACGGTCAGCAAGGCCTGCATGAAGCTGTCGCTGTCCATCGAAGCGGTGTCCTGAAGCAGCTCGAAGACCGCTTCGCGTCTCGGCAGATCGAGATAGGTCGCGACAGAGCCGAACTGAAGGTCGAGGTCCAGAATACAGACCCGCAGCCCTTCATCACCCTTGTCGACGTTTGCCAGTTCCCATGCGAGGTTCACGGCAAAGGTCGTCGATCCTGTGCCGCCCGCAAGGCCCTGCACCGGGATCACCACGCCGTCGCGGTCACCGGTTGCCTTGATGTTCGTCTTGATCGTCGCGTCGATCAGTTCCGCTTGAGACACCTTGTTCCGCATTCTCTCGATGGCATCATGCAGCGCGCCATCGGGAAGGGGATATGGCACGAATTCCTCGGCTCCCAACTTCAGCAGCTTGTGCAGCACGATCGGGCTGACTTCCTCGGCGATGATAAGCGACTTGATCTTCATCGCGGCGGCCCGCTTGATCAGGTCGACGATCTGGTCAAGGTCGGCTTCGTCTTCCTGGTCGATTGCCAGCGCAATGAACTCCAGCGCCTCGGCCTCGGGTTGATCGAGAAAGACGCTTGCGTCTTCCAGAGACAGATCGCCCCATGCCTCTCCGCATTCGGCTTCCATGTCCTCGATCAGAAGATCGAAATTCTGCACATCCCGACAGACCGTGCAGGCCACGATCGATGCCGGTTCTTCCTGAAGTGCCGCGTTGCTCGTCATACCCAAACGTCCTTCTGTTTCCGGGCCCCCCACTCGAACGGGGCAATCAATTCCGGCAAGGACAAAGATGCGCGCGAGTCGCGGCACAGTTTGCCCTACAGAGGCAAGCTGAACGGCAATGTGGGCGACATTGAGGCTAAAAACTCGCAATTATTCGGTAATTGAGGACGGTCAAACGAAAAGGGGCGGCCAAAGGCCGCCCCTTTCAACAATAGCTGCGATTTTCTTAGCCGCCGGATTCGATTTCCCCGAGGCCGCCGCCGATCTGTGTACCAGGTGCCGCGCTGCCAAGGTATTCGGCGAAGATGACCTCTGCGTACTTGCCGTTGAGCTCGCCCGAGCAACGGACCTGGCCGCGATAGTAGGCCGGGTTTCTCGGCGCGCTCTTCGGGTCAAGTACGACGACCGGTTCGGGAACGATATAGCCCTTTGCCTGGCCGGCACACATCTGGGCCAGCATGTTGTTCATCGTCGGGTTGCCGAAGCCACCCTCATCGAGGAACGCGCCGGCTTCCTGTGTCCAGAACTTGCCCACCGGGCCTTCGCTACATGCTGTCAGAGCAAGCACACCGGCTCCGACCATCAGGGTTTTGATCTTGAGCGTCATGTCTCTTACTCCATCACGTAGCCGTAGGAACCGGTGAAGTCCTGCTTTGCCACTTCGGCGGCAGGGCCGGTCTTGGGTGCGCCGGCAGCGCGCGAGGTCTGTCCGAAGAGGAACAGTTCGGCTTCGGTCGGCGGACGCACACGGTCGGTCGGCAGAGCCAGCGCCTCGCCCCGGGTCGGGGTCACGAGATGCGGGGTGATGATGACCACCAGTTCAGACTGGCTCCGCTGATAGGTCGACGACCGGAACAGGGCACCGAGGATCGGTACATCACCCAACCACGGCACCTGGCTTGCGGCATCCGTGAAGTCATCCTGCAGAAGCCCCGAGATCGCGAAGCTCTGACCATCCATCATCTCGACGGTGGTCTTTGTTTCACGACGGCTGAAGCCGTTCACCGAGAAGCCACCGGTGGTCACCGTTGTGGCGCCATCGATGGCGGACACGGCCGCGTTCAGTTCCAGGTTGATCCGATGACCGTCCACGACACGCGGGGTGAAGGTCAGCTGGACACCAAAAGGCTTGTACTCGATGACAACGCCGCCGTCGCCGTCCGTGACCGGGATCGGATATTCGCCACCTGCAAGGAAGCTGGCTTCCTGGCCGGAAAGCGCGACAAGGTTGGGCTCGGCAAGCGTGCGCACCATGTCCTTGGTTTCCAGTGCTTCCAGCAGAACGCCGAAGCCGACGCTGCCGATGTCGAAGCCGACGGCGAACTGGCCCGCAGATGCATCGTTCAGATTGAGACGGGTCGATGCCGAAGAACCGATCGATGTGCCCGAAACCAGCGAACCGGTACCGGTTGCCGCCGAGATCGCTGCATCCGAACCTGCCTCGACGATGTTAAGACCCGCCGAAAGGCTCTTGAGAACGGTGCGCTGCACTTCGGCGAAGCGCACTTTAAGCATGACCTGCTGAGTTCCACCGACGACCATCAGGTTGGAAACCCGATCCGGAGCGTACCGGTTGGCAAGGTCAAGGGCCCGGTCGAGCTTGGCGATCGAAGTGACGACCCCCGAGAGCACGATGCCATCATTTGCCGTGCGGACCTCGATCGGCTCACCCGGAAGAATCTGGCGAAGGCGCTCCTTGAACTCCGCGATATCCGGGGTCACCTGAACTTCTACGTTGGTGATTAGCCGGCCATCCGGTCCAAGCAGTGTCAGGGTCGTGCGACCCGGAGCCTTGCCGAGAACATAAATGGTGCGATCCGACAGCGTCGAGATATCGGCGATGCCTGGATTCGCGATTGACAGTTCAGCGAACGGAGATTCGGCCTCAACAACCACGGCTCGGTTCATCGGAACCTGAAGCGCGGATGACACCTCCCCTTCCATCACTGTGAGTGACTGCGCCCCACCCTGGGATGCAGCCGAAACTGCGATGGCGGCTCCCACGAGTGCCGCCCTCAAGAATCTATTGAAAGTCATGTGACCTGCCTTTCCGATCACGCCTCAGTTTCCGGGTCTATGAGCCCTTATAGCTTGGACGATGCGTGAATGGGTAATTTTTTGCAACAATCAGGGCGTTGAATGTAGAACCTGATGTGGACGGGTTGCAACACATTGGCAGTGATTGCGGCCAAAAAAAGACGCACCACCTCATATGGTGGCGCGTCTATCAACAATACTTCGCCTTTTCTAAGCGGCAAATCAGTTCGAGCAGGGAATCTCGACCGAGATGATCTCTTCGCCTTGCCGACGGCGCACGAAACACTTCTCTTCCTTGGGTGCTTCGACGATGCGCTCGTCCTCAATTCCCAGCACGTCGCCAAGATCAACCTCGACCGCACTCGAGACAATCGAGTCATCCGCGCCGACGAGCGAGAGGGAAAGGCGACCCGTTGCCTGTGCCTGAGCAAGTGCGGCGACCTGCTGGGGGCCGACCTCGACAGTAACCGTCTGCGCCACGACTGGACCGTTGCGGTCTTCGTCGGCGGACTGGTTGATGCCGATAAGGCGAATTCCGGGTTGAATGAGTTTCGTGAGGTTCTGGCCCTCGCCGACAGCGCCCGTCCAGTAGACATCTACACGGTCCCCGACGCGCAGAAAGCCCGAAACGCCGGCCGTAACGTCGGTGCGGATTGTGAAAGCCCGGTTTCCGGGGCTTAGCCGCGACGAAATCCCGGCATCCTGGCCCGGTTGGGTCACCTTGACGGCAAGGACGGCCTCGTTCGGCTCCATCGTGCGGAGAACAGAGCGCAGCTCCTGGCCATTACTGGGGAACAGTTCTTCTTCGGAGACGAAGGCTCCCTCTGGAACTGCTTCTTCAGGCCAGCGAACAAGTTTCACGTCTTCTTTAGTAAGGCGCTGACCATAGCGCATTTGCTTGTTCACCACGAAGACATCGACCGTGGGGACAATGGCTTGCTTGGCTCTTTCGGCTTCGGCCAGTTGGGCCTGCTGTTGGCCGATATAGTCCTTGGCCAGATAGACAGCCGAACCAGCCAAACCGATCCCGATCAGCAGGACAAATCCGAAAACCAAACGCATAACGTTTCCTCTCTCGTTTTCCGGCTTGGGCGCTCACACCAGCCCTTCACCCGATTCATACATTCTCTGCTATGACCACTGATTGTGGCGAAAGCGTGGATGGAACTGGGTTTAGTCGTGTAATGTTGAATGCTCTTCCAGCAGGCCGGGAGGGATCAGTAGGTCGTCGTGACGCTGCGAGAATCCAGGTGCGCACCCAGACCGGTGGAATGGTCCAGAATGCCGCCCGCAATGCTGACGATCACTGTAAAGCCCAGGCCCACGATCGCTCCTGTCAGAACAACCCAGTCAACGGTTACTGCGCCGCTCTCGTCGGCAATGAAAAAATTCAAAAATCTAGGCATCTCTCGCTCCAGGTGTTTCTATTGGCTGGTCGTGGTGCACTCTGACAAGAACACGAACAACGCTTTGTTGCCTTGCGGCAATGGCTACTGGTTGATGGAGATACTGATTAAAACGTCGTTCGGTTTGAAAAAGGGGCCACGCGGTACGCGCAGCCCCTCGAATTCCATCGCTCGCTGCAAGATCAGCCGCCGTAGGCGGTCGTCACGCTGCGGGTCGCCATGTGCGACGAGATGTTGTCGGCAAGGGTCGTGGTACCGCCACCGACCGAGGTCAGAACAGCGATGCCGAGGCCAACGATGGCAGCGGTCAGAACAACCCAGTCAACCGTAACGGCACCAGATTCGTCCTTCAGGAAAGTATTGAACAGCTTCATTTCAGTTCTCCAGTTCGGATTAGGGTTAGCCGCCGTACGACGTGGTCACGCTGCGCGTGGCCATGTGCGACGAGATGTTGTCGGCCAGGGTCGTGGTACCGCCACCGACCGAGGTCAGAACAGCGATGCCGAGGCCAACGATGGCAGCGGTCAGAACAACCCAGTCGACGGTAACCGCACCGGATTCGTCTTTAAGGAAAGCGTTGAACAGTTTCATGTGTCCCTCCATTCAAGCACGCTCAGTTTCAGTCTACCTTGACGACTGAGCGGGAGACCTTACAGGGCCGCGTCCTTTGCCGTCTTGGCGTATGGACATATGCACGTGAAATTTGGGCGAGAGTTGGGCATCCCTCGTACAATTTTTTAGCTCTTCGGTGAAATCCGGGTTTTCTGTCTAACTGTTTGAAAAAAAATAAAAATGGATAATTTCCGAGTTTTTTGACCGATACAAAGGCAGCATCCCGCGCATCACTTTGCCACCGAAGTAAACAATATGCCTCATTGTGACTGGTCCTCGCGTACAAACTTTGCGAGATTCGTGCCGATTTCGTTAATAACGGATAATCCTTAATGTCTAAGATGTCTGGAATTGCCTGTGCTCTTGCGCTAGCGGCCAGCGTTGGCGCCGGTTCTCAGGCATGGGCGCAGGACAGTGACGGCCCCAAGACCATAAAGGTCGGCGGTGATTTCACGTTCAAACGCGTGGGCGTGCCGACGTCAGGAGCATCCAAGCGCATCACCGTCCAGATCGATCCCGATGCCGAAATTTACCGCCTGACACCCGGCAGTGATCCGCGCCGTCCCGGGGATCCGCGTCCCGAAGCGGCCTTGCAGCTGCCGCCGGGGCTTGTTCCCGATACGCCCACCGATTTCGATTGGTACTGGGATGCGGTCTCTCCGGCCGTCGGCATGGACCCGGCATCGCGTTTCCGCGATGCGATTCTGGCTGTCCAGCAGGGTGCAAGCCGCATCGGGACCCCGCGCCTGCAGACGTTGCAGCGCATCGCCGATGCCCACGGTGTCGATATCCTATCATCCACGATCGGGACCGAGGTGTCGCCCGCTCTGGTTCTGGCCGTTATTGCCGTCGAAAGCGCGGGACGCGTCGAGGCTGTCAGCCACGCCGGTGCGCAGGGCCTGATGCAGCTCATGCCGGCGACCGCGCGGCGGTTTGGCGTCAACGAGATACGCAATCCCTCGCAGAATATCAGGGGCGGCGTGACCTATCTCGACTGGCTCCTGAAAGAGTTCAATCGCGATCCCGTACTCGCGCTTGCGGGCTACAACGCCGGCGAGGGCGCGGTTGCGAAGCATCAGGGCGTTCCGCCCTTCGCCGAAACCCGCGCCTATGTTCCCAAGGTCCTGGCGGCCTGGAACGTCGCGCGCGGCCTCTGCCTGACGCCGCCGGAACTCATCACCGACGGCTGTGTTTTCGTCGGCTCGCGCATCGCCTCGGGTGGCTGAGCCAGACCCTGTTCAGATCTGCATCTTCTTGAAGATCGGTTCGGGGATAAGCCGGATCACCGTCATCACGGGCCACCAGATCAGCGGCGTGTAGATCACGTTCTTCTTCTTGTCGACGGCGCGGAAGATATCCGAGACGATCTTTTCGGGCTGTGCGAGGAACGGCAGTTTGTCCAGCCCCCACGTCATAGCCGTGTCCACCGTTCCCGGCTTGACGGTCACCACATGCACGCCCGAGCGGCCAAGACGATTTCTCAGACCCGATAGATAGGTGTGAAAGCCTGCCTTCGCGGCGCCGTAGACATAATTGCCCAGCCGTCCGCGGTCGCCGGCAACCGAGCCGACCCCGACAACCGTTCCGCCGCCCTGGTCTTCCAGAACCGGCGCGATCGCGGTCAGGAACCGTGCGGGACCGGTGAAGTTGTCCATGACCACCCCATCGATAAGTGACGGGTCTGCGTCGATCGCTTCCTGCGGTGGCATCGACCCCACGAAGACGGCCACGCTGATCGATCCTTCCAGGCTCTTCGCGCGCGAAATCAGCTTGGAGAAGGTGTCCGCGTCGCGCGCATCGAACGCGGCCGCTTCAGCATGCGGAGCGCCGCGAAGACCGCAATCGGTGGCCGTTGCCTTCAGGTCGTCCATTTCGCGGCCGGCAAGAATGACGCCTTCTCCGCGCTCGGCGGCCTTGCGCGCAAAGGCCCGTGCCATCGTCGATGTGCCCCCGAGAATGATCCAGGTTGTCTTCATCTGGCGTCCCTCAGTTTCAGGCGACGGACGAGGTCGGTGACATAGGCCCCGTCGGGATCGGCTTTTTTCACGGCTTTCATCCAGTCCGCGTGTTCAGGATACATGGCCGCGATGGTTTCAGGCCCCGACAACGAGTCCTTGGCAAGATAGATCCGGCCCTGCGCCTCGGCCGTTTCGGCCTCCAACTCGCGTATCAGGCGTTCGGCGGCCGGACGGTTCGGAAAATCGACGGCCAGCGTGTAGCCTTCCATGGGGAAAGACATATAGCCCGCACGTCCGGGACCCATCCGCTTGAGAACCGCCAGGGGCGACGCAAGGCCGGAGCCCGCGATCCTCTCCAGCATGCCACGAAGCCTGTCGGCCTGCGCGACGGGTACGACGCACTGGAACTGGTGGAAACCATCCTTGCCATAGAGCCGGTTCCAGTCGCGTATCTTGTCCAGCGGGAAGAAGAAGTCGTCGATCGGCTTCACGACCGTGCGCCCACGATCGGGCACGCGCCGCCAATAGGCCGCATTGAACGTCCGCACGACGGGTGGCGACAGTGTGAAACCGGGTGCGTCGAAGGGAATGCGCTTGCCCCGTTTCGCGGGCGGGATCAGGCCTCCGCCGGTTTCCGCCTCTTCCAGGATGCCGCGCCCAAGCGCCGCTCCCCGCGCGGTCGCGTCGATCCAGCCCACCGTATAGGTCGCGTCCGACGTGTCGAGCAGCGACAGGAATTCGTCCCATCCGTCTACACGTCTCTCGGTCACGACCATGACGTCGCCCTTGGCTTTCAGCAGACGGATCGCGGCCGACAGGATTGGCCCGGTCTGGCCCAACCCGCCAACGGTCGCGCGGAACAAGTCCTTGTTCCGGGTCGGTGTGATCCGCTTGGGACCGCCCGGCGTCATCAGCGTGATCGCCTCCACATGGCACCCGAACGACCCGATCCCATGGTGATTCTTGCCATGCACATCCATAGCGATAGCGCCGCCGACCGTGGCGAATCCGGTACCCGGCATCACCGGCGGCAGCCAGCCCTTCGGCGCGAACAGTTTCAGGAGCCGCCCGATCTCCATGCCTGCCTCGACCTCTACCAGCCCGCTCGCCTCTTCGAATGAAAGCACTCGGTCCATCCGGGTCATGTCCACGGCGCGACCGCCCGAATTCAGGCTCGCATCGCCATAGCTTCTCAGGCGGCCGATGGCGGGGGCGGGGGCACTCTGAACAAGGCTCGCAAGCGCAGAACTGCGCTCCGGTCGCGCGACCAGCCCGCGTGCTTTCAGAACCCGGCCCCAGCCGGAGTACTCAATTTCCTTCCAACTCATTCCAGGCCTTCTTCGACTGTCGTTCGGCGAACGGGAACACGATGATCCCGATAAGAATGGCGAACCAGAGCGTGGTCACCCGTATGATCAGAGTGGCCGGCACCGCGATTTCAAGAGGCACGCCCTGAATGGACAGGAGCGCGACCATGGCGGCTTCCGCACCTCCAAGCCCGCCGGGTGCGCCCGTAAGCCCGCCCGCAAGCGTGGCGAATATGAAGATGCCGACGGCCACCCAAAGTTCCACCTCGGCGCCCATCCAGATAAGCAAGAGGTGGAAAGCATAGCCTTCGGCGAACCATCCGATGGCCCCGAGAGCAGTGGCGGCGGCAACCGTTCGGGGGGACGTGAAGGTTTCGAGCGAGCGTGAGGCGCGCCGGACACGCGCGAAGAGACGCGGCATGCGCCGTCCCGTCATGCGGTGCGCGACGTCTCCGATCGATCTCAGAAGCGCCGGGCGTGTGGCGGCGAATGCGGCGACAAGGGCAAGGATGGCGACCGGTACGCCACCGGAGACACCGGTGGTGGACAGTGCAAGGGCAGCGGCCAGAAGAAGCGCCATCGCCGAAAGGTCTGCCGCCCGGTCGACCAGCACAAGAGGCGCCGTTCGTTCGAAGGACCATCCGGTTTCCCGCCTGATCCAGCGCATCCGAACGAGCTCGCCGACCCGTCCGGGTGTCACCGACATCGCAAAGCCGCCAAGGAAGTGCCGGATGTTTTGCGCGAGCCTGGTCCGCAGCCCCAATCGACGGGCGAACAGGTGCCATCGCAGGCTGCGTCCCAGGTAGTTTGCAAGGCTCAGAAACAGAAGGATTCCGATCTCTCCCGGCGTGACCCTGGCAAGAGCTGCCTTCGTCTCTTCCCAGCCTGTCGCCGCCGCCAGTCCGCCGAGGCCGATGACCACCAGCAGGAAAAGTGCGGCAAGCAATAACAGATCGCGCCAGCGCCGCGACGAAGTCGCGGCGCTGTTATCACGAGGGGAATTTGGCGAAATACTCATAGCCATTGCCCACGGGATAACGACAGAATCGGGCAAGAATAAGGATTTGTTTCGAAATAACGAACAGTCTTTGCGGCGATCCTGTGGAATACCCCTGGGTCGCCATCAAACGCTGAACACGTCGGCCCACTCGGGATGTTTCCTGCGCTCGGCGTTCACGAAGGGGCAAAGGGGGAAGATCTTGAACCCCTCATGCCGCGCGTCATCGATCATCCGCTCCATCAGGCGACGCCCGACGCCGGTGCCGCGCAGGGCGTCCGGCACACCGGTGTGATCCGCAATGCGCAGCGTGGGCGAGGCAACGGAAAAGGTCAGTTCCGCCTCCTCGCCGTTCATCTCGATCACATAGCGGCCGCGACCGCCCTCGATCTCCAGCCGGATGCCGTCCTCAGACAACGTTGGCTTCGGTTGCCGCGATGAGCTCTTCGCGGGTCACGCCGGGGGCCAGTTCGACGATGTGGAGACCCTTGTGCTCCACTTCCAGCACGCCGAGGTTCGTGATGATGAGGTCCACCACGCCCTTGCCCGTCAGGGGCAGCGTGCATTCCTTGAGGACCTTCGACTCGCCGTGCTTGTTGGTGTGGTCCATGACCACGATCACGCGGCCGACGCCCGCGACCAGGTCCATCGCCCCGCCCATGCCCTTGACCAGCTTGCCCGGGATCATCCAGTTCGCAAGGTCGCCCTTTTCGGAGACCTCCATCGCGCCCAGGATCGCCGCGGCGATCTTGCCGCCCCGGATCATGCCGAAGGACGTCGCACTGTCGAAATAGGCGGTGCGCTTCAGCTCGGTGATCGTCTGCTTGCCGGCATTGATCAGGTCGGGGTCCTCGTCGCCCTCGACGGGGAAGGGACCCATGCCCAGCATGCCGTTCTCGGATTGCAGCGTGATGTCCTTGTCGCCAACGTAGTTGGCTACCAGCGTCGGGATGCCGATCCCGAGGTTGACGTACATGCCGTCTTCAAGCTCCTGCGCGGCGCGCGCCGCCATCTGGTTGCGATCCCAGCCCTTCTGTTCATCAGCCATGACTCAGGCCTCCTCACGCTTGCGCACGGTGCGCTGTTCGATCCGTTTCTCGTGCTCGCCCTGGATGATGCGGTGCACGTAGATGCCGGGCAGGTGGATGTTGTCGGGATCCAGTTCACCGGGCTCGACGATCTCTTCGACCTCCATGACGCAGATCTTGCCGCACATCGCAGCCGGCGGATTGAAGTTGCGCGCGGTCTTGCGGAAGATCGCGTTGCCTGTCGTGTCGGCCTTCCAGGCCTTCACGATCGAGAGATCGGCGAAGATGCCCTTTTCCAGGATATAGGTCTGGCCGTTGAACTCCTTGTGTTCCTTGCCCTCGGCGATGACCGTGCCGACACCCGTCTTGGTGTAGAAGCCCGGAATGCCGTGGCCCGCCGCGCGCATCCGCTCGGCCAGGGTCCCCTGCGGATTGAACTCCAGCTCCAGTTCGCCCGACAGGTACTGCCGCATGAACTCGGCATTCTCGCCCACGTAGGAAGACATCATCTTCTTGACCTGCTTCGTCTGCAGCAGGATGCCGATCCCGAAATCGTCGACGCCCGCGTTGTTGGACGCGAAGGTCAGGTCCTTGACGCCGCTCTCCTTGATCGCTTGCAGCAGAAGCTCCGGAATGCCGCAAAGACCGAACCCGCCAGACGCGATCAGCATCCCGTCATGCAGGAGGCCATGCAGCGCCTCGGAAGCATTGGCGTAGACTTTCTTCATATGAGGGTCTCCCTTGCCGTGTTGACGCAGGTTCTGACCTCACGGCAGGGGAGAGTCAATCGCCGCAGCGCGGCACCGGGGGGCTAGCGCTCGGGAGGTGTCCAGTCGGAGGGCGGGATGTTCTTGCGCTCTGTCCTCAGGGCAAGCCCGACGGCCACGCCAACGGCAATGGCGACCGTCAGGTCCGCAAGCACGGTCAGAGACATCGTCAGAAGGAAGAGGAACCGGTCCGAGGCCCGCGTACCCATGTTCTCGAGAAACCTGTGCGGTTCGCTCATGTTCCATGCGGTCAGGACAAGAAGACCTGCAAGGGATGGCATCGCCAGGTATCCCGCAAGGGGGCCGGCCGCGAGAACAATGACCAGAACCGTCACTGCATGAACCATCCCGGCAACGGGTGTGCGTCCTCCGGCGCGCACGTTGGTTGCGGTGCGCGCTATGGCGCCGGTCGCGGGCAGGCCACCGAAAAGCGCGCTCGCCATATTGGCCGTTCCCTGCGCGAGAAGTTCCGCGTCAGGACGGTGCCGGCCGCCGATCATGCGGTCCGCCACGATCGCCGAAAGGAGGGATTCAACAGCGGCAAGAAACGCAATCACCAGCGCCGACGGGATAAGCTCGATGATGCGCGGCAAGCTTGCATCGGGCAGGGAAGGCGCCGGGAGAGCGGCGCTTATACCGCCAAAGCGGGACTGGATCGTATCCGCGTGCAGCCCGAGAACCGGGACCAGCGCCGATGCCGCCGCAACGGCAAGGATCAGGCCCGGAAAACGCGGAAAGGCACGGCGCAGGATCGTGGCGGCGGCAATCGTGAACACTCCAAGCGCCAGACTCGACCAGTCAGCAGTCGCGCGCGCCGCCCAGAGAACCTCGATCTTGGCGATGAAATCGGCAGGAAGGGTCTGGCTATCGATACCGAACAGATCCTTCAGCTGGCTCGTGCCGATGATGATCGCAATTCCAACCGTGAAGCCGTTGATCACCGGCTCGGGTATATAGGCCACAAGCCGGCCTGCGCGCAGCAATGCGGCAATCACAAGAAGACCGCCCGCCATCAGCGTGGCAAGCAGCAGGCCATCGAAGCCGTGCTCCGCAATGACGCCGTAGACGACGACGATGAACGCTCCTGTCGGTCCGCCGATCTGCACCCTGCTTCCACCGAGAAGCGAAATCAGGAACCCGGCCACGATGGCGGTCACCAGTCCGGTGGCCGGCGCTGCGCCCGATGCAATCGCGATCGCAATGCTCAAGGGTATCGCGACCATTGCGACGGTGACGCCGGCAACGACATCGGAGAAAAACCCCTGCGCCGTGTAGTTTGGCAGGGTGGTCAGGATTTGCGGCTTCATGCGAAAGGTCCCGAAGTCGCGGTATCATCCGCGCCGGGACGTTCGATTTGTCAAGTCAGCCTGATAGGCCGAAGACGTCGAAACCGCTCTAACTGGCCTTCTTGCGGCTTGCCGTCTTCTTCTTGCCGCCCTTGGCCTCGCGCTCCGCGATCAGCTGGACGGCCATGTCCATCGTGACATCGCCCGGCTCGGTGCCCTTGGGAATGGTCGCGTTGACCTTGTCCCATTTCACGTAGGGTCCATAGCGCCCGTCCATCACGTTTACGACACCGCCGCGTTCGGGATGTTCGCCCAGTTCCTTGAGAGGTGTCTGGTTGGCGGAGCCTCCGCGCTTCGCGGCTTTCTGGGCGATCAGGTCTACCGCGCGGTTCAGGCCGACTGTGAACACCTCGTCCACCTCGGGCAGGTTGGCATAGGTGCGCCCGTGCTTGACGTAGGGCCCATAGCGCCCGATCCCGGCCTCGATCATCTCGCCATCGTCCGGATGCGGGCCAAGTTCCCGTGGCAGGGACAACAGCATCAGAGCCTTGTCCAGGTCGATTTCGGCGGCATCCCATCCCTTGGGCAGGCTGGCGCGCGGCGGCTTGGGCTGCTCTTCCGTCACCTCGCCGCGCTGCACGTAGGGTCCGAAACGGCCCTTCATCACGCGGATGATGTCTCCGGCATCCTCGCCCAGAACCTTGCCATCCGGCCCGATTTCTTCGCCGTCTTCCATGCCCGGAGGTCCGAAGGGCCGCGTGTATCGGCACTCGGGGTAGTTCGAGCAGCCGATGAACGCGCCGCCCGAGCGCGCGGTCCGCATCGACAACTGCCCTGCGCCGCAATTCGGGCACAGCCTTGGATCGCTGCCGTCCTCGGTGGGCGGGAAAAGGTGCGGCTCCAGAACCTCGTTGATCTTCTCCAGAACGTCCGTGATCCGCAGTTCGGAGGTCTCTTCGATCGCCGCCTTGAACTCGCGCCAGAACCGGCTCAGCACATCCTGCCATTCGCGGTCGCCGGACGTGATGTCATCCAGCTCGTCTTCCAGTTTCGCCGTGAAGTCGTAGCCCACGTAACGCCGGAAATAGTTGGTCAGGAAGGCCGTCACCAACCGCCCCTTGTCCTCGGGAATCAGGCGGTTCTTTTCCTTGCGGACATATTCGCGGTCCTGGATCGTGGTCACGATCGACGCATAGGTCGAGGGCCGGCCGATCCCCAGTTCTTCCATGCGTTTGACCAGCGTCGCCTCGGTGTAGCGCGGTGGCGGCTGGGTGAAGTGCTGCTCCGGGGTGATGTCCTTCTTGGCGGCGGTCTCGCCTTCCATGATCTGCGGCAGACGCTTGTCGTCGTCGTCGACGACATCGTCGCGGCCCTCTTCATAGACCTTCATGAAACCATCGAACAGAACCACCTGGCCGGTCGCCCGAAGTTCGATCTGCGAATCACGGCTGGAAATATCGACCGTGGTCCGCTCCAGCCGCGCCGCTTCCATCTGGCTGGCCAGCGTGCGCTTCCAGATCAGGTCATAAAGCTTGCGCTGGTCTGCATCGCGCAGTTTCAGCCCGTCGACATCGGCAGTCATGTCGGTGGGGCGGATGCACTCGTGTGCTTCCTGGGCGTTCTTGGCCTTGTTCTTGTACATCCTTGGCGAGCCGGGAACATAGGCGTCCCCATACCGATCCTTGATCGCATCGCGCGCCGCCATCACCGCTTCCGGGGCCATGTCGATGCCGTCGGTCCGCATATAGGTAATGTGTCCCGCCTCGTACAGGCGCTGGGCGACCTGCATCGTCTGGCGCGCGCCAAAGCCGAACTTGCGGCTCGCTTCCTGCTGCAGCGTCGAGGTCATGAACGGAGCAGACGGGTTTCGCGTAGCGGGCTTCGCCTCGACCGATTTCACCACAAGGTCGCGCGACGTGATGGCCTGCACCGCCAGTTCCGCCGAGGTCTCGTTCGGGATGTCGAACTTGTCCAGCTTCTTGCCGCCGAGAACGGTCAGACGCGCCTCGTAGTCCTGCCCGCGTGGCGAGGTCAAAAGCGCCTTCACCGTCCAGTATTCCTGCGCGCGGAACGCCTCGATCTCCATTTCGCGCTCGACGATCAGGCGCAGGCAGACGGATTGCACCCGTCCCGCCGATTTGGCGCCGGGGAGCTTGCGCCACAGAACCGGCGACAGGTTGAAGCCCACAAGGTAGTCCAGGGCGCGCCGTGCCAGATAGGCTTCCACGAGGTCCTGATCCACCTGCCGCGGATTCTTCATCGCCTCGGTGACCGCGCTTTTCGTGATCGCGTTGAAAACCACCCGGCTGACCGGTGTGTCCTTCTTGATGGCCTTGCGGTTCCGCAGCGCCTCCTCGAGGTGCCACGAGATTGCCTCGCCCTCGCGGTCGGGGTCTGTCGCCAGGATCAGCTCGCCGTCGTTTTTCAGGGCATCGGCGATCGCCTTGATGTGTTTCTTCGAATCGGCAGCGACCTCCCAGGTCATCGCGAAACCGTGTTCGGGATCGACCGAGCCATCTTTCGGTGGCAGGTCGCGGACGTGTCCGTAACTGGCAAGAACCGTGTAGTCGGAGCCGAGATACTTGTTGATCGTCTTGGCTTTGGCCGGCGATTCGACAACGACGACTGGCATGAAATTCCTTTCGGGACGTGCTCGGAAATAGTGGCGGAATCCGCTCTGTTATGGCGGCGGAACATGTGGGCTCATGGCGGCGCTTGTCAATGCGCTTGGGATCAACTGCCTGTTTTGCGCGTTTTTCAGGCAGCGCCGACGCGGGAAAGAAGTCCGCCGGCGTCGCGCCGGATGTGGCCGTCGATTTCCAGCGCGGCAATCTCGGACGAGATCGCGCTGGCCTGGCCTCCGATGTCGCGGATCAGCTGGTCTTCGGGCACCGGCGAGGGGCCGAGGCGTTCGAGGATCCGCCGGTGCAAGTCCCGGATTTCCGGACGGACGGCCTTTGGCTTCACGGGTTCCGCGGATACGGCGGGTCTGGTCGTCGGCTCCGGTCGCTCAAGCGCTTCGATCACGTCGCCGGCCGAGCGGATCAGGGTCGCACCGTCCCTGATCAACATGTTCGATCCGGCGGCCCGGGCGTCGAAGGGATGACCCGGAACGGCCAGGACATCGCGCCCCTGTTCCAGGGCGCATCGCGCGGTGATCAGGCTGCCCGACTTGCCCGCCGCCTCAACGACGATGACGGCTTCCGCCAGGCCGGACACGATGCGGTTGCGCCTCGGAAAGTCGCGCGCCTGGGGGACAAGGCCCACCGGGCTTTCGCTGAGCCGAAGCCCCTTGTCCTGAATTTCCTGTGCCAGAACAGCGTTTTCCGCGGGATACACCACGTCGACACCGCCGGCGAAGACAGCAATCGTACCGGTGTCCAGCGTTGCAAGATGGGCGGCGGTGTCGATGCCCCGGGCCAGCCCGGAGACGACGGCAAACCCGGCCTCGCCCAATTCGCCCGCCAGCTTTCGCGCCATGCGGGTGCCAAGCGACGAAGCGTTGCGCGCGCCCACGATCGCGACCATCGGGCGGTTCAGAAGAGCGAGGTCGCCGATGGTCCAAAGGATGGGCGGCGGATCGGGGATGCGCGACAATGCCTCGGGGTACTCCGTTGCGCCGAATGCGATCGGAACGGCCCCTGCCTGCCGGGCCCGGTTCCATTCGCTCCGCGCGAAGTCCTTTCCGCAGACTTGATAGTCCCGAACCCCCGCCTCGTCGGCGATGCGGGGCAGGGCCTCCAGCGCCGCATCGGCGCTGCCGTATTCACCCAAAAGCCGGAAAAAAGTGGTGACGCCAACGCGTCTGGATCGCAAGAGGCGGAGCCATGACAGCCACACTTCCTCTGTGAGGGGTGGGGTGAGAGGGTGGGTGGAAGGGGATAAATCCTTGGCCATCCTGTCTCCGCCTGCTTGCTGAGGACGGTTATGGTCCGAGTCGGTTAATGCCATATTAATGCTGAATTTTTTCAGCCTCGCTATTTCTGGGGAGGGTTCATGGCGATCCGGTCTTGATCCGGTGAAGCGTCCAGTTCGCCTCTCAAGCCGTGAACCCATCACCCGCAGACGCACCGCCCTGTGCGGTTTCAGTGTTCCAAACATCCGCTGCCGCGCAAGGCGAAAGCCGTTGCGCTGTAGACCAAAGCCGAAAGCGCACCTGCCAGGAATGGCATTGGCAGCGTCAGGATATCGCCGGCCGTTGCCGTGGTATTGCCGGCGGACGTCACGAACCAAATAAGAAACGTGGTCTGCGCGATGATGCCGCCAACAAGCGGCAGAGCGGCGAGGGCCTTGGCGCCGAAACGCCGCTCGAACAGGACCGCCAGAGGAACCAGGACCACGAATCCGACCGAGGTCATTATTGTTGTCACGGGGAGCAGGCAGCCCCATTCGAAAAGGTGAAGCGAGCGTTTCGCGTGGCAAAAGCCCAGGCCCAACGCCGTTGCTGCCGCAAGGCTCGCACCAACGCCCATCGCCAGCGCCGCCATCCAGTGGCGATGGCGCGATAGTTTCAAGCTGCCGATCCGCCCACTGTCAGACCACCGATCAGCAGTGTCGGCTGACCTACGCCCACCGGCACCCATTGGCCCGCCTTCCCGCAGTTGCCGATGCCGGGGTCCAGTTTCATGTCGCTCCCGACCGCGCGGATCTGCTTCAGCGCCGTGGCGCCGTCTCCGATCAGCGTCGCGCCCTTCACCGGGCGTCCGACCTTTCCGTTCTTGACCTCGTAGGCCTCGGTGCAGCTGAACACGAACTTGCCGTTCGTGATATCCACCTGCCCGCCGCCGAAGCCCACGGCGTAGATCCCGTCCTTCACCTCAGCCACGATTTCCTCTGGCTTCGCGTCTCCGGACAGCATGTAGGTGTTCGTCATCCGCGGCATCGGAGCGTGGGCATAACTCTCCCGCCGTCCGTTGCCCGTGGGTTTCACGCCCATCAGACGCGCGTTTTGCCGATCTTGCATGTACCCCACCAGCACTCCGTCTTCGATCAGAACATTTTTCCCCGAGGGCGTGCCCTCGTCGTCGACCGTGATCGAGCCGCGCCGGTCAGGGATTGTGCCGTCGTCCAGAACGGTCACGCCCTTCGCGGCGATCTGCTGGCCCATCAGGCCCGCGAATGCGCTGGACTTCTTGCGGTTGAAATCGCCTTCCAGCCCGTGCCCGATCGCCTCGTGCAGCAGGATGCCGGGCCAGCCCGGCCCAAGAGCCACGTCCATCACGCCCGCCTTCGCGGGAACCGCTTCAAGGTTCACCAGCGCGATGCGCAGCGCCTCGCGGGTCGTGTCCTGCCAGTGCGAAGGGTCCAGCAGGCCCGTCAGCCTCGTGCGTCCGCCGCCGCCCGCGCCACCGGATTCGCGGCGGCCGTTTTCCTCGACGATGACGCTGACATTCAGACGGGTCATGGGCCGGATGTCCGTAACGACATGTCCCTCGGGGCGCAGGATGGCCACCTCCTGCAGCGAGGCGGCGATGGTGGCCGAGACCTGAACGACCCGCGAATCGAGCGCGCGGGCAAAGGCGTCGATCTCCGACAGCGTCTCCACTTTCACCGGAAACTCTGCGTCCGCCATCGGATCGGCATCTCCGTAAAGTTTCAGGTTGGTCGCCTGCGGCGCATCGGCCAGCGTGCCGCCTCCGGCTCCGACGGCCAGTCGCGCCGTCTCCACCGCGCGGCGCAGCGAGCGTTCCGAAATCTCGGTCGAATGCGCATAGCCCGCCGTCTCGCCTCGTACCGCGCGCAGGCCAAAACCCTCCGAGGCATCGTAGCTTGCGGTGCGCAAACGCCCGTCATCGAAGGACATGACTTCCGAGCGCCGCCGTTCGAGAAACAACTCGCCATCGTCAGCGCCCGCCACGGCCTCGCGCAGAAGGCCAAGCGCGGTATCCTGGTCGACAAGCGTCTCGAAGGGACGGAAAGAGGTGGTCTCGGCCATCGGTACGGGTCCTTTCTGAGCCTGCGAAGCGGCGCAATGCCGCAACGCGAAGCCTTGTTCCTACCCCCCTAATATGATTTCTACCCGCCAGAGAACAACAGGCCGGCGTGCATCAGAAATCGCCGGTCAGGGAACGTGACTGCGAACAGGACCACAGACACATGCGTCTTAAGACCATTTCGACAGGCATTGCCGCTTCGCTGACCGCGATGTTCAGCGCCGCCGCCGCCTTCGCACAGGACCTTCCGATCGTCGGGCAGCCCGAACAGGGGCTGATGGGTTTCCAGCCGGCCGCGACCGTGCTGGCCGAGGACATCCACTGGCTGGACGGGATGCTTCTGATCATCATCACCGCCATCACGATCTTCGTGATGGCTCTCCTGCTGATCTGCATCGTGCGCTACAACCGCCGCGCCAATCCGAATCCGGCGAGTTTCACCCACAACACCCCGATCGAGGTAGCCTGGACGGTGATTCCGATCGTGATCCTGGTATTCATCGGCGCGTTCTCGCTGCCGGTTCTGTTCAAGCAGCAGGAAATCCCCGAGCCGGAAGTGTTCGTGAAGGCCACCGGCTACCAGTGGTACTGGGGCTATGAGTATCCCGACGAGGGCATCGCCTTCGAAAGCTTCATGGTCGGCGCCGGCGAGAACAGGCTGACCCCGGCGGTCTCCGAAGAACTGGCCGCGCTGGGCTATACCGACGACCAGTTCCTGCTGGCCACCGACACCGCCGTCGTCGTGCCGACCGGCAAGGTCGTCGTGGTGCAGGTCACCGGCGCGGACGTGATCCATTCCTGGACCATCCCAGCCTTCGGCGTGAAGCAGGACGCGGTTCCTGGCCGCTTGGCCGAACTTTGGTTCGAAGTCGAGGAAGGCATGGAAGGCGTCTATTTCGGTCAGTGTTCCGAACTCTGCGGCCTCAGCCACGCCTACATGCCGATCACGGTCAAGGCAGTGACGCAGGCCGAGTACGACGCCTGGGTCGCCGAGAACAAGGTCGCCGGTTCGTATGTGGCGCCGGGTTCGGTTCGGCTTGCTGCTGCCGAGTAACACCGCATGACCGAAGTCTCGATCAACGCATCGCGCGAGTACGAGCCGACTTTCGGCGACTACGTAGCGCTCCTGAAGCCACGGGTGATGTCACTCGTGGTGTTCACGGCGCTGGTCGGGCTTCTGGTCGCGCCGGTGTCCCTGCATCCGTTCGAAGCCTTTTGCGCGATCCTGTTCATTGCCATCGGGGCAGGGGCCTCGGGCGCGCTCAACATGTGGTACGACGCCGATATCGACGCAGTCATGCGCCGGACGGCAAAGCGTCCGGTCCCGTCTGGCCGGGTCGCGCCCGGCGAGGCGCTGGCCATCGGCCTCGGTCTGTCGGGCATCTCGGTCGTGATGCTCGGCCTGGCGACGAACCTCGAAGCGGCGGCGCTTCTGGCCTTCACGATCTTCTTCTACGCCGTGATCTACACGATGTGGCTCAAGCGCTGGACGCCGCAGAACATCGTGATCGGCGGTGCGGCCGGAGCGTTCCCCCCGATGGTCGGCTGGGTCGCGGCGACCGGGTCGGTCTCTCTCGAAGCGGTGCTGATGTTCGCGCTGATCTTCATGTGGACGCCGCCGCATTTCTGGGCGCTGGCCCTGTTCATGCGCTCGGACTACGACGACGCGGGCGTGCCGATGTTGACCGTCACGCACGGACGTCCCGCCACGCGGCGTCACATCCTCGTCTACACGGTCCTTCTGGCTCCGGTCGCGGTCGGGCTGGCGCTGACGTCGGTGGGCGGGCCCGTGACGCTGGCTCTTGCGGTGGCGCTGAACGCCTGGTTCCTGAAGGGCGCCGTCGACATCTGGCGCCGTGACGAAGTGATGGCCGAAGCCGATAATTACGCGGTCGAGAAAAAATTCTTCCGCTTCTCGCTCTATTACCTGTTCCTGCATTTCGGCGCGCTGGTCTTCGACCTGTCGTTGCGCTCGGCGGGGTGGCTCTGATGGAAATCAAGGCGACCCACGACCTTCATAAGCGCCGCTTTTCGCGCAACCTCGGCGTTGGCCTTCTCCTCGTCGGCATGGTGGCGATCGTCTTCGGGCTGACCGTGGTCAAGGTGAAGCGTGGCGATGCGCTTCAGGGCTTCGACCACGTCGTACGCCCCGAAATGGTTCCCGTGGAGGGAGGAAACTGATGCGCGGTTTCTGGGCAGGACTGGACGACAAGGGGCGCACCGTCGTGCGGCTGGTCGGCGTGATCTTCGTGATGGGGTCGCTCGCCTGGCTTTCGGTGCCGGCCTATGACCTGTTCTGCCGGGTGACCGGCTGGGGCGGAGCGGTGGACGTGGCCGAAGCGGCGTCCGACGAGCCGCTGGAGCAGACAATCACGATCCGTTTCGACGCATCGAAAGCCAAGGGCGTGCCGGTCGAGGTCCACCCGGTCGAAACCCACATGACGCTTCGCATCGGCGAAGAGGGCCTGGCCTTCTACGAGGCCTACAACCCGACCGACAAGCCGATCGCGACAACCGCCAGCTACAACGTGGCGCCCTACGCCGCCGGCGCCTTCTTCTCGAAGATCCAGTGCTTCTGCTTCGAGTTGCAGGTTCTCCAGCCCGGTGAACGGGTGACGATGCCCGTAAGCTTCTTCGTGGAGCCCGAGATCGTCGACGACCCCGACGCCAGGTTTGCAAAGACAATCACGCTGTCCTACACCTTCCACGAAGCCGACATGCCCGAGGATTACGTCCCCGAGCAGGCGGCCCTGGACGTGCCGGGCGGCGTCACCGACCTTAACTAAATCGCCCGAGGGAACGAACCGACATGGCGCACGAAAAAAACCACGACTATCACATCCTCCACCCGTCGATCTGGCCCTTCGCCGGGGCTCTGTCGGGCTTCATCATGCTGTTCGGAGCCGTGCTCTGGATGCATGACGTCACCTGGATCATGTTCGCCATCGGCTTCGTCGGTGTTCTTTACGTGATGTTCGCCTGGTGGTCCGAAGTGGTGAGGGAATCGAACATCGGCGACCACACGCCGGTTGTGCGCATCGGCCTGCGCTACGGCTTCATCATGTTCATCATGTCGGAAGTCATGTTCTTCGCCGCCTGGTTCTGGGCGTTCTTCAAGAACGCGCTCTATCCGATGGGCCCCGAAAGCCCGATGGTCGATGGCGTCTGGCCTCCGGCCGGGATCGAGACCTTCGACCCCTGGCACCTGCCGCTGATCAACACGCTGATCCTTCTGTGTTCGGGAGCAGCCGCGACCTGGGCGCACCACGCACTGGTTCATGAGAATAACCGCAAGGACATGGCAAACGGTTTGATCCTGGCGGTGGTTCTGGGCCTGGTCTTTACCGCCTTCCAGGCCTACGAATACAGCCACGCCGCCTTCGGCTTCTCCGGCAACATCTACGGCGCCACCTTCTTCATGGCGACCGGGTTCCATGGCGCGCATGTGATCATCGGAACAATCTTCCTATTCGTCTGCTACCTGCGCCTGCGGGCAGGCCACTTCACGCCGGAAAAGCACATCGGTTTCGAAGCCGCTGCCTGGTACTGGCACTTCGTGGACGTGGTCTGGCTCTTCCTCTTCGCAGCCATCTACATCTGGGGAAGCTGATCTTGGAATTGCGCCGCGCCTTCGCGCGGCGCCACGGGGGGGGG
>NZ_JBLBVK010000039.1:0-113819 GCF_047314965.1 Silicimonas lutimaris | reverse complement strand
TTGTCGTGAATGGATTTAGCGATCTCATCATCGATGTATTCGGTTCGACCATAGGTCGACATGCGAGATCCGCGATTGGAGTGCCGGGATTGCCGCTTGGCTTTGCCATGGAGATTGAGGGAGAGGTATTGATCTCACCTTGATACGTCAAACGGCAGTTCCGTCCCGCCTTCCGGACACCCAGAGTTTCTGGCCTCAGTGCTCGGCCGGAGGTCCGGGTGGTGCCTGTCGCGCGGAATCAAGGCGCGCCTTTGCGCGCCGCCACGCAGCGATCAGGAGGATCAGCGGACCGAACAGTAGACGGTTCGCCCGACGAATACCGCCCCCCGGGCGGACGCTTTTCGACGGTGCAGACCGTACAACCGCTGGAGGCACGTGAGACCATAAAGCGACGACCGAGACTGTTTCAGGTCCCTCCGCGGTCGGACGCCGCGCGGCACATCAAGGCCCCTCTCGTCACCCCTTACCCGTTCTCCCTGAGCACCGATCCGGCAAGGTAGAGCGAGCCGCAAATCAGCACCCGCGCTGTCGGGTCCCGGCCTACGATATCGGCCAGCGCCTCTCCGACCGACGTGGCGACGATCGCGGGGAGGCCGACGCTTTCGGCGGCGGCGGCGGTGTCTTCGGCGGGGAGCGTGGCGGTCTCGCCGGGGATGGCGACCGCGTGGAGGCTGTCGGCCTGGGCTGCAAGGGGGCGCAGGTAACCGGCGACATCCTTGGTCGAGAGCATGCCGCAGATCATGTAGGTCGGGCGCCGGGGCATTTCGGCGAGCGTGGCAGCCAGCGCCTCGCCCGCGGCCGGGTTGTGGCCGCCGTCGAGCCAGAGCTCGGCCCAGGGCGCGGCCTCGACCAGCGGGCCGTGGTGGAGTCGCTGCATGCGGGCGGGCCAGTAGGCGTTCGTGACGGCGCCTTCGCAGGCGGCTTCGCCGAAGCCGAGGTGGCGGAGCGCCGCGATGGCCATGCCCGCGTTACCGATCTGGTGCGGACCGCGCAGGTTCGGCAGCGGCAGGTCGAGAAGGCCGGTCTCGTCCTGGTAGATCAGCCGCCCGCGTTCCTCCCAGGCGTGCCAGTGCTGGCCATGGGTGAGGCAGGGCGCGCTGTATTTGGCCGCTTCGGCCTCGATCACCTCGAGGCTTTCCTCGTGCTGGGGACCGATCACCACGGGCACGCCGCGCTTGATGATCCCGGCCTTCTGGTAGGCGATTTCGCCTAATGTTTCGCCGAGGAACTGCTGGTGATCGAGGTCCACGGTGGTGATGATCGTCAGCCGGGGATGATCCACGACATTGGTGGCGTCGTGGCGCCCGCCGAGCCCGACTTCGAGCAAGGTCCAGTCGGCCGTCTCGCGGACGAAGGCGAGGAAGGCGGCGACCGTGGTGATCTCGAAATAGGTGATCTGGTGGCCGCCATTGGCCTGATAGACCTCGTCCAGGATGGCGGTCAGCTTTTCTTCGGAGATGATTTCGCCGGCGACGCGGATGCGCTCGTGAAACCAGGCCAGATGGGGCGACGTATAGGCATGAACCGTCTGACCCGCGGCTTCCAGCCCGGCGCGGATCATGGCCTGGGTCGAGCCCTTTCCATTGGTCCCTGCGACATGGATCACAGGGGGCAGGTGTTCGTGAGGCTTGCCAACCGCGTCGAGGCAGCGGCCCATGCGGTCAAGCGTCAGGTCGATAACCTTCGGATGCAGCGCCATCATGCGCTGAAGAATTGCGTCGGAGGAGGACGGCTTGGTCATCGGCGTGCATCCCGGCGGCAAGTGAGGTTGGACGGATCAGCCGGCCTTGGCCTTGGCGTCCTTTGTAGCGGGAAGGGAAGGCTCTTCGGACCGGATCGGCGCCGGAAGATCGCCGGCAATTGCAGGGGGCAGGCCCATGAGCATGCGGGTGATCGTCACCAGCTCGGACTTCATGTCGCGGCGGTGCGTCACGCGGTCCAGCATGCCGTGGTCCAGCAGATATTCGGCGCGCTGGAAGCCTTCCGGCAGTTTTTCGCGGATGGTTTGCTCGATCACGCGGGGGCCGGCAAAACAGATCAGCGCGTTCGGCTCGGCGATGTGCACGTCACCCAGCATCGCGTAGGAGGCGGTGACCCCTCCGGTCGTCGGATGCGTGAGAACGACGATATAGGGAAGTCCCGCTTCCTTGACCATTTCCACGGCGACGGTGGAGCGGGGCATCTGCATCAGCGACAGGATGCCTTCCTGCATGCGCGCGCCCCCGGCGGCGGAAAACAGG
Source organism: Silicimonas lutimaris (assembly GCF_047314965.1). Taxonomy (NCBI): domain Bacteria; kingdom Pseudomonadati; phylum Pseudomonadota; class Alphaproteobacteria; order Rhodobacterales; family Paracoccaceae; genus Silicimonas; species Silicimonas lutimaris. The sequence continues at coordinate 111,579 of NZ_JBLBVK010000039.1, read as the reverse complement.
ATCAGCGGGCGCTTGAGCGTGACCGCGCGTTCGGCGGCCGCAATTATGGCGTTGCCCACATACATCCCCATGGAGCCGCCCATGAAGCTGAAGTCCTGCGCCGCCGCGATGATCGGAGTGCGGCCGATTTCGCCTTCGGCAACCAGCATGGCTTCCTTTTCGCCGGTCTGTTTCTGGGCGGCCTTCAGGCGTTCAGGGTATTTCTTCTGATCGCGGAAATGCAGAGGGTCAGCCGTGGGTTGCGGCACGTCGATCTCGGTGAAAACGCTCTGATCGAAGAGCGCGGCGAACCTCTCCCGCGGGGTGATCGCCATGTGATGGTCGCAGTTCGGGCAGACGTTCAGGTTCTCGGCCAGTTCGCGGTGGAACAGCATGGTGCCGCATTCGGGGCACTTGCTCCACAGGTTCTCCGGCACTTCCCGGCGCGAGAAGAGCGAGTTGATCTTTGGCCTGACGTAGTTCGAAATCCAGTTCATCGATGTGACCTGTTCCCCTGTCTCAGGCCCCAGTTAAGGCGGTGCGACGGGAAATGCAATCAGACGCGCAGGGCGCGGCGGATCAGGAACCAGCTGGCCAGCAGCACCAGAACCTCGAGCGTGGCGAGCGGGGAGGCGAATGTCTCGGGGCCGAATTCCTCGGCCGTGCGCCAGAGCGCGAGGCCGGTGATCGAGCCTGAAGGCGCCACGAAAAGGATGGCGAGCGCGTTGTTGGCAAAGTGAAACCCCCAGGCTGCGCCGATGCTGCCGGTGCGTATGGTCAGGTCGGCGGCCAGGACGCCGAACAGCGCCGCGATCAGAACGTAGGTCATCGCCGCGAGGGTGGGAAAGACCGGAACGAAATGCGCGAAGCCGAACATGACGGAGGGAACGGCGATGGCGACCGCCAAGCTGCGGAACCGCGCGGCGAACTGGCTTTGCAGGTAGCCGCGGAACAGGATCTCCTCGCTTCCGGTCTGGAAGATCAGCGCGAGGACGCCAAGCGGGAGCCACGCCAGCCACGTGTGCAGCGGCTGGTTGGGGATCGGCAATTCCGAAAGCGGCAGGGAGACGAGGCTGAGCGCACCGAGGAATCCGAAGGTGACTGCGGCGGCGATGAACCCCTGGCGCAGGGTTCTCGCGCCCGGTCCGATGAGCGAGCGCGGCGAGCGGCGTTGCCAGACCGCCGCGGCGGCACAGGTGCCGAGCCCCAGTCCCGCCACGATCATCAGGAACAGCACGGCCTGGCCGGGGTGGTCCGCGCCAAGCGTGATCAACTCGGCGCCCGCATCGACGAATTGCGCCCCGGTCGTCAGGGCTCGGAACGCGATCAGGGCGGCGAACCAGAGCACCAGAACCGAAAACACCGTCCCGAGCCCGAGAAGCAACCGCCAGAGAGCCGGGCGCTGCCGAGCGTCCTCGATCATCGGGGTGTAGCGGGAAAGGTTCATCGTCGCGAGGCTATGGCAGTGTCGGGTAGGGTCAATCGGTTTTTCATGCGGGACGCGCGATTTCACCAGCGAAATTCCGCGTCTCGCGCTTGCCCAGCGGGCTTGCAGGGTCTAAGCCTCGTCGGCGCGATACACGCGGGAGGGAGCCCATGCTGAAGAAGAAGTTCGACAAATCCAAACTGCCCAGCCGTCACGTCACGGAAGGTCCGGCGCGGGCGCCGCACCGGTCGTATTACTACGCGATGGGGATCAGCGAGGAAGAGATCGCGCAGCCCTTCATAGGTGTCGCCACCTGCTGGAACGAGGCCGCGCCCTGCAACATCGCGCTGAACCGGCAGGCTCAGGCGGTGAAGCTGGGCGTAAAGGAAGGTTTCGGCACGCCACGTGAATTCACTACGATCACCGTGACCGACGGTATCGCGATGGGGCACGAGGGCATGCGCTCGTCGCTGGCGTCGCGCGAGGCGATTGCCGATACCGTCGAGCTGACGATGCGCGGGCACTGCTATGACGCGATCGTGGGGCTGGCTGGCTGTGACAAGTCGCTGCCGGGGATGATGATGGCGATGGTGCGCCTGAACGTGCCGTCGGTGTTCATCTACGGCGGGTCGATCATGCCGGGCCGGTACAAGGGCCAAGACGTCACCGTGCAGGACGTTTTCGAGGCCGTGGGCCGTCACCAGGCGGGCCAGAACTCGGACGAGGAACTGCGCGCGCTGGAAAAGGTCGCCTGCCCTTCGGCTGGCGCATGCGGCGGCCAGTTCACCGCGAACACGATGGCCTGCGTCTCCGAGGCTATCGGCCTTGCACTTCTGAATTCGTCCGGCGCGCCCGCTCCTTACGAGAGCCGTGACGCCTATGCGACGGCCTCCGGCCTGGCCGTGATGAACCTTCTGGAGAAGAACATCCGTGCCCGTGACGTCGTGACCCGCAAGTCGCTTGAAAACGCCGCGCGCGTCGTGGCCTGCACCGGCGGTTCGACCAATGCGGGCCTGCACTTACCCGCGATCGCGCATGAGGCCGGGATCGATTTCGACCTGTTCGATGTCTGCGACATCTTCCGCGACACGCCGTATTTCGTCGACCTGAAGCCGGGCGGCAAATACGTGGCCAAGGACCTTTACGAGGTGGGCGGCGTGCCGGTCGTCATGAAGGAACTTCGCAAGGCCGGCCTGCTTCACGAGGACTGCATGACCGCGAGTGGCGAGACCATCGGCGAGGCCTTGGACAAGATAGAGGGCGTGGCCGATGGCCGCGTAATCTATCCGATCGAGACGCCGATCACGAAGACCGGCGGCGTCGTTGGGCTGAAGGGCAATCTGGCGCCCGAAGGAGCGATCGTGAAGGTCGCGGGGATGAGCGAAGCCGAGCAGGTATTCACCGGCCCGGCGCGCGTGTTCGAGTGCGAGGAGGACGCCTTCGAAGCCGTGAAAGCGCGGACCTACAAGGAAGGCGAGGTTCTGGTCATCCGCAACGAGGGACCGAGGAGCGGCCCCGGCATGCGCGAAATGCTGGCGACGACGGCGGCGCTGTCGGGCCAGGGCATGGGCAAGAAGGTGGCGCTGATCACCGATGGCCGGTTCTCGGGCGCGACGCGGGGCTTTTGCGTTGGCCATGTCGGACCGGAATCGGCGATGGGCGGTCCCATTGGCAAACTGCGCGATGGCGACATGATCACGATCGACGCGATCAAGGGTGAGATCAGCGTCGACCTGACCGACGAGGAACTGAAGGCGCGCGAATACATCCCGCGCGAGACGATCTATTCCTCGGGCGCTCTCTGGAAATATGCGCAGCTTGTCGGCTCGACCCGTCTGGGCGCCGTCACGCATCCCGGCGCGCGAGAAGAAAAGCATGTCTACGCCGATCTCTAAGCTTTTTCTGCTGGCGGCCGTCTTCGGACTGGCCGCCTGCGACGGTGGTTTAAGCGGTTTCGAGGGGTTCAATGTAACCCGCTCGGCACCGGAGCGTATCGAGTTGCCCGATGGCCTTGTCGTCTCCGGCACCCGTGGATGGTGCGTGGACACAAGAACCACCCGCACGGATGGCGAAACGTCTGTTGTGGTGCTGGGAAGTTGCGCGGCCATCGCACAGAACGCCTTTGCGCCGCGTCCCGAGGTTCCCGGCGTGGTGACCGTTTCGGTTGAAAACCGGGGCGGAGATCTGCCGCCTGCCGAGGTTCTGCAGGAGTTCCTGACTTCCGAGAGCGGCAAGGCAGCGCTTGCGCGCGACGGCAGCGCCGGTTCGGTGCAGATTCTCGAGGCGCGGCGGGGCGATGACCTGTTGCTCCTGCACCTCGAAGACCGCAGCATTCGCCCGGTCCCGGGTGTCTCGCAAGATTACTGGCGGGCAATTTTCGGCCTTGGAGGCCGCTTCGTGACGGTTTCTCTCGTTGAACTTGACGGGCGGCCAATCGAGGTGCCCGAGGGATTTCAGACTCTTACAGCCCAGGTGGAGCGCATCCGCACGACCAACACGCGCTGATCCGGCATTTATCCACAAAAAGTTAACGCCTTCTGTTATCGGTGCTGTTGCCACGATTTAGTGGTGCGCGTTAAGTTGACCACAGGATCGTGTGGCTTCTGGATGGCTATGGCATTTATCGATAGGATTCTGGAACAGGGGATCATGCGGCGGTGGAGCCGCGTGGCCCTTGAGGCCGAGCATATCGATCCGGCCTTGCTTCGAAGCCTCGGCAAGCGGGCAAGGCATCTTTCCCTGCAGCTCCAGCGCGTGACGCACACGGCTGAACTGCGGCTTTTGCCCAAGGCGGCTCTGCCTCGTCCTTTGCATGCGGACTGGGCCTGGAGGCCGGAGCTTTGGTCGGCTCCCGTCACGCCGGCCGGACTGGTGTCGCCGGAGAACGGTGCCGGCTTCGGTGGCGAGGCGAAGTTCTTTCACGACTGTCCGCGGGGTGAATATCTTGTCCGTCAGTCCCGGGTTACCGGCGGTGTCCCGGCCTTTGCCACGGATATCGAGGTTTTCCATTTCGATGGGGCTTTCCTGAGCGTGGCCATCGACTTGCCCGAGGCGGCGGTGCGGGGCATGTCGCGCGCGCATATCCTGCGGATTGGTCTGGATCTGACAATGGACCATCCGGTGTCCTGTTTCGGCCGTCTGAACGTCCGCCACGGACCCAACGTGGCGCAGGTTGTTGCGGCCTTCGGCGAGGCGGATCATGTCGATCTCGATCTTGCGACGGCGGAATTGGATGAGGAACGGGTCTCGGCGGCATGGATCGACCTGATCTTCGAGCGGCCGGCCATGAACCGCTTCCGGATTTCGGATTTGACGATGTCGCGCCGACCGCGCGCCGAGTTCTAGGGGAGATCGCCGTGTCCGGAGCGACCTTGACACGCATGAGACTGGTCAACGGGGTCTGGGAAGGACTTTTGTCGGGGCGTGAGCCGCATCCGCCGAAGCTGCGTATCCGGCACAGGGACGATCTGGTGGGCGAGCCCGAGACCTCTCCGGCGCAAGACCGCGACGGCTGGACGGTCAGGTTCCATTTGCCGCTTGACCGGTTGTCGGACGGTGTACAGACCTTCGTCATCGAGGACGCCCGGACGGGCGAGGCGCTGGCGCACGAGACGGTCATCGCGGGTGACGAGGTTTCGGGCGATCTGCGGGCCGAACTGGCGCTTTTGAAGGCCGAACTGGATCTGCTGAAGCGTGCCTTTCGGCGGCATTGCAGCGAGACGACCTGAGACCGCGATCAGTTCCGGAGCCGCACCGGTTTTCCGAATGGCGAGAATTCCCGGGACAAAATCTTGACCGTCTGCAGCGCGGCGCGAAACATCACCTGCTCGGAAAGCAGATAGGCGTAATTTTCGATCAGCTTTTTCTCGTGCCTGGTCCAGTGATGCTCGGACGGAGTCATGGCCGCGAGGACACCGATGATCGCTCCGTCCGGGCCGTGTACTGGCGCGGCAAGGAAGCCGATCGCGCCAAGTTTCCGGCGCTCGAACACCTGTGCCGTTTCGGTGCGGGCAGAAAGATTGCCGATGCCGATCGCGCAGGCCTCTCGCCTGACGAGGTCACAGGCAGAGCGCTCGGCCTGTACGCCAATGGGACCTGGACGGACGTCTGCGCCGCCGATGATCGACTTGATCACCATGGATGCGGCATTGTCATCGAAGACCAGGAAGGCGACGACAGGCGCATCGATCGCCTCGGCGCACAGATCGACGATCGTATCCAGTGGCTTAAGAGGCGTGGTGTCGAAGAGACCAAGTTCCTCGAGGCCGAATGATCCCCTTGAAGGTGGCGACTCTACACCCAAGCCGCATCTCCTATGTCAGCGGGCAAAAAATGGAGCCCTGTCATGAAATGCAGCGATGGTAGCGCCTTCGTTGCCCTGCGAAAAGCGGAAAAAAATGAGATGATGTCGCTCAAAAGCGAAGAAGATGCGGTTCGCTGGCACGATCCGTCTGCTGTTCGGGTGCAATCAACCCGCCTTCGGGAACGATCCGACCGGGGTCGTAAGGCCGCCGTTCAGGCGTCGGCGGCGTAAACGTAGCGCTTGTCGCAATAGCCGCATTCGACCCAGCCTTTTTCGGGATCGATCGAAAGCCACACGCGGGGATGCCCGAGGGCGCCTTCACCGCCGTCGCAGGCGATACGGTGAGCGGTGACCGTTTCGGTTTCCGGCGGAGGATGAGCCGTGGTCTTTTCGTTCGTTTTGGTCGACATCCTGCAGCTCCATCAAAAACTCGAGGCTCGTCTGTTCTAAGTCGCGCAGGAAAAGGCGGCAAGAGGTGGAAAGCGAAAGTTTAGCGAGGCTCTTCAGCGCTCAGTCGCGACGCATGAGCATCGGTCCAAGCTTTCGTCCGGCAAGGATGTGCATGTGGAAATGTGGCACGTCCTGCACGCCGTCGATCCCGGAATTCGCGATCAGCCGGTATCCGTTTCCAATGTCGGCCGCCACCCCGAGTTCGCGGGTGATTTCGCCCAGCGTGCGCCAGAAATCCGCGATCTCGGCATCGCTGGCTTCGGTGGCGAAGTGATCGGCTGTCACGTAGGTACCCTTGGGAATGACGAGAATGTGCTCTGGGGCCTGTGGCGCGATATCCCTGAAGGCGAGGGTATGCTCGGTTTCGCGAACGGTAGTATTCGGGATCTCACCGCGCAGGATCTTCGCGAAAATATTCTGGTCGTCGTAGGTATATGCCATGAGGGTCCTCAGTCGTCGAAGAGGTAGTTGGTGGAAGCGATTTCCAGCGCTTTATCCTGATCGATGCGCAGAAATCCAGAGAGTGCGACCGCGTTTTCTTCGGGCGTGTTCCTTTCGCGGAGGCGATAGAACTCGGGGAAGTTCTGATCCCGGATGCGTTCGCTTTCCCGGTAGACATCATTCCGGATCGCCGGAAGCAGGCGGCGGAAGGTGTCTTCGGTGCTGTTGGGCCCGGCAAGGCCCACGCGCATGGCGTGGCCTTCGAGATAGGCGTCGCTGTACTGGCATTCGATTTCCAGCAGGCGGGTTTCGTTCCGGTCCGCGTAGAAGTCCTCGAACAGGTCGAAGTTGGACGGATCGAGGCAGATGATGATGCGGTCGGTTTCGTAATAGTCGAACAGCATCCGCATCAGCGCGCGGCGGTGGCGCGTGCGCTTTTCCAGCGAGGCCTGGATTCCACCGAGATCGGGCAGGGCGGTTGCCTCTTCGTCGAACAGATACTCGATGGCGTGAATATTGGACTTGTGACCGATACGCTCCAGAAGGCGCTTGGCCACGTGCCATTTCTTACAGGTGACAACGAGGAGGGTGCGTTCGCGCCCGACGGTCGATTCCGCCTCCCAGAAGCGCGGCGCGAAGCGCTCGCCCGAGCGACCGCGGCGGGTTAGAAAGGAATAGAGTTTCTGGCCTTCGTTGGAGATACGGAACTCGACACCGGTTGCATTGTAGAGCGATCCGAGCCGGCTTTTCAGGTCGTCCGCTTCGAGGCTGATCTTTCGAGCGAAAAGGTAGTCCTGGGAAATCAGCATGTCGTAGTGATCGTTGTAGAACGTCACCGGCATCCCGTAGTCGGAGAACATCAGGAAAGTCAGCGAGCGGTTCTCGATCTCGGCATCCGGGACAAGGTGCCTGACGAGCGTCTGGAAGAAGGTCTCATCGGGGATCCAGGTTGTCCTGAAGAAGCGCGCGACATCCGGTCGGGAGCCCATGAAATCGAGTATCGCCTCGATGGTCCGCCGCCTGAGGCACCACCACTGGCTGCCGATCATCATCTTCAGATCCCTGGGGATGATGCGCTTCAAGCCAAGACGTCTTTGCAGGTTGAAGGACGCGTAGAAGCGGCGCGCCTGCGTGCGTTCGTTGAACCAGTGGCGGTAGATCAGCCGTTCCTCACGGAAGCCCGTCTTGATCCAGCCGGACCGGAAGAAATCGAAGCTTTCGATGTAGTCTTTGTCGCTGGCGTTTAGGACGTCGTGAACGTACTCGGCCGTCTTGATCGGCATGCAGTCGCCGGACAGCAGGTAGAAATGCGTCGCGCGCGGAAAGGCACTGGCAGCGGCGCGGACGGCCGAGAGGGTTGCGTCCACAAGGCTCCACTCGCCCCAACCGCATCGCTTTCGCGGGGCCAGGACCACCCGGGGGTTCGATGCAAGGGCCGACCTCAGTGTTTCGAAATCGCCGCGCGAGGCGTTTGCGTCGAGGTGTATGGAAATCGAGTCGCCCGCAGCCGTCAGGCTTTGAGCCTTGGCCACGACCGCGTCCACGTCCTTGTGGCACAGCAGAATATAGGCGATCTCGGCCACCTGCCCCCCGGTCGTTTTTGCCGCTTGCCTTCGGTTGCCACGTTCTAGCGCAATTCGACGGATTGAAGGAACCTTGGAATTTTGCTTTTTTCCCCCGAGGCATCGTCAGTATCGCGGCGATTGCAGAGGTGGAGACTTCGGCTGGATGGGCTTTCCCGGTACATGGATGACGATCAGCGAGAGCATGGTCTATCGCGTGGTGCCGAAATGCGCTTGCTCGACCATTGGCCAGATCATGTTCTACTCGGATCACGGCGTTTTCTTCGACGGCGATATCCATGATGCGCGGGAAGGGCTTCACAAATGGGCGCAGGAAGACAGCCAGCCCGTGATCGAGGCGAATGTGCTGGGCCACAAAAGCTATTCCTTCACCTGCGTGCGCAATCCGTACACGCGTATTCTGTCGTCGTTCTTCGACAAGATTTGCGGCATTCAGCGGAACGGGCAGCGGTATCGCGGCAACCTGATTCCGCAGCTGGCGCAGAATTACGGGATCGAGGTTGACGGTGACTTCGACCAGATCGCGATGTTCCGGCGCTTTCTGCTGTTCGCGCGGGATACCATCCGGTTCCGCAAGCCCATGGATCCGGACATTCACTGGTCGTCGATGTCGGGGCATATCTCGACCTTCATTGCGAATGGCGGGCGGTATGACCGGATATTCTGGACCGAGGCCTTCAACGAGGGGATGCAGGACGTGCTCGATCATGTCGACCTGCGCCATCCGGTCGATCTGGGCGCCATACCGCGATTCAACGAAAGCGAGGGGCACGCGCCAAAGCGGGCCTATCCGATCGAGGATTTCTTCGACGACCTGTCGATGCATCTGGTCTACGAGATCTACAAGCGGGACTTCGAATTGTTCCGATACGATTTCGAGAACCCGGGCAATTCGCGTCCGACGGGTGATATCGATCTCGAGGAAGTGCACCGGAAGCTGGCTGGATAACTTGCGGTTGCGCTGCCGAATCGTGGTGCAAAGCCGCAGCGCAGCATGGCCTTCGGTGGCGGAAACGCGGATGCCGAGATGATCAAACGCAACATTTAGCGTCAAGATTCAGCACATTAGTCGCCTGATTCCGCAATTTTCTAAGTCAAGAGATGTTCCGTCGCAGAGTATTTCAGCCTATAGTCTGGCTTGATAAAGATCGCCCGAATGGCGGCTGCCCGAAATGCATTTCCCTGGGGGGACACATGATCAGATCCGAGCTGGTTCAAAAGATCTCTGACGAAAACCCGCACCTGTACCAGCGTGACGTCGAACGTATTGTGTCCACCATATTCGACGAGATCATTGAAGCCATGGCGCGCGGTGACCGTGTGGAGCTTCGCGGCTTCGGGGCGTTTTCCGTGAAGAAGCGCGATGCGCGCGTCGGGCGCAATCCGCGGACCGGGGAAAGCGTCGAGGTCGATGAGAAGGCCGTTCCCTTCTTCAAGACCGGCAAGCTGCTCAGGGACCGGCTGAACGGTAAAGAGGGCTGATCGTTCATGCGATATTTCCGGTATTCAGTTCTGGGCGTGATCGCGATCGTCCTGATTACCGTTGCCGTCGCCAATCGCGGCCCGCTGACTGTCCGGTTGCTGCCCGAAGAGCTTGAAGGGCTGTTCGGACTGTCGTGGCAAGTGACGTTTCCTGCTTTCCTTGTCCTGCTGGCGGCTGTTCTGGTCGGCGTTCTGCTTGGTTTTGTCTGGGAGTGGATCCGCGAGCACCGCTATCGGGCGGAGGCCGTGTATGAGCGCAAGGAGCGCGAGCGGTTGGAGCGCGAGGTCAAGAAGACCGCCCCTCCGCGCCAGGAAAAGGGCGACGATGTGCTTGCCCTCCTTGAGAGCCGCTGACAAGGGCGTTACATCCGCCCCATGAGTTCGGGAACACGCGTCAAGATTTGCGGGCTTTCAGCCCCCGAAAGCGTCGCCGCAGCTGTCGATTGCGGTGCGGCCTATGTTGGATTTGTCTTTTTCGCCAAATCGCCCCGGAACGTGAGCATCGAACAGGCGCGTAACCTTGCGGTCGAAGTGCCGCCCGGAGTGGCCAAGGTCGGGCTAGTGGTGGATGCGGACGATGCGTTCCTGGATGACATCCTGGCGCGCGTGCCTCTGGATATGATCCAGTTGCACGGCAGCGAATCGCCCGAGCGCGTCGCCGAGGTGCGGAGGCGCATTGGCCTTCCGGTCATGAAGGCTGTCGGGATTGCCGACGAAGACGACATCGCCAAGATCGATCTCTACTCGCCCGTGGCGGATCAGTTGCTGATCGACGCCAAGCCGCCGCGACACGCGGTCCTGCCTGGTGGAAACGGGTTGTCATTCGACTGGCGCCTGATCGCCAATCGGCGCTGGTCGGTGCCCTGGATGCTGGCCGGCGGGCTGACGGCGGAGAATGTGGGCGAGGCCATCGCTCTGACCGGGGCGCGGCAGGTGGATGTGTCGTCGGGTGTGGAATCCGCTCCGGGCGTCAAGGACGCCGGGATGATCTGCGCCTTTCTGCAAAATGCGATGGCCCTCGCGCGCTAGGCGCGTCACCGGCGGCCAAAGAGCTCGTTCAGCACGTTCAGGATCACTCGGTCTACGGCGCTTTCACCTGACCTGCTGCGCTGGTTGCGCTGGCTGCGCTCGGTCGAGACCTGCCGCGGCGGCTCGGGGGCGATCATTGGCAGGGGGCGGACCGGCAGGCCTTCGTGGACCCTTACCATCGTCTCTTTCCAGATCTCCGCGGGCAGTCCGCCCCCGGTGACGCCGGTCAGCGGCGTGTTGTCGTCGTAGCCCATCCAGACGCCGGTCACGTAATCGGCGGTGAAGCCGATGAACCAGGCGTCACGGGCGGCCTGGGTCGTGCCTGACTTGCCTGCGGCGGGTCGGCCCGGAAGCTGGGCGCGGGTTCCGGTACCGCGTTCAATCACCTGGCTCATCATGTAGACGAGTTGCTGTGCGGCTTGAGGCGAGATGACCCGCTCTCCGATGCCGCCCTCCTGCGTGAGAAGAGGGTCGCTGTCGCCCTTGAGCGTCAGTTCGACCAACCCGTAAGGCTCGACCGAGGAGCCGCCGTTCAGTATCCCGGCATAGGCGCCAGTCATTTCGAGCAGGGTGGATTCGGATGTTCCGAGGGCAAGGGCAGGGCCGACGGCCATGTCGCTTTCGATCCCGAAATCCGTGGCGATGTTGACCACGGCCTCCCGGCCTACGCGCTCGAAGACCTTGACGGCCGGAATGTTCAGTGAGCGGGCGAGGGCGTCGGTCAGCGTCACGCGTCCGGCAAAGGTGTTGTCGTAGTTCGACGGGCACCACCGGCCCGAGCCGGGAACGTCGAGACAGTAGGGTTCGTCGATGACGGTGTCATTCGGCGAATATCCGAGGTCCAAGGCAGCGCCATAGACGAAGGGCTTGAACGATGAGCCTGTCTGGCGTTTGGCCTGGATGGCGCGGTTGAACTGTCCGGCCACGCCGCGGAACTTGCGCCCGCCCACCATGGCGCGGACGGCGCCGTCGGCGCTCATGATGACGATCGCCGCCTGCGCCTCGGAGCCCTCACGCACCTTGTTCTCGAAGACCCATTGCAGGGCGTCTTCGGCCGATTGCTGGATTTTCTGATCGAGAGTGGTGCGAATGATCACGTCTTCGGTGGTCTCGTCGGTCAGGAAGGAGGGGCCCGCATCCATAACCCAATCGGCGAAATAGCCGCCGGCCCTCGCTTCGGCTGCCGCGGAGAGGCGCGCCGGGTTCTGCCGGGCATCCGCGGCCTGCGCGGCCGTCAGATAGCCCTGTTCCTCCATCAATCCGACGATCAGGTTGGCGCGGTCCTGACTGCGTTGCAGGTTGGCCGTAGGAGCATAGCGTGTCGGCGCGACGAGGAGACCGGCGAGCATGGCGGCCTCTGCCGGCAGAAGCTCGTTGGCCGAGCGCCCGAAATAGCGCTGGGCGGCGGCCTCGAAGCCACGCGCGCCCGCGCCGAGGTAGGCCCGGTTGAGATAGATGGTGAGGATATCGTCCTTGGAATAGCGCAGTTCCATTGCCATCGCGTAGACGGCTTCCTTGAGTTTGCGCGTCAGCGTGCTGCGCCGGCAGTCGGCCTCGAACTCGGCTTCGCTCATGCCCGAGGCGGGGTCGTACTCGGTTCCGAGGCAAAGAAGCTTGGCGGTCTGCTGGGTGATGGTCGAGCCGCCGTGGCCCGAGAGCGGACCGCGTCCTTCGCTGAGGTTGATCCGCACGGCACTGGCGATGCCGCGCGGAGAAAGTCCGAAATGCCCGTAGAATCGCTTGTCCTCGGTGGCGACGACAGCGTTCTTGAGGTGAGGTGAGACGGTGTCGGCGGTGATCTGGCCGCCGAACTGTTCTCCGCGCCATGCGAAGACCTGTCCGTCGCGGTCCAGCAACGTGACCGAGCCCCGGGCGCGGGCATCCAGAAGATTGCCGACCGGCGGCAGCGTCGCGGCGTAGAACAGAACCGCGCCCGCAACCGCAAGCGCAACCAGCGCCGTGACCCGCCAGCCTATGCCCCAGAACAACCTGAAGACGCCGGAGACCAGCCAGACAAGAGGGTTCCGCGAACGCCGACGCGCCGGAGCAGCCTTGCGCCGGCTGCCGGTGGTTTTCCGTGTCGCCGAAGTCTTCTTCGATTTCGACGGCCGCTTGTCGGCCACAAGCGGCGGCCGCCTGCTGTTCGAGCCGCTCATACTACCTACTCATGTTCCTGCCCTCCGGAACCATACGACGTTCAGTGGAGGATGTGGAGTAACTTTGGATCAGGTCTGTATCTCTGACCTTTCGCTAAGTGATTAAAAAGTGTGCATTAACATATTTTTGTGCAAAAAATGTGCAAACTTCCGGGAATCTGCCCTGTTTTAACCCCTCTCAATTCTTGTCCATCTCCGACTCTCCCGCTCTTTTCCACCCCGTGAAGCACGGCGTGACGGGACGCCGTGAAAGCGGAAGGGGAGCTATGAAACTCATCATCGCAGCGATCAAGCCGTTCAAGCTCGAAGAGGTGCGCGAAGCGCTGACCTCTATCGGAGTGCGCGGCATGATGGTCACCGAAATCAAGGGCTTCGGCTCGCAGTCGGGACATACGGAAATCTACCGCGGCGCGGAATACGCCGTGAACTTCGTGCCAAAGGTGAAGCTGGAAATCGTCGTCGCAGACTCGATGGCCGACCAGGTGGTCGAGACCATCGCAAGCACAGCCAAGACCGACAAGATCGGTGACGGCAAGATTTTCGTTCTCGATGTCGAAAACGCGCTGCGCGTGCGTACCGGCGAAACCAATGACGACGCGATCTGACGTGCCACAAGGGGACACAAGACAGATGAAATTCATGAAGACACTTTCGGTCGCCGGTGCCCTGACGGCACTTCCGACCTTCGTACTGGCGCAGGACGCCGCTCCGGGTTTCGACGAAATCGGGCCCTATATCATGACCACCCTCCTGTTCCTGGTGGGCGGTTTCCTGGTGTTCTGGATGGCCGCCGGCTTTGCGATGCTCGAAGCCGGACTCGTGCGCTCCAAGAACGTCACGATGCAGCTGACCAAGAACATTGCGCTGTTCTCGATTGCGTCCGTCATGTACTGGCTGATCGGCTTCAACCTGATGTATCCGGGCGACGCCTGGTCGATCGCCGGATGGCTTGGGCCTTTCTTCTCGCCCACGTCGCTGGAGCCCGTCGGCCTCGCCGCCGCGGATGCGTCGCTTGACTATGCCTCTGTCGGCTCGGACTTCTTCTTCCAGCTGATGTTCGTCGCGGCCACCGCGTCGATCGTGTCGGGCGCCCTGGCCGAGCGCATCAAGCTGTGGCCATTCCTGATCTTCGTCGTCATTTTGACCGGTGTCATGTACCCGATCTCGGGCTCATGGCAGTGGGGTGGCGGCTGGCTGTCCGAAGCCGGTTTCTCGGATTTCGCCGGCTCGACCATCGTTCATTCGGTCGGCGGCTGGGCGGCTCTCGCGGGCGCTCTGATCCTCGGGCCGCGTATCGGCAAGTACAAGGACGGACGGGTTCACCCGATGCCGGGTTCGAACCTGGCCCTCGCAACGCTGGGTACGTTCATCCTCTGGCTGGGCTGGTTCGGCTTCAACGGTGGCTCGCAGCTGGCGGCCGGCACCGTGGGCGACATCACCGATGTCAGCCGCATCTTCGCCAACACGAACATGGCGGCAGCCTCGGGTTCGATCGCGGCGCTGATCCTGACGCAGGTCCTCTACAAGAAGGTCGACCTGACCATGGTGCTGAACGGCGCGCTGGCCGGCCTCGTGTCGATTACCGCCGAGCCGCTCGCACCGTCGCTCTTCGGCTCGCTTCTGATCGGCGGCGTCGGCGGTGTGATCGTTGTCTTCACGGTTCCGCTTCTTGACAAGCTCAAGATCGATGATGTCGTGGGCGCTATCCCGGTTCACCTCTTCGCGGGTATCTGGGGCACCATCGCGGTCGCCTTCTCGGGTAGCGCGACGCTTGGGGCGCAAATCACCGGTATCCTCGCCTATGGCATCTTCACCTTCGTGATATCGCTGGTGGTCTGGATTGTCCTGAAAGGCGTGATGGGTATCCGCGTCAGCGAGGAAGCCGAGATCAACGGTCTCGACACCTCGGAGCTGGGCATGGAGGCCTATCCGGACTTCTCGAAAGGCTGACGTCCCTTCCTGTCAGTCTTCGAAAAACCTGGCCCGGGCGGAAACGCCCGGGTTTTTTCTTTTGTGCGACATGCAGAAAAAGACGCGGCCCGCCTCGATCGAAGGCGGGCCGCCCGGTCATTGCCGGCCGCGGTCATCGGCTTCCCAGCCTGCACCGCCGGATAGCTTGTGTTCCGGCAAAGTTAACCGAAGGTTATTGTTGGCCCGAAAATATCCCCAGGGGGTCCGGGGGAGCAGCGCTCCCCCGGCTGGTCGACGCCGAAGGCGGCGATGGCTCAGCCGGCCACCAGCCCCATCTGTTCCAGTTTCAGAAGCACCTGGTGGGCGCAGTGATCTACCTCGACATTCTCGGTGTCGAGACGGATCTCCGGGCTCTCGGGCACGTCGTAGGGGTCGGAGATTCCGGTGAACTCCTTGATCTTGCCTTCCCGCGCAAGCCTGTAGAGCCCCTTTCGGTCGCGGCGTTCGCATTCCTCCAGCGAGGTCGCGACGTGAACCTCGACAAAGGCACCGTAGGCCTCGATCTCTTCTCGGACCGCGCGGCGCGTCACGGCATAGGGCGCGATGGGCGCGCAGATCGCGATGCCGCCGTTCTTCGTGATCTCGGACGCCACATAGCCGATCCGGCGGATGTTCAGGTCGCGGTGCTCTTTCGAGAACCCAAGTTCCGAGGAGAGGTTCTTGCGGACGATGTCGCCGTCCAGCAGCGTGACCGGACGGTCGCCCAATTCCATCAGCTTGGTCATCAGCGCGTTTGCGATCGTCGATTTTCCCGAGCCCGACAAGCCGGTGAAGAATACCGTGAAGCCCTGCTGCGAGCGTGGCGGATACCGGCGGCGCAGTTCCGATACGACCTCGGGGAAGGAGAACCACTCGGGAATCTCCAGACCCTCGCGCAGGCGGCGGCGCAGTTCGGTTCCCGAAATGTTCAGAACGGTCGCACCGTCGATTACCTCGTCGGCAGGCTCGTATTGCGCGCGTTCCTGCACATAGACCATCTGTTTGAAATCGACCATCTCGATGCCGATCTCGTCCTGATGCTGCGCGAAGAGCTCCTGGGCATCGTAGGGGCCGTAGAAATCCTCGCCCATGGAATTCTTGCCGGGGCCGGCGTGGTCGCGGCCGACGATCATGTGGGTGCAGCCGTGGTTGCGGCGGATGATCCCGTGCCAGACGGCCTCACGGGGGCCGGCCATGCGCATCGCCAGGTTCAGAAGGCTCATTGTGGTTGTTGCGGCCGGGTACTTGTCCAGAACCGCCTCATAGCAGCGCACCCGGGTGAAGTGATCGACATCGCCGGGTTTCGTCAGCCCGACGACGGGATGGATCAGAAGGTTGGCCTCGGCTTCCTTCGCGGCGCGGAAGGTCAATTCCTGGTGCGCGCGGTGCAGCGGATTCCGTGTCTGGAAGGCGACGACGCGGCGCCAGCCAAGCTTGCGGAAATACGCGCGCAACTCGTTCGGCGTGTCGCGGCGCATCTTGAAATCATAGTGCACCGGCTGCTGGATGCCGGTCACCGGGCCGCCGAGATACACCTTGCCTGCCACGTTGTGCAGGTAGTTCACCGCAGGGTGCGCACTGTCGTCCGCTCCGAAGACCTTTTCGGCCTCGCGCGCCTTGTCGGGCGTCCAGCGGTCGGTGACCGTCATCGTGGCGAGGATAACGCCTTCCTGATCGCGGAGCGCGATATCCTGACCCAGTTCCAGACCGTCGGCGAAGGCCTCGGACACGTCCAGGGTCACCGGGATCGGCCAGAGGGAGCCGTCCGAAAGGCGCATGTTTTCCACGACGCCATTGTAGTCCGCTTCGCTGTGAAAGCCCTTCAGCGGGAAGAAGCCGCCATTCATCAGCAGTTCAAGATCACATATCTGGCGTTGCGAGAGATCCCAGGAAGGGAGGTCGCCGGCCTCGGCCTTGAGTTTCTGCGCGCTTTCGTAGGAAACGAACAGTTCGGGAACGGGGACGTGATTGGGAATCTGCATGGACAGTCGACGATTTCTCAGGGTTACAAGAATTTTCGGCGCATAGACCTGCAGCCTGCAATTTGCAAGGCCGGTTCGGGGAATGTCTTGGAACGATTTCTCATAGTAGCTGTGACTATTGCGAAAATTAACTTAGGACCCTGTTGGAGCAAGACCAAGGCATCAAGGAACATGAAAAAGCCGGGAAATTTGCCTGATTTTCTGTCTGTCACATGCGCTTGCTCAGAAGGTAGTTGTTGTTCGCCTCGTAGCGGCTCCAGGTCTGGTCGATTCCGTAGCCCCTGGATTCCGCCCAGGCTTTGAAGAGGGTGTCGTTCGCCTTGTCCACTTCCACCAGCAAAACTGGTTGATGGGCGGCAATGATTGTCTCAAGCCCTGAAAGCACCTGCATTTCCATGCCCTCGACATCGATCTTGATGAAATCCGGCGCAATCCCGGCAAAGAGCGCGTCCCCCGTATGGGTGGCAATGTCGCCCTGATCGGGGATCATCCGGGCGGCACCAAGATTGGCCCGCCGCTGTTCCATCGCGAATCCCTCTGCAGCCGCGTCGGACAGACCGACGCCGAGGAAGCCGAGTTCGACCAACTCCCGAAGACCGTTGACCAGCACGTTGGCGATCAGAAGCCTGTAGACCTGCGGATTGGGTTCGATTGGAATGACACGCGCTGCATCGAGATGCATGGCAAAGAACAGCGTGTGGTTTCCGGTGTTCGCGCCGATGTCCAATATCACGGCTTTCGGTTTCACCACCCCGCGCAGGTGTTCCAGCTCAGGTCTTTCGTAGAACTTCCCGCGCCTGTGATGCCGCTGGATCGGATCTCTCTCGAAATCGACGCAGAAGGTCACGTGTTTCCCCGCGATCTGGCATGCGATCAGATCGATCTGCCTCGTTTCCAGCGGCTCTCCGCGATCCAGCTTGTCCAGAATGTTCTGGACGTCCGGCGTCATTCGGCGGCGTCGGCCGTCACGTCTCCGGCATCCTGTTCGGCCAGAAAACGCTCGGCTTCGAGTGCTGCCATGCAACCCATGCCCGCCGATGTAACCGCCTGCCGGTAGACGTGATCGGTGATGTCGCCGGCGGCAAACACACCGGGGATCGAGGTGGCGGTGGAATCGGGCTTTGTCACCACATATCCGCCGTGGTGCAGTTCCAGCTGATCCTTCACCAGTTCGGAGGCGGGTGCGTGACCGATGGCGACGAAGAAGCCCTTGCAGGGAACCTCGGTGATTTCGCCCGTCTTTACGTTCTTGGCGCGCACGCCTTCTACGCCAAGCGGGTTTTCCGCGCCGATCACTTCCTCGACCGCATGATCCCACATGATCTCGACCTTGGGGTTGTTGAACAGCCTGTGCTGAAGGATCTTTTCGGCGCGTAGTTCGTCGCGACGATGGATCAGGGTGACCTTGGAGGCGAAGTTGGTCAGGAACAGCGCCTCTTCGACCGCGGTGTTGCCGCCGCCGATCACGACGACCTCCTGGCCGCGATAGAAGAAGCCGTCACAGGTGGCGCAGGCCGAGACGCCGAAGCCCTTGAATTTCTCTTCGGACGGCAAGCCGAGCCACTTGGCCTGCGCGCCGGTCGCGAGGATCAGCGCATCGCAAGTATAGACGGTGCCCGAGTCGCCCTGGGCGGTGAACGGCCGCTTCGACAGGTCGAGCGTCTGGATGTGGTCGGAGATGATCTCGGTGCCGACACTGCGCGCATGGGCTTCCATTCGGGCCATCAGGTCGGGGCCCTGCACTTCGATGTCGCCGGGCCAGTTCTCGACCTCGGTGGTGATGGTCAACTGGCCGCCCGGCTGAATGCCCTGAACGAGGACGGGTTCCAGCATGGCGCGGCTGGCATAAACGGCGGCTGTATATCCGGCGGGGCCGGAGCCGATGATCAATACTTTCACGTGCCTGGTCTCGGCCATGTAATCCCCCTCGGTTCATTCGCTTTTCATATATGCCGATAGGCGAGGGATCGAAAGACCCTGTTCGGAGTTGCTTGCCGGCAGGTCATGCAATGTTCTAGAGACCGGGTGATTGCCGGTCCGATAGGGCGAACCAAATGAATTTGAGAACTTTGCTCTGCGCCATATTCCTGGCGCTGCCCTGGTCTGCGATCGCGCAGGATACCTTCACCGTCAGCACGATCGAGCGAAAGCCGTTCAGTTTCAAGACAGAAACGGGCTGGGCCGGTTTCAGCATCGACCTTCTGGCAGAGGTCGGCGCGCGCATGGGTTGGGAATACAACTACGTCGAGCACGACACGTTCGTCAGCCTGCTGGACTCGGTTCGCGGGCTTCAGGCCGATATGGCCGCGGCCAATATCTCGATCACGTCGGCGCGCGAGATGGACATGGATTTCTCGCAGCCGATCTTTGATGCGGGCCTGATCGTGCTGACGCCGATCGGCGGAGGGGCGAACATCTTTTCGATTCTGTTCAGTCGCGATCTCTTGTTGTGGGTCGGTGGCGCGATCCTGTTGCTTTTGGGTGCGGGCGCGCTGATCTCGCGGTTCGAAGGTCGGCGGGACCATGTCGAAGATCACGACTACGACGACGGGAAGATCGGCAGCGTGGGCGAGGGCATCTGGTGGGCCGTCAACGTGGTGACGCAGGCGGGGTTCGAGATTTCATCTCCCAAGACCCGCAGCGGGCGGCTTCTAGCCTTTTCGCTGATCCTGACCGGGCTGTTCGCCGTTTCAGCCTTCGTGGCGCAGATCACCGCATCGCTGACCGTCAGCGAGCTGTCGTCGCAGGTGGACGGATACAACGATCTCCACGGCAAGCGGGTGGGCACCACGGGCGGCTCGACCTCGGCGCAGTTCCTGGACGAGGTGCGGATAGCCTATATCGGCTATCCCACACTGAAAGAGATGTTCGGGGCTCTGGAGGCGGGTGAGCTGGACGCGGTCGTCCATGACGCGCCGATCCTGGCCTATTACGCGGCCCATGACGGGAATGGGCGGTTCGAACTGGCGGGGCGCATCTTCAAGCCCGAGAAATACGGAATCGCGATGATCGCGGGGCACCGGGCCAAGGAAGAACTGAACCAGACGATCCTGCAGTTGCGCGAGGAAGGGACCTATGAGCAACTGGTCGTCAAGTGGTTCGGAGCCGACTACTGACGCACCCCGAAGCCCATCCGTGAGACGCCCGACGTTTTCTTTTGTTGCGCATTCGTGCAATATTCTTGCGCGCACTTTTGCTTCAAAATAAGATTAGAAAAAATCAAACAGGGAGCGACGAATGCCAAGCCACAAGCTGGATGCGATCGACCGGAAGATCCTGGCCGAATTGCAGGCCGACGGACGGATGACGAACGTGGAGTTGGCCAGTCGCGTGGGCATCTCGGCGCCGCCTTGTTTGCGCCGCGTGCGCACGCTGGAAGAGCAGGGCTATATCAAGGGGTATCACGCCTCGGTCAATGCCCGGTCGCTGGGGTTCGAGGTGCAGGTCTTCGCCATGGTCGGGCTGCAGAGCCAGGCCGAGGTGGACCTGTCGGCGTTCGAGGCCAAGTGCCGCGCGTGGCCGCTTGTGCGCGAGTGCCACATGCTGAACGGTGAGGTGGATTTCATTCTGAAATGCGTGGCGCCCGACTTGTCGACCTTCCAGCGATTCCTGACTGAGGAACTGACAGCCGCGCCGAACGTGGTCGGCGTAAAGACCTCGCTTGTGATCAGGGGCGCCAAGGATGAGCCCGGCGTCCCCTTCGATGTGCTGGAGGCGCGTCTGGACGCGACCGCCTGACCGGCCTCAGTACATGGCGTAGACGTCGTCGCGCGTGAGACGCGGTGCCGACAGCCGGCCGAAATCCCGGATCGTCGAGATATGCGGGAAGAAGCTGAGGAAATGCGCCATCATTTCTTCCGATAGTGACAGCGGCGTTTCCGGGCCGGGGTGATAGGTTTCCACTTCGAGACCTGCCGCGAGGATCGTGGCGTGATCTTCGCACGCCAGATGATAGACGCGTGTCGCGGAGACAGGGGTGACCTCGATTACCGAGTGACCGTCGGCAAGCGCCGAAAGCGGGATCAGGGCCGCGTCCGTGCCAAGGCTTGCGCGAACCTTCGGATCGCGATCGAGGCGGCGGGCGTGGGGGCCGAAGGTCTGATCCTGAACAGGGCGTCCAAGTCCAAAGGCATCGGGCATGACGCGATAGAGGCGGTCAGGCTCGTCGCCAAGCGTGGGGCCGTTCGGGACGATCATGATCGAGCCCTTCCAGAGCAGCTGCGAAACGCGGCCGTTGGCGCATTCCAGGTGCATGCCGGGTACAAGGTCTTCGACGGCGACCGGACCTTCGGTGGTCTGGATCAGCACGCCATGAGTGAAAGCGCCGAACGCTTTTTCGAAAACGGGAAGTGCAGGAGCCACATGCGTGGCGTCCATGACCGCATTGCCTTCGAGCCACTCGACTTCGAAGCGGCGCGTCAGGCGCGCGGACTGAAGCTGCGGTGCCGGACGGCTGGCTCGGCGGACGGTCCAGGGCTGTTCCGTGCGAAGGCCGGTGGATGTTGCGCGGGAATAGCTGGGTAGGTTCGGCGAAGAAAAGTTCATGCGTCTTACCTTCTTTACTGCAGAGGACGATCCCGACGCATCAGGACGGCCTCTTGGTTACTGGTACTTGCGTGCCTCCGCTCCGATGAGGCAGGCCAACGAATTCAAGCTCGCACGGAGACGGGTTTTTCCGACCGCGTTTTCGCTTTGCCTGTAGCAGTCATCTGCCGCCCAAACGGCAGTGGGCCGCGTTCCTGCATGGCCGCCTTGATGACGCTTTGCATCCATCGTGGCTTCTGCTTCATGGCGAACATCCCTTCTCGCAAACCGGGGCGGTTTCTGTCCCCGGTGATCAGAGAATGATCAATCTTTGGGGCGAGGGCATGACGGATTCGGGGAAATGTCGGACCGCTTTCGCGACCAAGTTCTCGCCGAGTGGTGTCAATTCAAAGGCGGATCACGGAGATCAGGCGACCGTAATCGGCCTCCTTGTTGTGGACGCTGCGTCGATATGAATAGAAGCGTTCGGGTTCCGAATACGTGCAGCGCCTGATCCATTCCACATCGGCGATCCCGGCCGTTCTCAGGCGGTTCAGGCTATAGCCGACCAGGTCGAAGTGATACCGGTCGCCGGTTCCGTTGGCAAAGAAACGGGCGCTTTCGGGGTCTTCGGCCAGAAAGGTCTCCAGGAATTCGGGCCCGACCTCATAGGCCTGCTGGCTGATCGTCGGACCTATGGCGGCAACGATCCGCGCGCGGTCGGCGCCGAGTTCTTCCATCCGTTCCAACGTCGCTTCGAGCACGCCGCCCAGAGCGCCTTTCCAGCCGGCGTGTGCGGCTCCGATGACTCCGGCCTCGGGATCCGAGAACAGGACCGGCTGACAGTCAGCCGTCAGAACGCCAAGCGCGAGACCGGGTGTCGCCGTTACCATGGCATCGGCTTTCACAGTGCCCGGTTCGGGCGGAGAGTCCAGCGTCAGCGCATCCGCGGAATGAACCTGGTAGATCGTCGCGAGATCCTCGGGCGAAACATCCATCGCGTCGGCGACGCGGTGGCGGTTGATCCTGACGATCTCGGACTGGTCGGACGAGCCAAGCCCGCAGTTGAGCCCATGGAACACGCCAGACGATGCACCTCCGCGCCGCGTGAAGAACCCGTGGCGGACAGGTGATAGAAGCTCCGATGTCAGGATTTCCAGTGTCATGGTGCGAAGCCCGGGGGCAGAGGCGAATCCTTTTGATGAAGTGCCATGGCCTTGAACAGGGTTCCCATTTCATCGGGGTGCGTCAAGCGGCGGTGCGCGGCGACGTGGTTTTCCAGCGCATCGCCCGACAGGGAACGCGCGAGGGACTGGGCGCGCTGAGTGATCCCGAGGCGTTCAAGAAACACGCCCTGAGGAGTGAGCCGCGTTGCGAGGGCCGGGGAAGCGGCCCGCGCCAGCGCCTCGAAATCCACATGCGCGGTCAGGTCCGCGCTGCCGGGGTCCTCCAGAACGGGAACCGCCCCGTGATCGCGTACGGCCTGAAGCGTATCGCCCAGTGAACGCCAGTCGCCATAGTCGACGATCAGCGCCACGCCACCGAAGGCGGCGATCCGCTGGCCGATCGCGGCAGCCACGCTCAGCGCGGCAGCGCAATGCTCGACGATGTCTCCGGGTCGCGTGTCGTCGGCCCGGTCCTCTGCGAAAGGCGGGTGGAGCGGGGCAGACAGGCCCAGCGTCAGCTCTTTGTCGCGAAGCCCGATAACGCGTTCCCGCCAGCCTTCGTCGTCGCGTTGGAACTGCCGGATCGGCAAGGCGTCTAAGAACTCGTTGGCGATCAGAAACAGCGGTCCATCCGGCACCGTGTCGAACGAGTCATGGTGGGTGAGCGCACAGCCGGTGGTCTGCTGTTGGCGTTGACGAAGCACGGGAGAGGCCTCGACCAGGTGCAGATCGAGCCCGGCGTGGAACCCCGGCACGCCTGCGGTCGCCCGCAGGAGGTCGGCCATCAGCGTCCCGCGACCCGGTCCCAGCTCGACCAGACGGAAGGGGATGGGTGATCCGAGATCGATCCAGCACTGCGCGAGAAAAAGGCCTGCAAGCTCTCCGAACATCTGGCTGATTTCGGGCGCGGTGGTGAAATCACCGCTCTGTCCCAGAGGGTCACGGGTCGTGTAATAGCCGTATCGTGGATGGGTGAGGCACTCGGCCATGTAATCGGCAACGGTCAGAGGTCCGTTGGCGCCGATGCGCGCCGCGAGTTCTTCCGTCAACGGCATCAGCCCGACCGCCGTCTGGCGACGACAAGGAGCGCGACGCCGACGACCAGCATGGGCAGGGACAGAAGCTGGCCCTGTTGCAGGCCCCACTCTCCGAAGCGGATCACATGGCCGAAGGGGTTTTCGGCCGAAATGAACTGCGCATCGGCCTGGCGGTAGAACTCGACGATGAAGCGGGATAGCCCATAGCCGGCGAGGAAGGTGCCGCAGATGGCTCCGGGGCTTCGCAGCCATCCGCGCGCGAAGGCCAGCCAGATCAGCAGAATACCCAGAACCAGTCCTTCGAGGCCAGCTTCGTAAAGCTGCGACGGATGGCGGGCGCACAGGCCCTCGACACCCGGGCAGTCCTGGGCGCGGGCGCCGGGGAAGATCACGCCCCATGGCACATCGGTCGGGCGGCCCCACAATTCGGCGTTTATGAAATTGGCCACTCGCCCGAGCATCAGTCCGGGAGGGGTGGCCAGCGCGAGGGCGTCCGCCAGCGAGCCGATGGGGATGGCTCTGCGCCATGCGAAGATGAGGCCCGTGACCACGACGCCAAGGAAGCCGCCATGGAAGGACATCCCGCCTTCCCAGACCCGCAGGATCGCGATGGGGTCGTCCCAGAAACTGCCCTGCCCATAGAAAAGGACATAGCCCATGCGCCCGCCGAGAATGACGCCGATGATCATCCAGGTCAGCAGGTCGTCGAGCGTGTCGCGGTTCATCGGTGCGGCGTCGTTTCTCCAGAGGGAAGGACGACTGATGGCGCGGCGGATCAGCAGGTAGCCAATATAGATGCCGACGATATACGCCAGCGCATACCAGCGGATCGGCAGGGTGGTGAAGCCCAGCGGGATCTCGACCAGTGTCGGCGAGATATCGGGGAATGGGATCGCGAACAGCATCGCGCTTGTCGTGGCAGTGTGCCGCGGCGGCGTCAACCTTGCGCAGCGGGTTTCGACCGCCATATAGAGGGGGACCGAGACGAAAGGTGGCCCGATGCAGACCCGCAACAAGATTTTTGACGACATCTCGCAGCTGATGACCAACGCGATGGGTGTGGCGCAGGGCGCCAAGGACGAGGCCGAGACCGCGATGAAGGGCATGATCGACCGCTGGCTGGCCGACCGCGACTTTGTCACGCGCGAGGAATTCGATGCCGTGCGCGCCATGGCACAGAAGGCGCGAGAGGAAAACGAGGCTCTGAAGGCTCGGCTCGATGCGCTGGAGCAGGGTGGCAAGAAAGACGCCTGAGGGCGCACGCTGTCACATTTGATTCAAGAATGGGCGGTCCTTAAGACCGCCTTTTCTTTTTTCGCGTAAATCTGGGTTATCCCCAACTTTCTGCTTTACAGAGAGTCCCAAGTCGCACACCATATCTCGTAAGGACGGAGGGAAAATCCACCGGACCTAGAGCAGGCACCAAGCTGTGGTGGCCGCAAGAGCTGCCCAGCAAATAACGAGACGAGGCCGCGCATGTCGCTTTCAGAGCAGTACTTCACGACCGAAGATCTTCACCCCATCGACATCGTCGAGCACCTGGCCGAGCACCATGAATGGGATTTCGACAGGGTTGCGGACGACCAGATCGCGATGGCTGTGGAGGGCCAGTGGCGGACCTATTCGATCACGCTTGCATGGTCCCAGCACGACGAAACCCTTCGCCTTATCTGCACCTTCGAGATGGAGCCCCCGAGAGATCGGTTGGACGCTCTTTATGAAACGCTGAACGCCTCGAATGACATGTGTTGGGCGGGTGCCTTTGCCTATTGGCAGGCGCAGAAGCTCATGGTGTGGCGCTATGGCCTTGTCCTTGCAGGTGGACAATCGGCCGGCCCCGAACAGATCGACACCATGATCCGCGCGGCGGTGTTGTCGGCGGAGAGGTTCTATCCGGCGTTCCAGTTGGTGTGCTGGGGTAACGAGGCACCGGAAAAGGCGATGGAGATCGCCATGGCCGAGGCCTACGGACGGGCCTGAGGCCCGATGTTTCCCACCATCCGCGCGTAACGGCCATCCCCCCGGCCAGCGGATGTGAACGGACCGGGTCGCCCTGGGGCGGCCCGGTTTCATTTTGGGGTTTCCCTGCGGTGATATCTTTATGTCGATCCGACGCCGTACCGCGTTCGCCTTTGGAGGTGAGCCGCGCGGCCTTGGCTCGATCGATTGCCTGAAAAGGAAGCGGGGGCGCGTGACGCGCCCCCGCTCGGCAGTCCTTTGGAGCAGGCTGCTCCTTATCCGGCGAACTTCCTGATCTCACCGGACTTCAGGCGCGACAGGTAGCTGTTCATCTCTTCCTTGACGATCGGCATCAGCACGTAGAGCGCCACGATGTTGACGACCGCCATCGCGAAGATCGCCGCATCCGAGAAGTCGATCACCGGGCCAAGGTTGGCCGAGGCGCCGATGACGACGAAGACGCAGAAGATCACCTTGAAGACGATTTCCTTCGACTGGCCTTCGCCAAATAGGAAGGTCCATGCCTTGAGCCCGTAATAGGACCAGGAGATCATCGTCGAGAAGGCGAACAGGATCACCGCGATAGCCAGCACGTACTGGAACCAGCCGAAGGCCGAGGAGAACGCTGCCGAGGTCAGCGCCACGCCCTTGTTGCCATCGACGGTCTGGATGGTCGCGCCGCCTTCGTCCAGCAGGTAGAGACCCGTGGCCGGATCGGACACCAGCTGACCCGTGATGATGATCACGAGCGCCGTCATGGTGCAGATCACAACCGTATCGATGAACGGTTCCAGAAGCGAGACGAAGCCTTCGGTGATCGGCTCCTTGGTGCGGACAGCGGAGTGTGCGATCGCCGCCGATCCGACGCCGGCTTCGTTGGAGAACGCTGCACGCTTGAAGCCCTGGATGAGCGCGCCGACCATGCCGCCCGCGACTCCCAGCCCGGTGAAGGCGCCAGCGAAGATCTGACCGAAAGCCCAGCCGATCATATCGGCGTTCATCAGAATGATGATGAGTGCCGTGACCACGTAAAGGATGCCCATGAAGGGGACGACCTTCTCCGTGACCCGCGCGATGGACTTCAGGCCTCCGACGATCACGGCGAAGACGATCGCGGCAAAAACGATGCCGGTGATCCAGCCGGGATAGTCGCCGACCACGTTCGAGATCTGGGCGTGCGCCTGGTTGGCCTGGAACATGTTGCCGCCGCCGAGAGCGCCCAGAATACAGAACACCGAGAACAGGATGGCCATGAACTTGCCGGCCGGAATGCCGCGTTCTTCGAAGCCCTTGGTCATGTAGTACATCGGACCGCCCGAGACCGTGCCGTCTTCGTACTCGTTCCGATATTTCACGCCCAGCGTACATTCCGTGAATTTCGAGGCCATGCCCATCAGGCCGGCCAGGATCATCCAGAACGTGGCGCCCGGTCCGCCGATGCCGACGGCCACGGCCACGCCGGCGATATTACCAAGGCCGACCGTGCCCGAAAGCGCCGTTGCGAGAGCCTGGAAATGGCTGACCTCACCGGCGTCGTTGGGGTCGGAGTAATCGCCCTTCACGAGCGAGATGGAATGTGGAAACGCGCGGAACTGGATGAAACCGAAATATAGCGTGAAGATGGTCGCCGCGACGACAAGCCATGCCACGATCCATGGAAACGAGGTGCCGGGGAACGGGCTGAAGATGAAGCTGACGAACCAGCCGGTGGAATTGGCGAAGATCTCGTTCACCCGCTCATCGATGGTTTGCGCCGCTGCGGGGAGCGTTGACGCGGCAAGCGCCAGCGCGGCCACGGCCGCTGTTTTCTGATTTGCGAACATATCTCTATCCCTGATTTTCATTATTGTTATGGAACGATCGTCACCGGGACAGGCGAGGCCTGTGCCAAGGTGCCTGCGACCGAGCCGAAGAGCCTTGAAGCCAGTTCGGAATGACCGGTGCGTCCGATCACGATCTGAGACGCGCCGTGGTCTTTGGCGATGGCGCAGAGCGTCTCGCCGATATGGCCATACTTGAGCGCAGTCGATGCTTCGACCCCGGCAGCCCGGACCCGTTCGAGCACGGGCGAAAGGATCGCGGTTTCGGCGCGCGCAAGCTCCTCGGTCCGGCGCTTGTGCCGTTCTTCGATCTCTTCCGGCGTCAGGAATGTATAAGGCGACCACTCGAGAACGTGGGCCACGAGAACGCGTGCTCCCTTGGCCTTCGCTT
Organism: Silicimonas lutimaris; assembly: GCF_047314965.1. NCBI lineage: Bacteria > Pseudomonadati > Pseudomonadota > Alphaproteobacteria > Rhodobacterales > Paracoccaceae > Silicimonas > Silicimonas lutimaris. The sequence continues at coordinate 83,901 of NZ_JBLBVK010000039.1, read as the reverse complement.
CCCCGATCGCGAAGTCCAGCGCGCGATTGCCGCTGTCGCTCGCGTCGAAGCCGACGACGATTGTTTGGGACATGATTGTCTACCCTTTCCGTGTTGTTTGCACTCTCTCGGTGCAACTCAATCGTAACGTGCGATCGGATGGAAAGGCTTCTTCATTTCCTTGATTTTCGGAAAATTTCTGAAATTAATTGGGTAAATTGGCATTTGATCAGGAAAAAATCCGATGGATAACGTAGATCGAAAGATTCTTTCTGTCCTTCAAACCGATGGCGCGATCTCGATGGCGCGCCTGTCGGAAGTGGTCGGTCTTTCAGTGTCGGCCTGCCATCGAAGGGTCAAGATTCTCGAAACCGACGGGGTCATCCAGAACTATGCCGCACGTCTCAACAGAAAGGCCCTCGGTCTCGAATTGCAGGTCTTCATCGAGGTCAAACTTGTCAGTGAGCGGCGTGACGACATGGAGGCTTTCGAAGCGGCGATCAGGGAGATGCCGGAAGTTCTGGAATGCCACCTGATTTCGGGCGAGTTCGCTTATCTTCTTCGTGTCGCGGCACGCAACACGGAGCATTACGAGAAACTCTATCGCGAGCGCCTGTCGCAGATCCCGTCGATTTCGCAGATGAAGACCTTGCTGACCCTTGGGACCGTCAAGGAATTCCGGGGATTTCACGTGGACTGAGGGCCGGTGCCCTCGCGTCCGGGAATGTGATCGGTTAAGCATCCGCGAAAGGGAGGCCCTGCCATGGATTTCGGAGATATCACCACGCGCGGTCTGGCTTTGCTGGGTTGCGGCAAGATGGGAAGCGCCATGCTGGAAGGCTGGCTGAAGGGCGGGCTTTCCCCCTCTGCGGTCTGGGTGATCGATCCGGTTCCGTCGGACTGGGTCAGGTCGCAGGGCGTGCATCTGAACGAAACGCTGCCGGAAGATCCTGCGATCATGATCGTCGCAGTGAAGCCGCAGATGATGGGCGACGCGCTGCCGCAGGTCACAGCAAAGGGTGGAGGCGCGACGGTGGTTCTGTCGATCGCCGCAGGTACCACGATCGCCACGTTCGAAGCTGCTTTCGGCGCGGGCACACCTGTCATCCGTGCCATGCCGAACACCCCGGCCGCTGTCGGACGCGGCATCACCGCGCTGATCGGGAACGATAATGTCAACGAGGATCGCCTAGCTCTGGCCGAGACCCTGCTGGGCGCGGTGGGCAAGACCGTACGTCTGGAACGCGAAGACCAGATGGACGCCGTCACCGCTGTTTCCGGATCGGGTCCAGCCTACGTTTTCCACCTGATCGAGACGCTTGCGGCAGCGGGCGAGGCCGAAGGGCTGCCCCGGGACCTGGCCATGGAGCTGGCGCTGACGACCGTTTCCGGGGCCGGCGCCCTGGCGGAGGCTTCCGCTGACAGCCCGACGCAGCTGCGGATCAATGTCACCAGCCCCAAGGGCACGACCGAAGCGGCGCTGCGCGTGTTGATGGACGAGAATGAAGGCTTTCCGACCCTGCTGAAGCGCGCCGTTCACGCGGCGGCGGAGAGGGGCAGGGAGCTTGGAAAATGACGCTATCGTTCGACGAGTTTCTCAAGGTCGACATCCGGGTGGGCCGGATCCTGCGGGCGGAACCCTTCCCCGAGGCCCGCAAGCCCGCGATCAAGGTCTGGGTCGATTTCGGGCCGGAGATCGGGGAGAAGAAGAGTTCGGCCCAGATCACCAGGCACTATTCGCCCGAGGATTTGCCGGGCCGTAAGGTTCTGGCCGTCGTCAACTTTCCACCCCGCCAGATCGGGAAGTTCATGTCGGAAGTGCTGGTTCTTGGCGTTCCGGATGAGGACGGAGAGGTCGTTCTTCTGACGCCGGACAAGGATGTCCCTGTCGGTGGACGGATGTATTGATGCCATCGCTCTTCATCACCCGCCCGCTGCCGGACGAGGTTGTCGAAGCTGCTCGCGGACACTTCTCCGTAACCGTAAGGCCCAGCACCGAACCGATGTCTCCGTCCGAATGCGTGGCAGCTCTGGAGGGGTTCGACGCGGTCCTGCCGACACTCCGGGATCCGCTGAATGCAGCGACGTTCGCAGGGGTTGCCGACTGCAGGGCCAAAATTCTCGCGAATTTCGGCGTGGGATATAATCATATCGATGTCGCGGCGGCGAAGGCGAAAGGAATGGCGGTCACCAACACGCCGGGCGCCGTGACGGACGCGACGGCAGACATCGCCATGACGCTGATCCTGATGACCTGCCGCCGGGCCGGCGAGGGAGAACGTATGGTCCGCGCGGGCGTGTGGACGGGTTGGCACCCGACACAGCTTCTCGGCATGCACGTCACGGGCAGGACCCTTGGGATCGTGGGCATGGGACGGATCGGCAAGGCCATCGCCCGCCGCGCCGCGCTGGGCTTTGGCATGAAGGTCGTCTTCTACAACCGGTCCTGGGTCGACGACGTGGGCGTGGCGTCGCAGCAGATGGACACCCTCCAAGATGTCTGCCGTGCCGCCGATATTCTTGTCGTTGCGGTGCCGGCAACGCCGGAAACGCACCACATCATCGACGAAGCGGTGCTCTCGGAGATGCAGCCGCATGCGGTTCTGGTGAACATTGCCCGCGGCGACGTGGTGGATCAAACGGCTCTCATCGCCGCACTGGAAGGGAACCGGATTGGTGGCGCAGGTCTTGATGTCTATGAATTCGAGCCCGACGTGCCGATAGCGCTCAGGGCCATGGAGAACGTGACCCTGCTGCCGCATCTCGGAACCTCCTGCCACGAAGTACGGGTCGGAATGGGCCTGATGGCGGTCGAAAACCTTGTCGCATGGGCAGAGGGCCGGCCCCTGCCAAACCCGGTCTAGCGTTCCGAGACCCGGGCGGACAGCGTGAAGACCAGCGCGGCGATCGCGATGCAGGAGAGCCAGAGCGCGGTAAAGCCGAACCCCTCGGCGATGAACCCCAGCACGGGCGGGCTGAGCAGATAGCCGAGATAGGCGATGGACGTCACCGCGGCCAGCGCAGGGCCGCTGCCCTGGCCGTTGTTCCGCGTGGCGACGGCCCGGAAGACGGCCGGCTCCACCGGACCCACCCCCGCGCCCGCGATGAAGAACGCCAGAAGCGTCAGCGGCAAGGGACCGCCGGCGGCGATCCCGGCGAAACCGACGGCCGCTGCGATCGCCGCCAGTCGAACAGTCGGCATCGCGCGCAGGCTGTGCTCGACCGCGTGGGCCAGAAGCCGTCCGGCGGAAAGGCCAAGCGTAAAGGCCGCGGGAGCGAGACCGGCAAGAAACGGGGTGCCCTCGCGGACACGTTCCACGAAGATGGCGGCCCAACCCTGCGACGCGGCTTCGTTGAAGGCACCTGCTGCGGCGATGACCGCAAGAAGCAGAAGCGCGCCCCGAAGCGGTGCGGGTTCGGGCTTTGCCTCTTTCGGGGCGGGGGCGACATGTCCCCCCGCGCGCAGTTCCAGCAGGGCTGCGAGGACGAGTGCGGCGGTGACAAGGCTGAAGATCAGCCCAAGCGACGCGCCCTGACCGCGTGCCCAGCCGGTGACGGCGGCGGAGGCTAGGCTGGCGGCGGGAAAAAGCGCGTGCGTCCTGTTGAAGAGTCGCGCGCCGGTGTCGCGTTCTACGCGGGCGGTGCGGTTGTTGAGCGAGATATCCAGGGCCCCGGACGCGCCGCCGGTGATCGCGAAGGCGACCAGCAAGCCGGCAAGACCGGGCAGAACCGGCAAGAGCAGCGTCCCGACGGCGAACGCCGCCATGGCCGATGGAATGGCGACGGGTTCGATGCGGGCGAGATAGCGCCCGAAGACCCGCATCACCGGCAGGGCCACGAGCGCCATGACACCCAGTGCAAGGCCGAATGCCGCGTCGGAAAGGCCGGCCCGGGCCTGCAGCGCGGGAAAGGACGCCGCCGCCGCACCCCAGAATATGCCCGCGGCGCCATAGCAGGCAAAAAGCGAAAAGATCTGCAGTCGGGGACCTTGGGTCATGTGCTGGTATCGCCCACCGCTTCGCGCCAGTGACGGCGGCAAAGACTGACATATGTTTCATTGCCGCCGATCTGGACCTGATCTCCCTCGAGAAGTGCATGACCCTCCGCATCCTGCCGGACGACCATGGTCGCCTTCTTGCCACAGAAGCAGATCGTGCGCGCCTCGCGCATTTCGTCGGCAAGCGCCAGGAGCGCCGCCGAGCCGGGGAACAATTCGCCCCTGAAATCGACGCGAAGGCCATAGCACATCACCGGGACATCGAGATCGTCGACGGCACGGGCCAGTTGCCAGACCTGCGACTTGGTCAGGAATTGCGCTTCATCCACGAAGACACAGGCGCAAGGTCCCTGCTTCAGACGCTTCGCAATCATTTCGAAGAGATCCGAGGCTTCGTCGAACATGTCGGCGCTGGCCTTCAATCCGATGCGGCTGCCGATCACGCCCGAACCCGCGCGCCCGTCGATGGCCGCGGTCAGCAGATAGGTCTGCATTCCGCGTTCGCGATAGTTGTAGGACGCCTGCAGCAGCAGCGTCGATTTGCCGGCGTTCATCGTCGAATAATGGAAATAGAGCTTTGCCATGGCAGGCGCTTAGCGCATGGGCGCGGGAGATGGAACATCCCTTGTCGCCAGGGGGGCGCTGCCCCCCTGACCCCCGGAGTATTTCCAAAAAGAAGAAGGGAAATTTTGATTCAAATCCGTTTCTTGTTTTCAGAAATACTCCGGGGAGCGGGGGGGGGAGAGCCCCTCGCATTCCTTTCCGGATCAGGCGGCAGCTTCGACCGCGCGTCGCGTCATGACGCCCACGAGGTGCGCCCGGTACTCCGGCGTGCCGTGGATGTCGCCGATCATGCCATGGGCACTGACCGACAGGCCCCTGACGGCATCGGCGGAGAACTCCGACGACAGAGCTTCCTCGGCCTCTGTCCAGCGGAAGACGCCGTCTTCCGAGGCTCCCGTGATCGCGACCCGGACGCCATCGGCGAATTTCGCGACGAATGCGCCGGTCAGAGCAAAACGCGAGGCCGGTTGCAGGAACTTTGCATAGGCCGATTTCTCGGGGATCGGGAAGTCCACGGAAATGATGATCTCCCCCTCGTCGAGCGCAGTGCTGAACATGCCCTGGAAGTAATCATCCGCCGCGATCGACCGGAGATTCGTCTTTACCGTCGCGCCCGTGCCAAGAACGGCCGACGGGTAGCAGGCGGAGGGGTCGTTGTTGGCCAGCGACCCGCCCAGGGTCCCCCTGTTGCGCACTGCGGGGTCCCCGATACCGCGGGCAAGCGCCGCCAGCCCCGGGAAATGCGCCGCCGCTTCGCGGGCGACGACGGCATGCGGTGTGGCGCCGCCGATCGACAGGGTGCCGCCGTCGCGGCAGACGCCCTGCATTTCGGGAATGCCGGTCAGCGAGACCAGCGTGGCGGGCGAGGCGAGGCGCTGCTTCATCGTCGGAATCAGCGTCTGGCCGCCACCCAGGGCCTGGGCCTCGTCGCCCTTCAGCGCGGCGACGGCCTCGTCGATGGTCGAGGGTTTGGTGAATTCGAAGTTGTACATGTCTTTCTCCTCAACCGTTCATTGCCGCCCAGACGCGCGCTGGCGTGGTCGGCATGTCGATGTGATCAACCTTGTGACCGCCCGAGTTCAGCGCGTCGATAACCGCGTTGACGAGCGCCGGGGGCGACCCGATCGCGCCGGCCTCTCCGCAGCCCTTCACGCCCAGCGGGTTGTGCGTGCAGGCTGTGACCGAAGAATGGTCCACCGAGAACATCGGTACGTCCGAGGCGCGCGGCATGGTGTAGTCCATGTAGCTGCCCGACAGGAGCTGCCCACTGTCGTCGTAGACCGCGTTCTCTACCAGCGCCTGGCCGATCCCCTGTGTAAGCCCGCCATGGACCTGTCCCTCGACGATCATCGGGTTGATGACATTGCCGAAATCGTCTGCCGCGGTGAAGGCCACGACCTCGACCTTTCCGGTGTCGGGGTCGACTTCGACCTCGCAGGCATAGGCGCCGGCGGGGTAGGTGAAGTTGGCCGGGTCGTAGAAGGCCGTTTCCTCGAGCCCCGGTTCGATCGCCTCGATCGGGAAGTCATGCGGGATGTAGGCCTTGAGCGCCACGTCGCCGAAGGGGACGTTCTTGTTGGTGCCGGGCACCGAGAAGACGCCGTCCTCGAAGTGGATGTCCTCGCCGGTGGCGTCCATCATGTGCGCCGCGATCAGCTTGGCCTTGGCGATGATCTTGTCGGTCGCCTTGACCACGGCCGAGCCGCAGACCGCGAGGCTGCGCGAGCCGTACGAGCCCATCCCGAAGGGGATCTTGGACGTGTCGCCGTGGACGATCTCGATCTTGTCCTGGTCGATGCCCAGACGGTCGGCGACGATCTGCGGGAAGGCGGTGTCGTGGCCTTGGCCGTGGCTGTGAGCGCCGACCATGACCGACACGTTGCCGGTCGCGTTCACGCGGACGGTGGCCGCGTCATAGAGGCCGACACGCGATCCAAGGACACCGATAAGGTTCGAGGGCGCGATGCCGCAGGCCTCGATATACGAGACCACGCCGAGCCCCCTGAGCTTGCCCTTTGCCTCGCTTGCCTTGCGGCGGTCGCCGAAGTGCGCGAGGTCGGCATTGCGTTCGAGGATATCCATCGTCGCGTCATAGTTGCCGGTGTCGTACTGCAGGCCGACAGGGGTGGTGTAGGGGAACTGGTCGGGCTTGATGAAGTTCTTCCGCCGGATTTCGATCGGGTCGATCCCCAGTTCGCGGGCGCATTTGTCGATGGCGCGTTCGATCGAATAGGTCGCCTCGGGTCGCCCGGCGCCGCGGTAGGCGTCGACGGGGGCCGTGTTGGTCATCACCGCCTTGAGGTTCACGTAGACGTGGGGGACCTTGTAGTTCCCCGCCATCAGCGTGCCGTGCAGGAAGGTCGGCGTCGCGGTCGAGAAGTTCGACAGGTAGGCTCCGACATTGGCATAGGTCTCGGTGCGGAAGGCGATGAAGGTGCCGTCCTTCTCGCAGGCGATCTCGATCTTGGTCGTGTGGTCACGGCCATGCGCGTCGGTCAGGAAGCTTTCCCAGCGCTCGGCAGTCCACTTGACGGGCCGGCCGATCTTCTTGGCCGCCGCCAGCACCAGGGCCTCTTCGCCATAGTGATAGATCTTGGACCCGAAGCCGCCGCCCACGTCGGGCGCGATGACGGTCAGCTTGTTCTCAGGGATGCCGAGGACGAAGGCGCAGACCAGAAGACGGGTCAAGTGCGGGTTCTGGCTGGTGGTGTAGAGCGTGTAGTCGCCCGAACCGGTGTCATAGACGCCGGTCGAGGCGCGGGGCTCCATCGCGTTCGGGATCAGGCGGTTGTTCCTGAGTTCCAGAGTGGTGACGTGGGGTGCGTTGCGGATCGCTTCGTCGGTCGTCGCGCGATTGTCCTCGATCCAGCCCCAGTCGAAGCAGATGTTGGTGCCGATCTCGTCATGGACGAGGTTCTTTGAATCGTGCGCGGCGGCCCTGGCGTCGACGACTGCGGTCACCGGCTCGATATCGGCCTCGATGGCCTCGACCGCGTCGCGGGCCTGTTGGGCGGTTTCCGCGATGACGGCGGCGTAGGCGTCACCGACGTGGCGGACCTTGCCGTGGGCGAGAACCGGGCGCTTGGGCTCCTTCATCGGCGAGCCGTCGCGCGAGTTGATCAGCCAGCCGGCGGGGTTGCCGCCGACATCCTTGAAGTCCTCGCCGGTGAAGACCGCCAGAACGCCGGGCATCTTCTCGGCTTTCGAGGTGTCGATTTTCTTGATGATGCCGGCGGCCACCTCGGAGCGGGCAAAGACGGCATAGGTCTGGCCGGCGAGGTTGATATCGTCGGTGTAGCGGCCCTTGCCGGTGATGAATTTTCTGTCCTCGCGGCGGCGGGGAGAGGTTCCGATAACGCTGTCTTTGGGCATTGTCCTTCCTCCCTTATTCCGCGGCCACGGCGGGCACGTCCTGACCGGATGCGGCCAGGATCGCCTTGACGATGTTGTGATAGCCGGTGCAGCGGCAGATATTGCCTTCGAGATAGTGACGCACCTCGGCCTCGGTCGGCTTTGGGTTCTCCTTGAGGAGCGCCGCCGCCGACATGATCATGCCGGGCGTGCAGAAACCGCATTGCAGGCCATGATATTCCTTGAAGGCTGCCTGGATCGGGTGCAGCTCGTCTCCATCCGCCATGCCCTCGATGGTAGTGACCTCGGCCCCGGCAGCGTCGGCGGCAAAGATCGTGCAGGCCTTTACGGCCTCGCCGTTCACATGCACGACGCAGGCGCCGCATTGCGACGTGTCGCAGCCGACATGGGTGCCTGTCAGGTTTAGCTGATTGCGCAGAAGATCGACGAGAAGCGTACGCCCTTCGATTTCTGCGGAGACAGATCGACCGTTCACGGTCATTGATACCGATGCCATAAGTTCCTCCCTAGAACGTAGTGTGCCGCAGCGCTGAAAATCGCCCGCGATCTTTTCTGAAATTGGGTACTGCTCTCCGGCGGCGTGTCAACGCCTCCGCGAAAATTTTTGGGAGGCCCGTGTTTCGCGTCGTTGGGATCGGCGAAGATGTGCCGACAGCGAAGCCGTTTCGAGTTTCATCTACAATTCCAAAAAAGCCGCAGGATTGAATACCTAAAGGCCCAGTCCCGCCACATTATTGGCCGATTCTGTATTTAGACCGATTTTGTCGCAGCAAGTCAGGTGGCGGTTGGACACGACAAAAACCCTTGAAATCAAGGGTTGTCCGGAAGGCCTCCTGTTCAAGAGCGAGTGAGAGACAGGAAGCGCATGGACGCGAGCCAACAACAGGTTGATGCAGGACACAGTGAGTCGTTTGCCGACGCGCTGAAGCCCGGCACCGAGCTTTTGCACGGTCAGTTCAGGATCGAGAAGTTCCTGAACGCGGGCGGCTTCGGCATGACCTATCTCGCACGCGACAGCCTGGACCGCATCGTCGTCATCAAGGAATGTTTTCCCTCGTCCATGTGTTGCCGGAACGACGGGAACGTCATGGCGCGCTCGCGCCAGCACCAGGCCGAATTCGACGCGGTCGTGAAGCACTTCGGTGCCGAGGCACGCCGGCTGTCCAAGCTGCAGCACCCGAACATCGTCGGCATTCACCAGGTCTTCGAAGACAACATGACCGCTTACATGGCACTGGACTTTGTCCGGGGCCGCGATCTGCTGGACACGATCGAAGACCCGCGGATGAAGCTTCACCCGCGCGATGTGAAAGACATCCTGCTGAAATGTCTCGAGGCCGTGCACTACATTCACACGAATGACGTGCTGCACCGCGACATCAGCCCCGACAACATCCTGATCGACGGCAAGGGCAATCCCGTGCTGATCGACTTTGGCGCGGCCAAGGAAGAGGCGACGCGGGCATCGCGCGCGCTGTCCGCTCTCCATGTCGTGAAAGACGGCTACAGCCCGCACGAGTTCTACATCGCCGGCTCGACGCAGGACGCGTCGTCGGACCTTTATTCGCTGGGCGCCACGTTCTATCACGTTCTGACGGGCATGGCGCCGCCGGACAGCCAGGCCCGGGTTTCGGCCATCGCTGCCGACCGTCCCGATCCCTACAAACCGGTTTCGGGCAAGTTTCCGCAGTTCGAGGATGCGTTCCTTCACGCGATCGACAAGGCGCTCAGCGTCTTCCCGCCGGACCGCATCCAGTCGGCGCGCGAGTGGATCGAACTCGTCGATACCGAACGCCGCCGGTCCGCCGCGATGGCGCAGGCCGAACTGGACCGCCAGATCGAACTTTCGATCTCGAAGCTGGTGCAGGAAACGAACAAGGCCGTGGAGGCCGACATCAAGGCTCAGCAGGCAAAGGCGCTGGCCGAGAAGAAAGAAGCCCAGCGTCTTCAGAAGCTGGCGGAAGAACAGGCGCGCCAGCGCAAGAAGACTTTGGACGAGCTGGCAATGCTGGATGATCAGGTCTGGCAGGAAGAACAGCAAAGAGCCCTTGAAGCAGCGTCACGCCGATCGGCGCAGAACGCACATGATGAAGTAACCGGCACACGGCGGAAGAAGCGGACGCTTCTGAGCCGTATCCTTCCCTTCGGCCTGCTGCGCGGAACGTTCCGTAGCAGTAGTCGTTCGGATTATCTCTGAGAGGCATCGAGATGAAGATACTTTCAAGAATGTTGACCAGAAAACCTCAGCCCGATGCGGCTTTGGGCAAGATCGACCTCGATGAAGATCTCGAACCGTTGCGTCGAGCGGATGACGCCGAAGCCGATGATGTCGACATGGCCAACCCGTCGCGCACGAACAGCGAGATGGACGAACCACCATTTGCCGTGCGCTCCAAGCCGATCCGTCCGAAATCGAAGCCGATCGAGCCGCTGTCAGACCCGGAACCCGAGGTCGTGGCCCAAGGTTGGGATGATACCGACTGGGACGACGAGGAATGGGATGATGACGACGACTGGGGCAACGAGGACCTGGACGAGAATGATCCTGCCCGCGAACTGAAGGCTTCGCAGGACAAGGCGCATCTTGTCAGCGAGATCCGCGAGGCCATGGGGTCCGTCAGCCATGTGCAGCCTGACGAGAAGGCGTCGAAGTCCTTCGAACAAAGCGATGGTTTTTCGAACCGCTGGTCCGATGACGAAGAGTTCGGCCGCCGTGCGATCGCCCGCAGCCAGCTTCGCAACAACGACGCCGAGGACAGGATCCTCGAAAAGACCGAAACGGCCATGACGGACCGCGAGACAAGCCGGCGCCGCTCGGCAATGGCGCACCTGAAAGCCGCTGCCGCCGCGACCAAGGCCGACCGAGTGCTCAAGCACGTCGTCAGCCGTGATCCGTCGAGCGATCCCGAGGAGCAGAGCCCCTATCGCGACGATCTCGCGAAGGTGGTGCGTCCGCATCGTCCGACCAGCCGCCCGATCAGCCGTCAGGTGACCGAGGCCGAATCTCAGCGCGCTATCTGGGATCAGGGCGAAGGCGACGAGGATGCCGCGCTGTATGCCGCATCGACAGACGAAGACGCGGTGGATTCGTCGATCGAAGCCGAACTGGCCGCTGCCGAGGCAGAGCGCCTGGCGCGCGCGCCGCTTGATCTCAGCGAAGAAGACTTCGCGGATGATACGCCGTTCGGCAGCGCCCACAGCGATGAAGATGACGATTTCCCGAACAGCCGGTTTGCATCCGATGCAGCCGCGGAAGAGGAAGCGGAAGAAGACTTCGAGGACGAAGAGCTGAACGCATTCGATGCGTCTGCAGACTTCGATGACGAAGACGAGTTCGCCGACGAAGAGGACGATGACTTCACGCCGCGTCCAAGCACGGCGGTATCCGCGGCGGTTGCCTATGCGAATGCAACCGACGATGAGGAAGAACCGCAGGACGAGAGCGAAGTACGCAAGAAGATTTGGGAAATAGCCGACGAGGTGGCGTCCGAGGTGCAACGCGTGCGCGTCGCCGATCCCGAGCCGATGGTCAATATCGCACCGGTTGTGGCCGGGCGTGCCGGCCGCAGCGCCGGACGTGTCAAGACCCGCATGCTGGGCTTCCAGCCCGATGCCCACGTCCCGAAGGACGTGTTCGAGGAAACCGCAGAGAAGGCCGCGATCTCGCAGGCAGAGCATTTCCCGGCAGGCTGGATCGTCGTTGTCGCAGGACCGGGCCGTGGCGCAAGCTTCACGCTGCACAACGGCGTCAGCCAGATCGGCCGTGGCGAAGATCAGGCCGTGCGCCTCGATTTCGGCGACACCTCGATCAGCCGGAACAACCACGCAGCCGTCGCTTACGACGACGAACAGGGAAAGTTCTTCCTTGGTCATGGCGGCAAGTCGAACCTGGTGCGCCTGAACGGTCGTCCGGTTCTGTCGACCGAAGAGATGTCGAACGGAGACGAGATCCGTATCGGCGAGACTACGCTGAAGTTCGTCTCGCTGTGCGGCGAGAACTTTACCTGGAAGTCGTCCGAAGGAGCAGACAACGAGAATGTCTAAGTCGCCGGACATAAGGTTCGACGTAGCGTCGGTCCTGAATCGCGGTTGCCGCGATTATCAGGAAGATGCGATCGCCACGGATTTCCCGCTTGGCGCGGACTTCGGCTATGCCGTCCTGTCGGACGGCATGGGCGGACACGCGGCCGGGGACGTGGCGTCGAAGATCGTCGTGACCGAAGTGTTCAGCGAGCTGAAGTTCCAGTCATCGGATGTTGGAAGATTTACCGAGAATGTCGGCAAGGTGCTGAAAAGCGCTGCGATTTCCGCCAACGAGTGCATGGCCGCCCATGCGGCCACGAATCCCGATACCGCGGGTATGGGCGCGACGCTGGTTGCCCCGGTCTTCGTGCGGGATCAGCTGTTCTGGATCTCGATCGGGGACTCGCCACTTTACCTCATGCGCGACGGGCGTTTGCGGCAGCTGAATGAAGATCATTCTCTGGGACCGCATATCGACTACATGGTGCGCTCGGGAATGATGTCCGAGGACGTGGGCCGCAATCACCCGGATCGCAACGCCCTGACTTCGGTTCTGATCGGCGAAGCGATCGAGCGGATCGATTGCCCGGACCGTCCGTTCCGTTTGAAAAACAACGACATCCTGATCGTGGCCAGCGACGGATTGCAGTTCCTGAGCGACAGCCAGATCACCGAAATCGTGCGCGAGCATGCTTCGGAAGGAAGCTCGGTCATCGCCGAGACGTTGCTCGACGAGTTGCGCGAACTGGACGACCCGGAACAGGACAACGTGTGCTTCTCTGTCATCCGTGTCGAATTCCGGAACGAGGCAGCCGAAAGCGCGAACATTTTCACCGCCGAGTTCGACCGGTCGCCGAATCGTCCACGCCAGGTCACGACACGTCCGATAACACCGGCGCGGTCCTCCGAAGACGACGACGAGGACGCAGTGGCCGTGCACATGACTCATAAGAAAGAGCCCGAGCCGGTGGCCGCGGGCATGAACGGGCGGGCAAAGAAGGAAAGGTCCGAGGCCAAGCCGATCTTCCTGAGACGGCGATGGCTGGCAACTGACGGTGGGGCATGAAGCACGCTGCGACAGACGACAATGTCATCGCCATCCTGGAAGCCGCACTTGCCTCAGGCGGTATTCCGTCCGCGGCCCGGGACTATGCCGAGCATCTTTTGCGGCGGCTGGTATCGCCTGTCAGGGTCTCGGTTCTGGGCCTTCCGCACTCCGGCAAGTCTGAACTGATCAACATGTTTCTCGGCAGAAGAATTCTGCCCAAGGACGCAAAACTGCCGACAACCGAGATCGTATACGGCGAGATTGAGCGGGCGACGATCACCCGGGTCGACGGAAAAACCGTGTCCGAGGACAAGATCGATCTCGAGAAGATCTCGCGCAGCAAGGCCGCATTTCTTAAGCTGGAAATTCCGGCCAAGATACTGAAGCGCGTATCGCTGCTGGAAGTCGTGACAGATGGAACGGCGTTGGAACTGTCCTCCGCGATCGACTGGTCGGTCCGCAGAACGGATATCGCGCTCTGGTGCTCGCAATCCTTTGACGAGCTGGAACAATCCGTCTGGCGCAGAGTTCCGGACAGCCTGAAAGATCACGCATTCCTCGTGTTGACGAAGGCCGATGTCCTTTCGGCGGAAAAGACGTTGTCGAAGCGGGTTGCCGCGCTCGAAAGCATCGTTGCCGAGGAATTCCATTCGCTGTTCGCCGTCGCCACGCTTCAGGCGCTCAATGCCTACGGGCCGAGCGGGGCCATCGACGAGGCCATGCACCATGCGTCTGGCGGCGGTGCTCTCGCAGCCGAAATTCTGCGCCACGCCGAGCGCGGGCGAAGGGCCGATTTCGATGGCGCGCACATGTTCCTTGCGCGCTACAGGATCAAGCCGGACATCGTTCTGGAGGCGACGGGGGACGCCAAGGCCGCCAAGGCGGATGCGCCGTCCCCGAAAGAGATTGAGAAGCCCGCCCCGAAGGCAGAGGCAACTGTCGCCACGGACGTTGCCGTGCCCGTCGCGATGCCGGACGCAGGCGAGCGTCCGCAGAACATCACGCTCCTGTCCGATGCCGTCCGTTTCCTCAAGCGTCGCGGTGACACCCTGGGCGAGACGGCTGCCTCGCTGGGCGAAGGCAAGGCAAAACCGCTGATCGACCAGTGTGTCGACGCGGTCGAATATCTGGTCGACATGTTCAGTCAGGATGAAAGCGGATGCCCGGTGGCCGATGCTTTCATGGACGAACTGGCCGAGGCCGCAGACATGATGGTCCTCATGCAGGTGGAGGACGGGGATGGTCCGGCGGCCGATGCCGCGACCCTGCTTCTGCAGTTGCGGCGGGACATTGAGATGAAGCTGGCAGCATAGTCGGGCGGGTGACCGCCGATTGACCGAATATGCGCCACAAAATGGCCACGTTGGCCATGAATTGTATCCAAATCCGAGACACGGTTTCCGTGATCGGAGGAGACTGAAGCGTAGTGATGATTTGGGTAAGTGCGATTTGACAGGTGTGCGATGAATGCTGACACGAACATAGCTGCCGAGGGCTCCCTGCCTGCAGATGGAAACGCACAGCTCCTGGCCAGGGGTTTCGAGGGGCTGCAACCCTATCTGAAGAAGTCGCTTGAACTGCGCCAGGCCCTGGTGCGCCTTGGCAAGATCGGCGACAAGGCAACAAGCCGCGCGGCACGCAAACTGCATCACCAGCTGAAACACGCCGAGCCGTCCATCACGATGATCGGTCAGGTCAAGGCGGGAAAGACGTCGCTTGTGAACGCGATGGTTGGACAACCAGACTTGCTGCCGGCAGACGTGAACCCGTGGACCTCCGTGGTGACGTCGCTTCACCTGAACCCGCATACCGCACCCGAGGACAATCGCGCCAGCTTCCGGTTCTTCGACATGGAGGAATGGAGCAGGCTGCTGGATCGTGGCGGTCGCATCGGTGAACTGGCTGCACGGGCCGGTGCCGAGGAAGAGCTGGAAAAGGTCCGCGAACAGGTCGAGGACATGCGCGAGAAATCCCGCAAGCGTCTGGGCGACAAGTTCGAGCTGCTGCTGGGTCAGCAGCACGACTACAATTACTTCGATCAGGACCTGGTCGAGCGCTACGTCTGCCTCGGCGACGATTTCGAGGACGATTTCGAGACATCGCAGGCGCAGGGCCGCTTCGCCGACATCACAAAGTCGGCCGAGCTTTACATATACCGTCCCGAATTCCCGATGCCGCTTTGCGTCCGCGACACGCCGGGCGTGAACGATACCTTCATGATCCGCGAGCAGATCACGATCCGGGCCATCCGCGAAAGCCGGCTTTGTGTTGTCGTCCTGGCCGCGCATCAGGCGCTGTCGTCCGTCGACCTGGCGCTGATCCGGATGATCGCCAACGTGAAAAGCCGGGAAGTCATCATCCTCGTCAACCGGATCGACGAGCTGAGCGATCCGACAAACCAGATTCCCGAAATCCGCCAGAGCATCCGCAAGACGCTCACCGATCACGACGGTCCGAAGGATGCGGAGATCATCTTCACGTCGGCTTTCTGCGGCAATGCCGCGCTCTTGGGGCAACCCGAGATGCTGGATGAAAAGAGCCGGGACTCGCTTGTCGAGTGGGCCAGGTCGGAAGACATCCTGAAGTCCGGCGAAGACTTGGCGCCCGAAGCCCTGCTTTGGGAACTCTCGGGTCTCCCCCAGGTCTACGCGGCGATCAGCGAACGGATCGCCGAAGGCAACGGCCAGGAGATGCTGGACAGGGTGGCCAAGGCGGCGATGAACCTCGCCAACGGCCTCAATGCCGCGCAACAGGTCGTTGAACGGCGCGAGTCCGATGCGAACCTGCCGCCTCTCGAGCTTGGAAGCCTCAACAGAGAGCTGGACAGGATCGAGGCGGACGCACGCTCGGCCATGTCCAAAGCCTTCGATGACGTCATCGAGGATTTCAACAAGCGGCTCGACCGTTCACACAGAAGTTTCCTTGAGCGCGCGACCGGGTCCCTGTTGCAGCACCTGGATCAGCATGGTTCGGATGTGGTCTGGGAATACGATCCTACCGGACTGCGCATCCTTCTGCGCACCGCCTACCAGGTGTTCGGACGCAACGCGCAAAAGGCCACGAAGGACGTCCTGATGGGGACCGCCCAGGATTATGCCGGTCTTTATTACCGCCTGTTCGAAGTCTCGGACGAGGGTTTCGGTATCGAGGCGCCCGCCGCTCCGCGCATTCCGTCGCCCATTCTTCTTGGACAGACGATCGCACTGGACATGAAGGGCACATGGTGGACCCGCTGGTGGCACAAGCGCCGTGGTTTCCGCAACTTCGCGACCGACTTCGCAGACATGATCAAGGCCGAGACCGACCCGATGGTCGATGCGCTGAGAGGCAGTCACGCAGAGTCGATACGCGACAGCGCGATGCAGGTTCTGTCCGAGTTCATGGAGGAACAGCGGTCCATCCTCGAACGCATCGCGGACGAGGCGGAGTCGCGTCCCGACGGCATCGGCACCCTTCTCGACAACAACGGCGCTGCGGTCAAACGCGAGCAGCTCAAGAAAACAATGGCAACGCTGACAGAATTCGCGGCCTGAGACATGCAAGGAAGAGCGAGATGAGTGGTTACGATCAACTTGCGGCCGGAATGCACGACGACACTGCACAGACGAGTGAGACTCCGAGCCTGCGTGTCACCCCTCAGCCTGTGGCAGTTCCCGACGAAATGACCGGTAAGCCGGTCGCGGAAGCCGTGCAAAAACCGCGCGTCGTCCTGATGGGGGAATTCTCCGCTGGTAAAAGCACCTTGTCGAACCTCCTTGTCGGGGCAGCGGCGCTGCCGGTGAACGTCACCGCGACCCAATTGCCGCCCGTCTGGATCTCCAAGGGTGACGAGGCGCCGTACCGTGTCGGTCTTGATGGCGAGGAATACGATATCGATCTGAACCGGCTCGGCGAGGTGTCCGTCGATGATACCAGCCACATACGCATTTTCCGCGATGCCAAGATCCTGGATATCTGCGATCTGATCGACATGCCTGGAATTTCCGACCCGAACATGGCCGCCGATGTCTGGCAACGGATGGTCCATCACGCGGATATCGTGCTGTGGTGCACGCATGCGACCCAGGCCTGGCGTCAAAGCGAGGCTGCGGTCTGGGCGACCATGCCAAGGGACCTGCAGCAGCGAAGCCTTCTGCTGCTGACCCGCATGGACCGCATCCTGTCGGAGCGCGACCGCTCCCGCGTCATCCGCCGCGTCGAGAAGGAGACCCTGGGCCTATTCCGCAGGGTCGTGCCCGTGTCGCTGCTCAAGGCGCTTGAAGCCGGCGAGGACGCGTCGAAATGGGAAGAAAGCGGCGCCGCCGACCTGTCGGATGCCATGGTCGACCTGATCGACGAAGTAGCCAGCGGCAAGACGGGCCGCACCGTGTCCCGTGTCCGTTCGCGGGCCGCTCCGGGTATCGAGGCGTCTCTTGGCGAGGACATGTCGCAGCCGCCGAAGCCGAAGCGCGTGGTCATGCCCACCCGCGTCCGGCCGCGCCCGCTGACCTCGCGTACGCTCTCCTCGACGACATCGCGCCTGTAACTCTTCGCGATACTTATCATCTTTCCTTGTCGCAGGGCTTGCTTCCCGCGCACGCGGCTACCAAAAGGGTGTCGAACCTTTGGGTCAGCTTCGAGGTGTGACTGGACATGGATGTGACCGAAACGCTTGACGCAATGCGCTCGGAGTTGCCGGGCTGCTCGTTGATCGCTTTCACGGATCTGGGCTCAAAGCTGGTGCTCTGTTCCAGCTCCGCGGGCAAACCGGCCCAGGAGGAATTGGACAGCCTTTCGGAACTGGCTCAAACCGTTCTGGACGGAATCGTGGCCGAAGGCGCTGCGCCTGTGCTTGAAAACGGTGATGGTGACAGGCGGGCCGGTACCGCCATGCTGTTGTCCGGAACCGATGCAAAGGTGTTCCTGCGTGCGCCGGGAGACGCCGCGGAAGCGCTGGTCTGCGTCTGCGCTCCGGAAGCAGACCTGCGCAAAGTCGTGGATTGCGGTCGCTCGGCGCTCGACACTATTGTATCAGGGACCTGATGCTGGGGAGCTGACTTGAGCGATTTCGCCCGCCTTGAAGACAAGCTAGCCAAACTGCGCCAGCGAGAGCGGATCTCCGGCGAGGGCCGTCGCCTGCGTGGCAGCTCGGCCGATGCTCTGCTTGCCGCCGTGGTTACCGAGATCGACGAGACCATTCTTCCCCGCCGCCTGAGCTTTACGGTCGAGAACGGAGAGACGGTTCATCTGGCGGTGGCCAACCGGCGCCTGCAGGCGCTTGCCAGTCCGGCCCCCAAGCTCAAGGGCGTCGCAGCGGCGAAACTTGCCGACCGTCCTCTCTCCGACGCCGAGGATGAGGGCGTCGAGGAAGTGAAGAAGGTTTTGCTGGCCGCATTCGCCGATGGGCCGACGGTCTCCATCCAGTCCGCGCGTCCGACGGCCGGAGGTTTTTCCTCCGATGTTGGCGTTCCCTCGAATATCCTGGCGCGTGCATGGGGTCTTGCCGAGCGCGGCGAGGACGAGGCCGGTCCTGAAGAAATTCTATCGCGCTTCTTGAGCCAGGCGGGTGACGATGTCATCGCCTGGCTTCGCATCCAGGGCGAGGATGTGACGGATCAGGGTGGCGACAAGGCCGTCGTCGAAGCCCTTGGCGACCAGGCCGCGATGTTCCTCGACGGATATTTCGCAAAACTCGAAAGCCTTTACCCCGAGGAGAGTTTCGCGCTTGCAACGGTCATCGCTCCGGTGGGCGCGAACGGGCAGGGGCTTCTTTTCCTTGAAATTGGCGAGATGTCCGCCTTTCTCGCGATCAGGCCCGAGCGCGCGCCCGAACTTGCCATCGCGTGGCAGAAACTGACCGGGGCCTGAACGGCCCCGATCCATTTTCTCAGTCTCAGTCTGCGCCCCTGACCGGGATCGGTGCGTCCGGGTTCGGCCGGAAGCCGCGCTGGATCACGAAGGCCGCAGCGAAAAGCCCGAGACCGATCAGGTCGGTGCTGAGGCCTCCCTCGATCATGAAGAGCGCCGCGGCGATCGTCATCGCCCGGATGAACCAGGCCGACCGCGCGCCCATGAACCAGCCCTGCACGCCCGAGGACAACAGGAACACGCCGAAGACGGCTGTTGCGCCGGCGCGGGCAACCTCGAACCAGCCGCCATCCATCAGAAGCGCGCTGTTATAGACGAACATGAACGGCACGATGAACGCTGCGATGCCGATCTTGAACGAGGTGACGCTGGTTTCCATCGGGTTTGCGCCCGAGATGCCGGCGGCGGCATAGCTCGCCAGTGCCACGGGTGGCGTGATGGCTGACAGAACCGCGTAGTAGAACACGAAGAAGTGCGCGACGAGGAGAGCGGTTTCCTCGGGCAGGCCGCCATCGGCCAGAAGACCCTGAAGGCCCGGCGCCACGACGCTGCCGGCAACCGCGTAGGCCGCCGTTGTCGGCATGCCCATCCCCAGCAGGATTGCGATGCACATGGCGAAGAACAGTGCCAGAAGCTGCGAGGAACCGGCGATGCCAAGAAGCAGCGAGGAGAACCGCGCGCCGACGCCGGTCAGGGAGATCACGCCCACGATGATGCCCGCGCAGGCGCAGACCGCGATGATCTGGATCGACATGATCCCTGCCAGTTCGAAGGCCTTGGCTATCGCGCGCGGTCCCATGCGGAAGGGCGTCAGCCACGAGACGACTGCGGCGGCGACCGTGGCCAGCGTACCGGCGCGGATCACCGAATACCCCATGAAGAGGGCGTAGATCAGGATGATGATCGGGATGAACAGGTAGACCTGCCGCAACATCTTGTTGAACTTGGGCAGTTCGTCCTCGCGCATCCCCTTCATGCCAAGTTTCGCCGCCTCGAAATCGACCATGAAATAAACCGACACGAAGTAGAGGACGGCGGGGATCACGGCTGCGATGGCGATCTCGGTGTAGGGAACTCCGGTGATCTCGGCCATGATGAAGGCGCCCGCGCCCATGATCGGCGGCATGATCTGTCCGCCGGTCGAGGCGGCGGCCTCGACGGCGCCGGCGGTGCGGCGGTGATAGCCGACCTTCTTCATCAGGGGGATCGTGAGCGAGCCCGTGGCCACGACGTTGCCGGCGCTGGTGCCGTTGATCATGCCCATCAGGCCGGAGGCGAAGATCGCCACCTTGGCCGGGCCACCGCGCGCGCGGCCTGCTGCCGCGAACGCGAAGTTCACGAAGTAGTCTCCCACCTTGGAGGCCTGCAAGAAGGCGGCGAAGATGATGAACAGAATGATGTAGGTCGAGGAGACGGCGGTGGTCGGCCCGAGAATGCCGGCGTCGGTGTAGACTTGGCTGAAGAAGCGCGCCCAGTCGATCTTGGGCGAGTTCAGGAAGCCTGGCATCAGGTGGCCGACGAAGACATAGACCAGGAAGATGCCCGCAATGATGATCAGCGCCAGACCGGCGACGCGGCGTGTAAGTTCCATGATCAACGCGGTGCCCGCGACGGCGGCCAGCGAGATGCCGATCGGCGCGAAGGGCGTCCCGGTCGAATTGCGCATCAATGTGCCGTAGATCGTGATCAGGTAGATCGCGACGGCAATTCCGCAGATGCCCAGCACAAGGTCAGGCGCCGAGAAACCCGACCTCTGGCGCTTGTTCAGCCAGCCAAGAAGGATGCCGCCGAACGTCGCGACCAAAAGCGGCAATCCGAACCACCATTTTTCCGGGTTGGCGAACTCGGGCGCGATCCCGTTCCACATCTCTCCGTTCGAAATCCGCATCGCGAAGCTGACAGCCGTACCGCAGGCCAGAAATGCGGGAAACAGCAGCGCATAGGCGGCGTAGGTGAAGATCGGGGTCTCTTTCTCGCGGTTTTCTGGGAAGCTCAGGTGCGCGCCGAAGATAAGGAAGCCAAGGAACAAAGCGCCTGCAACGTGGACGATCCGGAAGTTCCAGGTTTCCATGGGAAAGCTCGGCAGCAGCGGGATCGTGATCCCGGTCCATTCCGAGATCGACACACCGTTCAGCGCGGCCATGTGGAAGGCGGCATAGATTGCGGCCAGTGCCGCGATCAGACCAAAACGCCAGCCGGTGAAGTCGCGGCGGTTGGCCTCGACAGGTTCGTCATCGACGCCCTCTGCGATCAGGTGGTCGTCGTCCTGTTTTGCTTCGGCTTCGGTCATGGCTGTCCCCTCCCGCTCCCTGACGCATACGGGAGCGTCAGGCGGATTCATTTCGATTATTACCGATGAAGGTACTTTGAAGCGGCCGGGGGGCAAAGCCCCCCGGCGGATCGCCCCGCCAGCGCGGGGCGATAACCGGCCTTACATGCCGTGGATCATGTTGTCCGGGATATCGGCGCCAGCGTTCTCTTTGAACCACTTGGCCGCGCCCGGGTGCCACTTGAGCACGCCGTTCTTGTCCCAGTTCTCCGGGGTCGTGGAGCGTGCCGCCTTGTGGATATTCACCATCCGGGCGTTGTCCGACATCACGACATCGACGACGGCCTCGACAAAGCTCTCCGGCAGATCGCAGTTGGCGATAGCGAAGTTCCACATCGACACGGAGCGCGCGTCGGCCTCAAGCGTGGTGTAGGTGCTCGCAGCGATTTGGAATGCGGAGACCGGGAAGGCTTCGATGATCTTGGCCTGCTCCTCTTCGGTGAACTCGATGATGTTCACCTCGGTCTGGACCTCCAGCTGGCTGACGGCCGGAACCGGCACGCCGGCGGCGAAGGCGATGACGTCCAGAAGGCCGTCCTGCAACTGGCCGCCCAGGTCGGACCAGCCGCCGTTGCGACGCTCGAACTCGACGCCAAGCGTTTCCATCATGCGCGGGAAGTAGGTGTCCGAAGTGGACCCGGCCGGGCCGAAGCCGATCTTGGCGCCGGCAGGAATGTCGGCAATCGACTTGATGCCCGAGGACGCCAGCGCGGTCACGCTGAACGGCGTCTGGTACATCGGGAACATCGCGCAGGCGCCGGTCATCTGAAGGCCGGGCGCGATCGGGTTGGTGCCGGCCAGCGATTCCGCTGCAGGGCCCATCGTGGTCATGCCGAACTGGGCGTCACCGGTGTGAACCAGCGCCATGTTCTGCATCGGGCCGCCGGTAACTTCGGCGCCGCCAGAAATGCCAAGCTCTTCGGCCACAAGGTTAGCCCAGCCGGACCCATAGGCGAAGAAGGTTCCGCCCTGCGAGGCGGTTCCGACGGTGAAGCTTTCCGGCCAACCGGTCTTGTCCAGGTGGCTGCCGGCAGACGCCACGCCAGCCGAAAGCACGACGGCGACGGCCGTCATCGTTACATGTTTCATATCTTCCTCCCAAAGAGAGCCGGCGACAGGCCGGCCAATCAAAGCGACGATCCAATGGCCCGGGAAGGCCACGCGACGTGCAGCTAGTGCCACCGTGAGGATTTCAAGAGCAATCGTGACTTGCCCAATGTTTGCGCAATCAGCTTTTTTTCTATGCTGGCGGGGTGGATTCCGACACGGGCCATTGAAATTGAGTGTGAGAATCCACCCATCTTCGGGGTCGTTACTCGTCGTCCTGGAAATCCGCGCGGGACAATCCGTATTTCTGCATCTTTTCGTAGAGAGACTTCCGCGACAGTCCAAGCGCTTCGTAGGTGGCTTTCAGGCTGCCGCGGTTCGCTGCGATGGCAGCGGCGATCAGGCTTTTCTCGTGACGTGCCATCTGGGCCGAAAGGCTGGTCGTGTCGCCCTCGTCCGGCGGTTCCGTGTTTGCGATTTCAAGATCGAGACCCAGGGCGAAGCGCTCGGCGGCATTCCTGAGTTCCCGCACGTTCCCCGGCCAGTTGCGCGCCGCGATTGTCGACAGAACCGCTCCGGGCACTTCGGGCGCGGTTCGCTTGTAGCGCGCGGCGGCCTCGTCGACGAGGTGCAGGAAGAGCTTGGGAATATCCTCCCGGCGCTGCGACAGGTCCGGCATCCGTATCGTCACGACATTCAGGCGGTACAGGAGATCGCTGCGGAACGCCCCCTGTGCAGCGGCCTCTTCCAGGTCGCGTTTCGAGGCGGCGATGAAGCGGACATCCAGTTCGATCGGATCGTTCGATCCCAGACGGGTGACGACGCGGTCCTGAACGGCCAGCAGCAACTTGGCCTGCAGCTTGAGATCGAGGCTGTCGATCTCGTCGAGAAAGACCGTGCCGCCGCGGGCGTGTTCGAACTTGCCGTACCGCGCGCGGGTCGCGCCCGCGAAGGCACCGGCTTCGTGGCCGAACAGCTCACTTTCAACCAGGTCGGGCGGAAGGGCGGCGCAGTTGATGTGAACGAACGGCTTTTCCGAGCGCGGGCTTGCCCGGTGGATGGCGCGGGCGGCAACTTCCTTGCCGGTGCCTGTCGCGCCGGTGATCAGCACGTCGGCATCGGTGATTGCGACCGCACGGATTTGCTCGCGCAGCGCCGTCATGACCGGCGAGCGGCCAGTAAGGCGGGATTCGATCGCATCGCGCCCTCCCACCTGCCTGCGCAGCGCCCGGTTTTCGATCGTCAGCCGCCGCTTGTCCAATGCCCGGCGTACCGTCTCGACCATCCGAACGGGCGCATAGGGCTTTTCGAGAAAGTCGTAAGCCCCGTCGCGCATGGACTGCACGGCCATCTCCACATCGCCGTGACCGGTAATGAGGATGACAGGAAATTCCGGGTCGATTTCCAGTGCGCGGCGCATCAGTTCGATCCCGTCGATCCCTGGCATGCGGATATCGGTGACCAGAACGCCGGGAAAATTGCGGCTGACTTGCGCCAGTGCGGCCTCGCCGTCGGCAAGGCAGGTCACTGGCAGATCCGCTAGCTCAAGCGTCTGCGCCGCGGCAAGGCGCAGATGCTCTTCATCGTCCACGAAAAGAATACCGGGTTCGCTCATTCCGCCGCGACGTCCTTGTGGCCGTCAGCTGGATTGGCCAGAGCCAGATCGACGCTGAAACACGCACCGGGACCATCGGGGTTGTTCTCCGCCGACAGGTGCCCGCCGAAGTCCTCGACGATGTTGTACGAGATCGAGAGTCCAAGCCCCAATCCCTTGCCCGGCGATTTCGTCGTGAAAAACGGATCGAAGACCCGGCCCGCGGTGTCCGTCTCCAGACCGGGGCCGCGATCGCTGACACGGATGCAGACGCGGCCACTTCCCTGACTTGTTCTGGTGATGACGATCTTCGGCGTATCCTCGTGCTCCATCGCGTCGAGCGCGTTGCTGATGAGGTTGACGAAGACCTGCTGCAGCCGGACCCGGCCGCCCGTGACCCAAAGTGGCTCGGTCGTATCAGCGCTGCGCTCCACCACGG
Organism: Silicimonas lutimaris; assembly: GCF_047314965.1. Taxonomy (NCBI): domain Bacteria; kingdom Pseudomonadati; phylum Pseudomonadota; class Alphaproteobacteria; order Rhodobacterales; family Paracoccaceae; genus Silicimonas; species Silicimonas lutimaris. The sequence goes on along the minus strand of NZ_JBLBVK010000039.1, from coordinate 59,662 downwards.
CCCCCGCCTTGGTCAGTCGCGGCCCCATCAGTTCCAGGGCGTCGTCGAGCACAAGGCTGAGGTCGACCGAGCCTATGGTTTCCTGCGGGCGACGCGCGAAATTGCGCAAGTGTCCTGAAAGCGTAGCCATCCGGTCGGCCATGTGGCTGATGCGGGTCACGTTTTCGCGGGCTTCCGAGAAGCGCTTTCGGTCGATGTAGGCGGCAGCGTTCTCGGCAAAGCCCTTCACAGCGGCCAGCGGCTGGTTGATCTCATGGCTCAGGGCCGCCGACATCTGGCCAAGCGCGGCCAGTTTGCCGGCCTGTACAAGCTCCTTCTGCGTATTGCGCAGGCGCTTTTCCGTCGAGCGGCGCTCCTCGATTTCCAGCGTCAGCCGCTTGTTGGCGGCGTTCAGGTCGCTTGTCCGCAGCCTGACCTCGCGCTCAAGTTCCTCTTGCGCGAGGCGCCGTTCCTCGTCGCGCTCGCGCGCCCGTGTCTGTCTTTGCAGGAGGATCGCCGCGGCCAATGCCAGGAGCAGAGCGAACAGGCCCATGGCAAGGAGAACGGTGAGCGTCTGTGTGCGTGCGGGACCCGCGGGTGAAAGCAGCTGGACCGTCCAGCCCACTTCCGGCAGGAACGCCGAGTTCAGCACATAGTCGTGTCCTTCGACCGACATCAGGGTCTGCGATGCGTCGGACGCCGGCGTTTCGACCTCAAGCGGGATCAACCTGTCCAGCGGGTATTGCTGCGTCGCCGCGACCTTGTCCGTCGCCTCCCGAGGTAACGGCAAGAGAGTGCGGAAATGCCAGTCCGGACGGCTTGACATGAAGATGACGCCGTTCAGGTCGGAGACGATGATCTCGCTCGTTCCGCCCTGCCACGACAGTTCGAACGGGTCGACAAGGAACTTGACCGCCAGCACACCGACAATCCGCGTCCCGTCCAGCACCGGGGCGGCGAAGAAGTATCCGCGCTGCCCGGTTGTCGTTCCGCGCGCGAAATACCGGCCGAGGCCACCCTCCAGCGCCTGCTGGAAATAGGGGCGGTAGCTGTAGTTCTGGCCGACGAAGGACGTATCTTTGCGGTAATTGCTGGCGGCGATGGTCGTGCCGCCGATATCCATCAGATAGACGTCCGAAACACCCAGCGTCAGCGCCGTCAGCCTGAGTTGTTCGTTCACGAATGGCAGAATGCCCTGGTTCCCCGGGTCCCTGAGAAGCTGCGTGAGAATCGGTCGTTCCGCGATCAGCTTTGCCAGCGGCTCGAACCGGTCCAGAGTGCTGTCCAGACCCTTCACCGCGATGTTCAGGGTGGAATTGCCGTCTTCGGCGATCCGTTCCAGGAAGATGCGTTCAATCGAGGGTTTGACTGCGAGGCCCAGCCCAAAAATCACCGCGCAAGCCAGCGCGACCCTGAAAAGGATGCTGTGAAAGAAGGGGGTTTTTCGGCCTTCGAGCGTCATGCCACCACCCAATGACGGGTTTTCCTTATCTTGCCCAGAGGGAAGGCGTTGCTCAAGCATCGGATGCGGATTTGCCTCAGGGCCGCCTATTGTTCCCTATTAGGCCACAATGACGCCGTGTTTTAGGGTTTGATAGAGAATCGTAGTTAATGCCTTTGCGCAACTACGGCAGAATAGCGCCTGATTCCGTGGCGACGTCTCTTTCGGACCGCGCGGCGGAGGCATATATAGACAACTGGTTCGTCTTGGGCAGGTTTGGCGGACCCGAAGTGAGATTGGGGCGACAGAAAATGGCCTTCGGCGGATTGTTCTCTACAGATATGGCGATCGACCTCGGGACGGCGAACACGCTCGTCTACGTAAAAGGCAAGGGAATCATCCTGAACGAGCCTTCGGTCGTGGCCTATCACGTGAAAGACGGCCAGAAGAAGGTTCTGGCCGTGGGCGAGGATGCCAAGCTGATGCTGGGCCGCACGCCCGGAAGCATCCAGGCGATTCGGCCCATGCGCGAAGGCGTGATTGCCGACTTCGACGTGGCCGAGGCCATGATCAAGGAATTCATCCGCAAGGTGCACAAGCGCGGCACCTTCTCGAAGCCGAAGGTGATCGTCTGCGTGCCGCACGGGGCGACGCCGGTTGAAAAGCGGGCGATTCGCCAATCGGTCCTTTCCGCGGGCGCCCGGCGCGCCGGTCTGATCGCCGAACCGATCGCAGCCGCCATCGGGGCCGGCATGCCGATCACCGATCCGACCGGCAACATGGTCGTGGATATCGGCGGCGGAACCACCGAAGTTGCGGTCCTTTCGCTGGGCGACATCGTCTACGCCCGCTCGGTCCGTGTCGGCGGTGACCGGATGGACGAGGCGATCATCAGCTATCTGCGCCGCCAGCATAACCTGCTGATCGGCGAGTCGACCGCGGAGCGGATCAAGACGTCGATCGGCACCGCGCGCATGCCGGATGACGGTCGCGGTTCTTCGATGCAGATCCGGGGACGTGATCTTCTGAACGGCGTGCCCAAGGAAACCGAGATCAACCAGGCCCAGGTGGCCGAGGCGCTGGCGGAACCGGTGCAACAGATTTGCGAAGCGGTCATGACCGCGCTGGAAGCCACGCCACCCGATCTGGCTGCGGATATCGTGGATCGCGGCGTGATGCTCACCGGAGGCGGCGCGCTTCTGGGCGAGCTTGATCTTGCGCTTCGCGAACAGACCGGTCTGGCGATCAGCGTCGCCGACGAGAGCCTGAATTGCGTGGCGCTGGGCACGGGCAAGGCGCTGGAATACGAGAAACAGCTTCGGCACGTGATCGACTATGACAGCTAAGGCAAGGTTTCCTTTCGGGAAACTTGCCGCAACTCTTTGAAGAGTTTTGCTGTAAGCTAGGAAGCCGGAGGCAACGACAGAGACGAACGTGGCACGGCAGAGCGGCTCCCAGGAAGAATACGTTCGCCCGATCCGGCGTATGGCCGTCGGGGGGCTTGTTATTGTCTTGCTCGCCGTTTTCCTTCTGTGGCGCATCGACAGTCCGCGCGCGGAAAGGTTCAGGGCGCAAATCGTTGATGCCATCGTTCCGAACCTTGAATGGGCGCTGGTTCCGGTCACCGAAACCATGAACCTCGTCCGTGGCTTCCAGTCCTACGCCGCCCTTCAGCGCCAGAACCGCGAGCTGCGCGACGAACTGCAGCGGATGAAAGCCTGGAAAGAGGCCGCGCTTCAGTTGGAACAGGAAAACGCCAAGCTTCTGGACCTGAACAAGGTACGGCTCGATCCGGCGCTGACCGTTGTGACAGGGCAGGTAATCGCCGATTCCGGGTCGCCCTTCCGGCAATCAGTCCTGTTGAACGTCGGCGCGGCCCGCGACGGCATCAAGGACGGATGGGCGGTGACCGATGGACTGGGCCTCGTGGGTCGCATCTCTGGTGTCGGGCGCAATTCCAGCCGGGTTCTGCTTCTGACCGACAGCGCAAGCCGTGTGCCGGTCACGATTCAGCCCTCAGGCCAGCGGGCACTGCTGGCTGGCGACAACTCGGCGCTTCCGGTTCTGGACTTTCTGGAAGCCCCGGAAGAAGTGCGTCCCGGCGACCGCGTTGTGTCGTCGGGCGACGGTGGTGTCTTTCCGGCCGGCCTTCTCGTGGGGAATGTGGTTCTTGCCCGGGATGGCCGGCTGCGGTTGCGTCTGACGGCCGATTACGAGCGGCTGGAGTTCCTGCGCGTCCTGCGAAATCAGCCGGGCGAAACCATCGCGCCGCCCGACGGGCTGGTAGGTCCGCTTCTGCCCCAGCCATCCATCGCGCTCAGCCAGGAAGAACCGGAGCCCGCCGATGGCTGACCCGGCAACAGGCCTCTGGGGATATCGCGCCTTGTTCCTTGCGCTCTGCATCGCAGTCGCCTTCGTTCAGCTGTTGCCCTTGGACATGGGACCCGGCCAAATTCCCGGACCAGACGTGCTGATGCTCCTTGCGTTCTCCTGGGTCATCATGCGTCCCGACTATGTGCCGGTCTTCCTGATCGCCGCGGTGTTCTTCCTCGCCGATCTTTTGTTCATGCGTCCGCTCGGGCTTTGGACTGCGCTGGTCGTGCTGGGAGCTGAATTCCTGCGCAGCCGGTCTTTCACCCTGCGGGATACGCCTTTCCTGCTGGAATGGTTGCTGGTTTCGGGTGTCGTAACGGCCGTTTTCATTGGAAATAGCCTGTTCCTGGGGCTTTTTGCGGTGTCGCAACCGGGTCTGGGATTGACCCTGATCGGCCTGATCGCCACCATTCTGGCATATCCCCTGGTGGTCATTCTTGCCGGCAGGGCATTTGGACTGAGGAAGATCGTTCCCGGAGAGGTCGATCGGTTGGGACACAAGCAATGAGACGCTCGCCCAAGGAAACCGAGGAAAGCGCCGGCCTCGTCACACGCCGAGGCCTCGTGCTGGGCGGACTCCAGGTCGGGTTCATGGGCCTGCTCGGGTTCCGCATGCGTCAGATGCAGGTCGAGGAGGCCGAACAGTACCGTCTGCTGGCCGAGGAAAACCGCATCAACGTGCGCCTCATTCCACCGTCGCGCGGCATCATTTACGACCGCCACGGCGTTCCCGTGGCCCAGAACACCCAGAATTACCGTATCGTCATCGTGCGCGAGGATGCGGGCGACGTCGAGGAGACGATCGCGAAGCTGCGTCGACTGATTCCGCTGGACGAGGATGAACTCGAACGCTCACTGAAGGAGATGTACCGGCGCAGCCCCTTCGTCCCGGTGACGCTGGCCGACCGGCTGACGTGGGAGGATCTCGCCGAGGTCGCCGTAAACGCGCCGGTGCTTCCCGGAATTACGCCCGATGTCGGCCTCAGCCGGGACTACCCGCTGGCCGAGGATTTCGCTCATATCGTCGGCTATGTCGGTCCGGTCAGCGACTACGATCTCTCGAAGATCGAAGACCCTGATCCGCTTCTGCAGATCCCAAAGTTCCAGATCGGCAAGATCGGCGTCGAGACCAAGCTGGAGGCCGAGCTTCGGGGCAAGGCCGGAACCAAGCGCATCGAGATCAACGCTGCGGGCCGCGTGATGCGCGAACTCAGCCGCGACGAGTACACGCCCGGCGAAGACCTGCAGCTGACCATCGACCACGGGCTTCAGAACTATGCCCAGGCACGCCTGGCCGGCGAAAGCGCGGGCTCGGTCGTCATCGACATCGAAACCGGCGATCTGCTGGCGATGGCCTCAGCGCCGTCGTTCGACCCGAACCTCTTCGTGCGCGGCATCTCGTCGAAGGACTACGGCGAACTGCGCGACAACATCTACAAGCCACTGTTCAACAAGGCGGTTCAGGGGCTTTATCCCCCCGGATCGACCTTCAAGATGATGACCGGGCTCGCGGCGATGCGTGCCGGTGTGATCGGACCGGGCGAGACCGTCTACTGCCCGGGCTTCATGTCCTTCGGCGGTCGTCGCTTCCATTGCTGGAAGCGGGGCGGGCACGGTTCGATGGACCTGAACAATGCGATCACCCAGTCCTGCGACGTCTATTTCTACGAGGCGGCCAACCGTCTGGGCGTCGACCGGCTTGCCGATCTCTGCCATGAATTCGGGCTGGGCGAAAAGCACGACATCCCCATGTCTGCCGTGCAGGAAGGCATCATCCCCGACACCCGGTGGAAAGCGCAGGTTCGCGGTGAACGCTGGAACCCGGGCGAAACGCTGAACACGGCGATCGGGCAGGGCGATGTTCTGGCCTCGCCACTTCAACTGGCCGTGATGACAGCACGGATCGCAAGCGGCAAGGCCGTGAAACCCCGCCTGATCAAGTCGATCAACGGCGTCGAGGTTCCGCCGGAGAACGTGCCGGACATAAACGTTCCGGCAAACCTGATGGCGCTGGTGCGGCGGGCGATGTGGAACGTCTCGAACGGTCAGCGCGGTACAGCCACACGCTCCCGGATCGTCACCGAGGGGATGGAGATGGCGGGCAAGACCGGCACCAGCCAGGTCCGCAACATCACCGCGGCCGAACGCGCCCGCGGGGTCTTCCGGAACGACCAGTTGCCATGGAACCGGCGCGACCACGGGCTGTTCGTGGCCTTCGCGCCATTCGACAAGCCGAAATACGCGATTGCGACGGTGGTCGAGCATGGTGGGGGCGGGTCGACCGCCGCTGCGCCGCCATCGCGCGATATCCTGCTTTACGCGCTGTACGGCGACGTCCCGCCGCTCGAGGCTTACCCCAGCGATCAGCGCGAGCGCATCCGCGTGCAGCACGAGGAAATGGTGCTTCGCCCGCGTCTTGAACCCGAGACCAAGGCCACGCGGGCATGAGTTATCTCGAGTACAAGGTCCAGACCGTCCCAACGGGCGTTCGGAAGATCCTTTATGCGAACTGGGCGCTGGTTCTGTTGCTGACGGCTGTCGCGTCGGTTGGTTTCCTGATGCTCTACTCGGTGGCAGGCGGCAATATCGAACGCTGGGCCGAGCCGCAGATGAAACGCTTCGCCCTCGGCCTGGTCGTCATGATGATCATCGGAATGGTGCCGATCTGGTTCTGGCGGTCGATGTCCGGCCTCGCCTACCTGGGGGCCTTGGGCCTTTTGGTGCTGGTCGAACTGGTGGGCGAAATCGGCATGGGCGCGCAGCGCTGGATCGACATCGGTCCGCTTCGCTTGCAGCCTTCCGAACTGATGAAGATCTCGCTCGTTATGATGCTTGCGGCCTATTACGACTGGCTGCCGCTGTCCAAGGTCTCGCGCCCCCTGTGGGTGCTGCCGCCGGTAATCCTGACGTTGATCCCGACCGCGCTGGTGCTGAAGCAGCCGGACCTCGGTACCGCGATCCTGCTGATCGCCGGGGGTGGGATCGTCATGTTCTGTGCCGGCGTGTCCTGGTGGTACTTCATCGCGGTCGTCGCGGCTGGCGCCGGGCTGGTTTATGCCGTCTTCGCATCGCGCGGCACGGACTGGCAGCTGATCAAGGACTACCAGTTCCGGCGGATCGACACCTTCCTCGACCCGTCGACCGACCCGCTGGGCGCGGGCTATCACATCACCCAGTCGAAGATCGCGCTTGGTTCCGGCGGCTGGAGCGGAAAGGGATTTATGCAGGGCACGCAGTCGCGGCTGAATTTCCTGCCCGAGAAGCATACCGACTTCATCTTCACGACACTCGCCGAGGAATTCGGTTTCCTTGGCGCCTTCTCGCTGTTGACGCTTTATGGCCTGATCATCCTGTTCTGCATCGTCTCGGCGATGGGCAACAAGGACCGTTACGGCGCGCTTCTGACGCTTGGTGTCGCCGCCACGCTGTTCCTGTTCTTCGCGGTCAACATGTCTATGGTCATGGGGCTGGCGCCTGTCGTTGGCGTGCCGCTGCCCTTGGTCAGCTATGGAGGTTCGGCGATGCTGGTTCTTCTTGCGGCTTTCGGACTGGTCCAGTCGGCCCATATTCACAGGCCGCGCAGCCGATGATCAGGGTTTTCTTCGCAGCCAATCCCGGCGACTGGGCCGAATACGAAGACGTCCTGCCCAAGGCTGTCGCCGAGACAGGCATCGAAGCCGAGATCGTGACCGAAGCTGAACCGGGGTCGGTCGACTACATCGTCTACGCGCCCTCCAGCGCGGTTCAGGACTTTCGGCCCTATACGCGTCTCAAGGCCGTTCTCAACCTTTGGGCCGGGGTTGAAAACGTGGTGGGCAACCAGACTCTCACCGTGCCGCTCTGCCGGATGGTGGATCCGGGCATGACCGAGGGCATGGTCGAGTACTGCGTGGGTCACGCGCTGCGCCATCACCTTGGCATGGACCAGGACATTCTCCGCACGGATGCCCAATGGAAACCGCACGTCCCGCCACTGGCGCGCAGCCGGCGCGTTACCGTTCTGGGGCTGGGCGAGTTGGGACGAGAGGTGGCGCTGGCGCTTGGTCGCATGAACTTCGATGTGGCGGGGTGGAGCCGTTCACCGAAGGAGATACCGGGTGTCGAGTGCCTGTCCGGCGATGCAGGGCTGAACATGGCGCTTGGCCGCGCCGAAATCCTGATCCTGCTCCTGCCGCTGACATCAGCCACGCGGGACCTTCTGAATGCCGATCGCCTTGCGCTGATGCCCGAGGGGGCGTTCATCATCAATCCGGGCAGGGGGCCTCTGATCGACGACGAGGCGCTTCTCGCCGCGCTCGACAGCGGCCGTATCGCGCATGCGACGCTCGACGTGTTCCGCGTCGAACCCTTGCCAGCCGAGCACGCGTTCTGGGCCCATCCGAAGGTGACGGTCACGCCGCATATCGCGTCGGATACCCGGGCAGAGACCGCCGCGAGGGTCATCGCCGAGAACATCCGGCGGGGCGAGGCGGGCGAGACGTTCCTGCATCTCGTCGACCGTTCGGCCGGATACTGAGGCCGGCTGCCCGACACCTGCCATACGTTTTGCCGACGTTTCGCCGACGCTTTGCCGACCGGCCTTCAGCGCAACTTCGGCGGCTTGTCCGGGTCCATGCCCGGTGCTGCAGGACCCTCCGGCTTGGGCGGTTCCGGCAGGTCGAAACGCAGACCCACGCGGGCCAGCCGCGCCGAAACCGGATCGCTGGCCTTCAGGAAGGTGACGTCCAGCTCGCCGGCATCGAGACCTGAGAAAATCAAAGCTTCCCCCACGGCCCGGGCAAGGGCGGGCTCCGAACCGGGAACCGGGTCTATCAGTGCCATCAGATGTCCGCGGCGGCCGTTTTTCCATTTAACGCCAGAGAGATACGCCAGTTTCGCCAGGCCTGAGGCCGTGGCGAGCTTGATATCCAGCGCCGCGACAAGGCGTTCGGGCAGGCCTGCGGGCGGGTGCAATTCCTCGGGCGTTTCCTGCATCTCCTCGGGGCGCTCGCTCAGTGTGGCGTGGAGCCAGGCGACCGCTTCGGCGGGGATCAGCATTTCCGATGGCGCCGCGCCAAGGTTCAGCCCCAGTCCGAGGTCTTGCCCGGACAACATGCCGGCCAGAGTGCGCCCCGACAGGGCCGCATAAGGCGCCGGCCCCCCCGCAAACGCCGCCAACCGCTCCTCCCTGTCGAAGGCCAGCACGTAAGTGCCTTGTTCCGTTTCAAAAATCCGGGGGCTGATGCTGTCTCCTTCCGGTTCGCTTTCAAGCATCAGGAACAACTCGCCGTCCGCAAGGCGCTCATAGAATGCCAGACGCCTCGTATCGTCATCGGATTCGGTCTGCATCGCAGCGTGGGCACGATCGATCGGTGTCTCTGTCATTGCAGCGCCTCTTGCACGCGGGTTCTGAGGACCGGCAGCAATTCGGTCTCGAACCACGGGTTCTTCCTCAGCCACCCGGTATTGCGCCACGAGGGGTGAGGCAAGGGGAGGGTGTCTGGAAGGCTCTTGCGCCATGCGGCGACGGTTTGGGTGACGTTCTTCCCGGCGCCCGGGAGATGCCAGCCCTGCGCATACCCTCCGATCAGGAGCGTCAGCCTGATCCCGGACAACTGCTCCATGATCTGGCTTCTCCATGTGCTGGCGCAAATTCTGGGCGGAGGCAGGTCGGAACCCTTGTCGTCATAGCCCGGAAAACAGAACGCCATCGGAACGATCGCCACGCGGTCCCTGTCATAGAAGATGTCTTCCCCGATCCCCATCCAGTCACGGAGGCGATCGCCCGAGCGGTCGAAAAAGGGCTTGCCTGCCTCGTGTACGCGCAGGCCCGGCGCTTGTCCGGCGATCAGGATACGGGCGGTGTCGTTGAACCACACAACCGGACGCGGCGCATGCGCCGTAGCCGTCTTGCGAAAACGGTCGGCACAAATTCGGCAGGCCGAAATGTCAGCTTTCAGGCGTCTGGTTTCCATGATGTCGAGGTAATCCTGCGAGCTTTCGAGATCTACCCTCGCTTGACATATTTTTATATTTCTAGAATTATCGAAATATGGATATGTCAAAGACTCGCGATTCTGATCTGGACCTTGCCCGCGCTGCGTCGACCTTTGCCGCGTTGGGGTCCGAACAACGTCTTGCCGTCCTGAGGGTTCTGGTGCGCGCCGGGCCCGCGGGCCTGTCGATTGGGGATTTGGGTGAGCGCTCGGGTGTGACCGGCTCTACGCTGACCCACCATATGAAGATCCTCGCCGCTGCCGGACTGGTGCGACAAGTGCGGGATGGACGTCGGATCATCTGCATCGCGGCGGCCTATGGAGAAATGGAAATTCTGTCCCGGTTCTTACTGAACGAATGCTGCGCAGACGCTGCGCTCCCACACGAGGCACATGGCAATGGCTGATGTTTCCCATGCCCACGAACCACGCTGGAGGATAGACCGCGTCTGGCTTGCGGTCGTCTTGATCCCGCTGGTGGTTGCGGTTTTCGATCCTGAACAGGCGAAGGAGACCGTGCGCTTCGCGCTGGGCGCGCTGGGCCACACCGCGTGGTTCATCGGGTTTGCCGTTCTGGCCGTCGGGTACCTGAAGGCCAGCGGATCGGAGGCGATTCTCGCGAAGGCGTTCGAAGGCCGCGAAATGCGCATGATCGTGATGGCGGCCCTTCTGGGCGGGTTGTCTCCTTTCTGCTCCTGCGAGGTCATCCCCTTTATAGCGGCACTCCTGGCCGTCGGCGCGCCTCTTTCGGCTGTGATGGCCTTCTGGCTTGCATCGCCGCTTATGGACCCGGCCATGTTCCTGATCACTGCCGGCACGCTTGGTATGTCCTTCGCCGTCGCCAAGACAGCCGCCGCCGTGGGGTTGGGCCTGTTGGGCGGCGCCACGGTTTATCTTTTTGCCCGGACGCCGGTATTCGTCGATCCGCTGAGGCCAAAGGAAACCAAGAAAAGCTGCTGCGGTTGCGGGCCGTCGCCCTTCAAGGGTACGCCGGTCTGGCGCTTCTGGCACGAGGCGCCGCGGCGCGAGGTGTTCAGGGATACCGTTCTCGAGAATGCGCTGTTTCTGGGCAAGTGGCTTGCGGTGGCCTACATGGTCGAGGCGCTGATGCTGGCGTATGTCCCTGCCGAGATGATCGCATCCGTTCTGGGCGGCCAGGGCTTCTGGCCGGTTCTGATGGGCGCGCTGGTTGGAGCGCCGGCCTATCTGAACGGCTATGCCGCCGTTCCGCTGGTCGATGCGTTGCTGGCCCAGGGCATGGCGCCCGGCGCGGCAATGTCCTTCATGCTGGCCGGAGGCGTCAGTTGCATTCCCGCCGCCATTGCTGTGTGGGCGCTGGTCAAACCGCGCGTCTTTGCGGCCTATCTCGGCATAGCGATGGCAGGGTCGCTGATCGCAGGCCTGGCCTGGGGCTTGCTGGCGACCTGAGAGTGTTCGGGTTCTTGTCGCTTGCTCGCGGGTGGTCTATCCCGGCCTGAACCGGGAGTGTCAGCCTACGATGTATCGCGTCTGGAACTTCGTAACCAATTACTCGCTGCTTTTGATTATCGGTGCCTTGCTGGCACTGATATGGGCCAATTCTGACCCGCATGGCTATCACCACTTCGTCGAGTACCCGCTTTGGTTCAATGACTGGGTAGGCGTAGATGCGAAGGCATGGATCGCTTCCTATGGGGAAGATTTCCACACCGGCGATACGGCCAGCCGGCTTAGGGTGCTGACCGCACATTTCCTCGTGAATGATATCCTGATGGCGTTCTTTTTCGCCATTGCCGCCAAGGAAGTCTGGGAAGCGGTCATTCTGAAGAACGGGAGTCTGCGCGGCAGGAAGGCGGCCACGCCGCTCTTCGCGACAGCCGGGGGGATGCTGGGACCGGTGACCGTCTACCTTGGTCTCGCGACGCTGCTTGGCTCGGATGTCTACGACGCAGCGGCCAATGGCTGGGCCATTCCCACGGCCACGGACATCGCCTTCAGCTATCTGGTCGGACGCATCGTTTTCGGAGCGGGGCACCCCGCCGTGCGGTTCCTGTTGTTGCTGGCCATCGCGGATGATGCTGCCGGCCTCATTATCCTTGCGATCTTCTACCCCTCGGGTGCCCTGGCGTTGGAATGGCTGATGCTGTCGCTGGGCGCGGCCATTGGCGTGTTCGTTCTTTTCAACTGGCTTCCGAGGACTTTGGACCGGGGCGACCAGTTGCGCCGCAAATCGACCTGGGTCCGCAATCACCTGAGTTTCTGGCCCTACCTGATCGCGGCCTGCCTGAGCTGGTACGGATTTCAGGAAAGCGGCCTGCACCCGGCGCTTGGTCTTCTGCCAATCGTTCCCACGATCCCGCATGCCGACCGCGCTTTCGGCATATTCAGTGAAGCCGAACAGTACCTGACAGATCTTCTGAACCATATCGAGCACCTGCTGAAACATCCCGTCGAAATCATCCTCTTCTTCTTCGGGATGATGAATGCGGGCGTCGAGTTCTCCGCCATAGGTGCTCCGACGTGGCTGGTTTTTGCGGGGCTCATCATTGGCAAGCCGACCGGTATCCTGTTGTTCGGCTGGTTCGCAGCGGGACCTTTGAAATTGGGACTGCCGCGTGGAATGCGGATGATCGACCTTCTCGTGATCGGCTGCGTTGCCGCGATCGGCTTCACGGTCTCGCTTTTCATTGCGTCTGTCGCTTTCGAGCCTGGTCCAGTGCAGGATGCAGCGAAGATGGGGGCGCTTTTCAGTTTCGCCGCGGCGATCATCTCAATCGTTGCAGGCAGGCTGTGCCGTGTTGAAAAAAGATACGGCTAGAGCGGCGGGAAACACCGAACTCGGCGCATTCCCGCCCTTTTGGTCACACCTCGTGGGCGTCGCATCGCCAGCGGTTGATTGTTTGTTGAAGAAGTCTTGGCACTCTGGCCATATTATTGACAAAAGAATGTCGAAAGACCGACAGGCCAAAGCTGTGCGAAACAGCATAGTGCCATTGAGCAGGACGAATGATCGAGTTCAGGAACGTCAGCAAGTCCTTTTGGACAGGCGAACGTCGCAAGGTCATCCTTGACCGGGCGACCTTTCGCGTCGAGCCCGGGAATTCTCTTGGCATCCTTGCGCCCAACGGGACCGGCAAGACGACCCTTGTGAACATGATGGCGGGTCTTGAGCAGCCCGATGAGGGCGAGATCATCCGCCGCTCGCGCATTTCATTCCCGCTGGGATTCATGGGCGGCATCGTCAACAAGCTGTCGGCAATGGAAAACTGCCGCTTCATCGCGCGTTTGTACGGCAAGGACCCGGACTATCTCGAGGCGTTCTGCCGCTGGGTATGCGGGCTTGAAGAATATTTCGACATGCCCGTCGGAACCTACAGCGCCGGCATGCGCGCGCGGTTTTCGTTCGCGCTCCTGCTTGCGCTGGATTTCGATATCTACCTGATCGACGAGGGCATGCCCTCGACCACGGATGCCGAGTTCAACAAGAAGGCCGGCCACATCCTTGCCGAGCGGCTCAAGACCGCAACGGTCGTAATCGTATCCCATCAGGCAAGTACGCTTGAGAAATTCTGTCGTTCCGCAGCCGTTCTCAGGAACGGTCAACTGCATATGTTCGACACGCTGGAAGAGGCGAAAGAACTCTATGACTATGAAGCCCAAAGCGCGTAAATTCCGAATTCGCCGGAACTCCGAGGCTGCGTCCGATGGCGGCGACACGCCATTTTCCGGTACAGATGACGGTTTCGGCGATGTCGCCTTCCCTGGTTCGGCCAAGGCGGAAAGGGCAGGGGCCGACAGTGTCGGTGGATCGCAGGATATCTCCGAAATCCGGCGCGAGGGGCTGACCGGCCGCCAGTTGCGCATGGCCCGGCGATTGGCCCAGAAGCAGGGGCTCAGCCCCAGTTCGGATTTCGACGCCGTGCGTCAGCTTCGGGCAAGGGGGATAGATCCTTTCGACCGGTCGCATTTGCTGGAACTCGTCGTCGCCAAGCCGGACGAAGAAGAGGTCGCCAACAAGACCGAGGCTGCCGCCGAAGGAACGGTACGGGCAGGTGTCCCGCAGAAGGTGGAACCAGCGAAAGTGCCGGGACCGGCCATGAAACCGCAGCCTGCGGGGGTGAACGACATAGAGCGTATCCAGCAGGACATTGCGCGCCGCCGCCGCCGCAAGCTCTTGTTCCTTTCGGCGCGGTTGGGGGCTTTCGTGCTGCTGCCAACCTTGCTGGCTTTCTTCTACTTTGCCTTCATGGCGACGTCGATTTTCGCCACGAAATCGGAATTCGTCGTTCAGCAGGCCGAAGCGCAGGCATCCGGCGCCGCAGGTTTGCTGGGTGGCACATCATTGGCAACCAGCCAGGATTCCATCATGGTGCAGGATTTCCTGACCTCGCGCGAAGCAATGCTGCGGCTGGATGCGGATCACGGCTATCTGGAACATTTTTCTGATCCGTCGATCGACGCTCTTCAAAGACTGCCTGCCGATGCCTCGAACGAGACGGTGTACAGCCATTTCCAGGACAACGTGAAGATCGGCTACGATCCGACCGAGGGCGTGATCAGGATGGAAGTGTCCGCCCTCTCGCCCGAGATGTCGCGGACATTCTCCGAGGCGCTGATCGGCTATGCCGAGGAGCGCGTCGACCAGGTGACCGAGCGGAAGAGGGGCGACCAGATGCGGGGCGCCCGCGAAAGCTTCGAGGAAGCCGAGGCGAAGATGATCGCGGCACAGGAAAAGGTGCTTACACTGCAGGAGCGGCTTGGCGTCATCGATCCTGCGTCCGAGACCACCGGGATCATGAGCCAAATCAACCAGTTCGAAGTGCAACTGGCTGAAAAGCGGCTTCAACTCCAGCAGCTTCTGGACAACGCCCAGCCGAACCAGGCGCGGGTCGCCGGAACCGAGGGCGACATCGCGCGCCTGGAAGCATTGGTTGCCGACCTTCGTTCCCAGTTGACCAAGGAAAGCGGACGCGACAGTTCGCTTGCCTCGATCAGCGCGCAGCTTCGGATGGCCGAAGTAGATCTGGAAACCCGCACCATGATGATGCAGGAGACTCTGCAGCAGATGGAGGCCGCCCGGATCGAGGCGAATCGCCAGGTGCGCTACCTCGCGGTGCATGTGGCGCCGATACCGCCGGACGAACCGACGTATCCCAGGGTCTTCGAAAACACGCTGATCGCCTTCCTGATCTTCGGAGCGATCTACCTTCTGGCGTCGGTCACGGTATCGATTCTGCGTGAACAGGTCTCAAGCTGACAGGCCTCTTTGAATTCGCTCTCGCCGGATGTCGTTTTTTCGCTCCGGCGGGGCTTGCACCGTCAAGCCACTCTGAGTAAGAAACGCCAGCCTGTTGGGGTGTAGCCAAGTGGTAAGGCAGCGGTTTTTGGTACCGTGTACCGTAGGTTCGAATCCTACCACCCCAGCCAGGCAGGCACCTTCTCCCAGATACAGTTTGGCGTGATGGAAGTTCTCCCGACTTTCCGGGGCCTTAGGCGCTGGGCGGATGGTTTGTTGCGTCTCTGAGAGCCGGTTTTCAAGGGCAGAATGGTCCCAGTCTCTGTTCCGCTTTGTTCCGGTAGCAGGTTTGGATGTCGAGCTGGCGCTTGTCAGCGCAGCGAGTCGAAGAGTTGCCGCTGGGCGGTCCACTTGGACGGGATGCCTTCCTTGATCAGCAGGTCTGACGTGAGCGACGGAGGCTGACGCCCATCGAGGATCTTGCCGGTCAGGTCGGGCGCCAGGAATGCGAGATCGACTAGCTGCATGACGCGCCGCTTCGATGTCCCGGCACGCTCGGCGACGTCGGCAAAACTGGCCCCGGCGCGAAGCTCCGCGAACCAGGCATGCGCGAGCGCGACGTTCCGGATCAGGGTGTCGTCGCGTCGGGAGGAGGGATTGTCGATGATCAGCTTGGTCTCGACGCCGCGCCGACGTTGTTGGAATGGGGTCTGGAAGATAAGGGTTTTGGGATCGATAGAAGTGCGATCGACACCCGCCCAATGGCTTATCGCGTCTGCATCCAAAGAGATCGTAAGCTGAGCCTGTGCCAGATCGATGCGCTGAATCAAACCGAGCAAAGTCCTTGCGCTCTCGATGGTCGCTTCATCCTCAAACGGGGCATGCGTCATTGATGCGCTGTCTTGATCTTGTGTCAGGTCCGCCCGCCACTTGGGATCGCGAAGGCAATCGCTGACCTTGGCGGCAACAAGGTCTTCGAGCTGTGGGGCGGGCAACCGCCATCCGTTTCGCTGTTTCTCACCCGACTTTTGGACCAGCCGGTTCGAGACGTAGTACCTGAGCCGCTTGCCCGCGGAGGTCTTCGTATGGGTTGGCGTAAGCCGGTCCCCGGTTTCATCGAAGAGCTTTCCGGCAAGAGGCGATGTCACGGCATGGCGTCGATCGATACCACCCCGACCACTGCGCCTTCGTGCAGCCTTGTCCTTGAGCTCGCGCTGAACAGCGTCCCAGGTCTTGGGATCGATGATCGGGGGATGCTGCCCGTCATAGACCCGCGTCCGATGTCTGATCCGTCCGGCATAGACTGGGTTCGTCAGGATGTGATGGATATGGCCCCGGTCGAAGAGACCGCCGCCACTTCGCCGACCATCCGGCGCAATCCGTCTCCGTGTCCGGAGCCCAAGGCGCTCGGCCTCGTCCCGGACAGCTCTGACGGTGCCGAGCTTCCGGTAGAGGTCGTAGATCATCCGGATTGTCTCGGCTTCGGGTTCCAGAACTCTCAGTGTCCGACCGTCGGGCTCGTAGCCCATGGGGACATTGCCGCCCATCCAGAGCCCCTTCTTCTTCGAGGCGGCAATCTTGTCCCTGATCCGTTCGGCCGTGACCTCACGTTCGAACTGGGCAAAGCTCAGGAGCATGTTGAGCGTCAGACGCCCCATGCTGGTGGCTGTATTGAAAGACTGGGTCACTGAGACAAAGGACGCACCGGCGGCATCGAGCCGGTCGACGATCCTGGCGAAGTCCGCGAGGGACCGGGTGAGCCGGTCGATCTTGTAGACCACAATCCGGTCGACACGGCCGTCGTCTACCGCATCCAACAATCGCTGCAGGGCAGGGCGGTCGAGGGTGCCGCCCGAGAGCCCGCCATCATCGTAGGCCTCTTCCAGAAGCACCCAACCCTCTGCCTTCTGGCTGTGGATATAGGCTGCACAAGCCTCGCGTTGCGCATGGAGCGAGTTGAACTCCTGCTCCAACCCATCCTCGGAACTCTTCCTTGTATAGATGGCACAGCGGATCTTCTGCATCAGCCAGTACCACCGCTCCGTGCCTTCAATCCGAAGAACCGTGGTCCGGACCAGTTCGTGCCCGTGATCCGCCGGGCGATAGCGGTGAGCGAGGCGAAGTCCCGACCATCGAACCAGAAGCCGTCAGGCGTGACCTCGACATGATACACCCGGCCGTTCCACTCGCGGGCCAGCATGCTGCCGGGCGAGAGCGTGGGAGATGAGGTGCTAACTCGTCCACCGCCTACTTCAATACTCCGCAGGCGCCGCTTCAATGGGGCTGGATAGCCGCCTGCACCCTCGCATTGCCGATGCCAGGCCAGGGCCTTCTCCATCAACCTGCGGGACAGGTACTTGTCCGGGGGCGTTCCAAAAGCGGCCCTCCATTCTTCTCGTAGCCTCTGCAGGTCTGACTGATCTGTCGTGGTTGTGGTCATGACGGCACTCTCCCTTCTCCTATGCCGAAGGCGGCGACGCGACGCGCGCGGCCGCTACTGACGCAACCCCGGACAGGCCGGGGCGGGAGAAAGGGTCAGGTCAGTGACGCTCGGACAGCGCCGGAAGTCCAGTCGGCTCGGCGACGAAATGCGAGGCAGTCTCGGTGGGAGATATGTGGGGTCGAACGTCCGCTTAGCGCGGAGAAAAGGACATCTGAGCAAATCGGTCAGATGACGGCTCGGAGCCCTTTCCAGAAGTGACCCACCAGAAGCCCTCGCAAATGCAGCATGAACACCTCTGAGCCTGAGCGCTGTGGCTCAGAAGGAAAAGCGGTCATCCGTGACCGATGCAGCGAGATCTCAGACCTCAAGGTCCGGGTTGCGGACATAGCTGACGTTGCTCGAACAAATTCAGTTCGTTCCTGGCTCCAGACTTGTAGCGACGGGCTCGACAAGAAGCGTATTCGTGTTCTCGCCCTAGAAGGATATCGGCCGCTACCCATCTGAATGGATGCCGCTGGTTCACAATGAGGTCATCGTCGGCAGATGTCTGCCGCTATTGGCATTACCATTCGCATTCCGGGAACGCGGCGGGTATTCCTCATATGGAACAAACGGGGAGGTTGAGGTTGTGGCGGCGACGGTGATTCAAGAGGATTTGACTATCCAAGGCGACCTGGTGGCCAAAGAAGGGGATATTTCCATCAGCGGCAAAGTTACGGGTGATATTAACGCCAGAACCGTAAAGATCCTCGCTCGAGGAAGCGTCAAGGGTGGAGTTAGCGCAGAAGAGGTCACGATTGCAGGACGTCTGGAGGGAAGCGTGAAATGCAAGGCGCTTGCCTTGGAAGAAAAGTCTGACGTGAAGGCTGACGTGACCGCTGGCTCCATGACAATGAGCTCCGGAGCCACGATTAGTGGGCGCGTGGAAGCTAAGGGTGGCTAAAGCATAGCTACGGCGTAGATGCCACGAAACCCGCAAGTTGTCCGGGGGCCACCTAACGCGATTTGTTAAACTTGCAGATCATTTGGATGGCTCGAAAGTTCGCACAGCAACTAGGCGGCGGCAGGCGTCCCACTGGAATCGTGAGGCAAGAGAGCGCCTGGCTCTGTTTCTTCAAAATCAAAACACCAGGTTCATTACCAACAGCGACACAACTAGAAAGAGCACGGTCATAATGCCGCCGCTCTTGATGAAATCCGTAACTTTATAACCAGCGGGCCCCATGATGAGCGCATTGACCTGGTGCGTGGGGATCAGAAACGAATTCGACGTTGAGATTGCGACAGTGAGCGCAAAAATCGCTGGATCACCACCGGCTGCGATTGCAATAGACACTGCGAGAGGAACCAGCAAAACTGTTGCACCCACATTTGACATAATGAGCGTAAAAACCGTGGCGAGGACCGCCAGACCTGCCTGTAAAGACCAAACGGGCCAACCGTCCAGTAACAGTAGGATCTGTTGCGCAATCCAGGCGGCAGTGCCTGAAGTTTGAACCGCTTGCCCTAGTGGAATCAGGCTGGCCAGAAGAAAAACCGTGCTCCAACTTACCGCCTCGTAGGCTTCGTCGATATCGAGCACTCGTGTCAAAACCATGCCTGCCGCACCGGTCAGAAGGCATAGTGAAAGCCGCAGATCGGTGAGCATTATAAGAGAGAGTGAAACCACGAAGAAAAACAAGGCCCAGCCTACCTTCTTTGGGCGTAGCTCCTCTTGCGGGAAATCTGTTGTCACAACCACAAAATCGCGATTTCGGCTAAGTCTAGTCAGCGCCTCCCAAGTCGTGAGAATTACCAACGTATCTCCTGCGCGAAACGGCACCTCTGCGATTTGGGTTGGCTGATGGTCTTCAGTCGAGACGAGGCTGAGGGTTTCCTCGCCGCGATGAATGGCGAGCATGCTCGCCCCATAAGTTGTGCGGAAGACCACATCGTGCGCACATTTCCCAATCAGCGAGGAGCCGGGGGGTATGACCACTTCGGCGACACCGGATTTCGTAGGGGCATAGTCCTCGGCAAAGACATCCAGCTTGTCATGTAGTGTGAAACCCGCATCCTCGACCATGTTGCGGACTTCCTTTTCGCGACCAAGAACAGCCAGCCGGCAGGGCGGGGTGATTTTTGTCTGGATAACCGGGGCGAACCATGTCTTCCCGTGATAGGCGCTGCCGATGATGTAGACATGATAGCGCTGAATCACGTCATCGAAGGATTGACCCTCCACCGCATGCCCTTCGGGTATAGTGACCTCGAAGATATCGGTCTTGAGCCCATAGATTTTCTTCAGATACTCTTTCATTGGTTGGCCGCTGGTCGCGTCCCCGTCCTTCTGCTCGCCTGGCAGAACCCAGCGGCCGAAGATCACAAAGTATAGAATACCGGTGACAACGAGCGCTACGCCGATGGGAGTTACCGAAAAAAGTCCGAAAGAACCCATCTGAGCCTCCTCTGGAAGCGACTGGTTTGCCGTGAGAATCAGGTCGTTTAGGAGGATCAGTGGGGAGGAGCCGACCATTGTCATCGTTCCACCCAAGATGGCGCAAAAGCCCATCGGCATCAGGAGACGACTGAGTGGCAATTCGGTACGGACAGAAATTCGGCTAACCACCGGCAGGAAAAGAGCTGCCGCGCCGACATTCTGCATGAAAGAAGAAATGATGCCGACGGTCCCGGAGATGATCGGCACAACCCGCGCCTCTGAGCTTCCTCCGTGCTGCAGGATCAGGGCCGCGACTTTACTCATCAGGCCGGTCTTATCTAATCCGGCTCCGATAATCATCACTGCTATGATCGAGACGACTGCATTTGACGCGAGGCCATTGAACAACTGGCTTACATCGGCCAGCGAGCCGAGCCCCGGCAACTGGCTCAGAAGACCCAGCAAGACCATGACGAGGATGGCCGCAAAGTCGATGCGAACAACTTCTGAAACGAACAGTATCACCGTCAATGCAAGAAGGCCTAGAACGACCGCCGTCGGATAAGTCAAAGCGATAGACTCCACTGCCCTTGCCCCCATTCTGGCCGTCTGCGGATAGACTTCTCTCCGTAGCGGCACGCATCGATTCAGTAGGACCGGCACATTGCTCCAATGACGGTCCATTCGGATTGTAGCGACTTTTTCACTCAGTCGCCCGATTTTCCTGAATGGGACGCAGGTCAGCGTGTGGGCAGTGCCGAAGCCATGCATAAAAACATCTTTGTGTGAGCGGGGAGCAAGTGCGATTGTATTCGCTGCACGAAATTGGAGGCTGATCAGATAATTTGCCTTCGAGGTGCGGTAATTGAGCAGTTTCAACCTGGCATCCATTCCGAGCCGAAAGCAGTCATCTAGGCTCGTGGTGCCTATGATCGGTTCTTGAACCTGCTGAACCAGTGTCCCGACCGCCTGACTCCTTCTGGAAAGGGGGTAGACACCAGGCGGTCGAGACTGCCCCCAGCAATATCCAGCCAACTCTCCTCAAAATTGACTTTCAAACGATGGCAGCGCCGCAGCATAACACTGATTTGCAGCACCGGACCGCTGCACTAGCCGTCTGGGTAGAATTCTGTACCAATGCGTCTTTGGAATACTGAATCATATGTGGTGCGAACAAGACTCGATTGCACCCAACATGAGGCCCCGTAGTTTCATCCCTTGGCGGGTCTCTTTTCATTTATCGGCGCCAATGCCCCGACCACTCAAGGTTATGACTGTGGGAGTGAGCAGCCGGGATAGCCCCCACGAGACTGAATTGAGGCTTCAAATCGTGGCAGCACCGAAGCATAGCACAATTTGCATGAACTTGACACGAGCAGGCGGCGGACAAAAGAAACCCCGACACCAAAAGGGAAAGCATCGGGGCCAGTTGCGATTGGGACGAGGTAAAACCGGAGACCTCACTCATTACTACCCCTCCTTCATATGGAGGAGGCAGAATGTCACTTTGATGCAGGTCAATCAGCGGTCTTTGTCTGTGTAGTTGATTGTCCTCGGTGATGACTATCAGAACTCATCAAGCGACATATCGAACCATCCAATTTCAATCCCGTTTCGGTCACGGATTTCGCCCAAGGCCTCACCTGCCTCAATGCGCTCGGCTAACAGGCATAGTTGCCTTGCTGCCTGTTCGCGCAGCGTTGCTTCACTGAGTCCATTGAGCGACATTTCGATGGAGAACTGAGCACCAATCGTTGCTGCCTTTACCGCCGATGGAGTGTTCATTTTCGTGCCCTCATTTGCCAAGCCCTGTGTAAGTTCCGACTAGGAGATGCTATGTATGCCGAGGAAAACTTCTAATTGATGCGGCGAAAACGACCACTTGGTTCGAAATCCGAATTGCCCGGAGAAATTCGGCCATACCAAAAGCGCTGCGAAGGCTGCCTATTTGGTCGATGTCCCGCCGCAGATGTGGGAAAGGCTTTAAACGCCTTTAGCTAGTTGGCTCCGCACAACGTACGCTCATGGGATGTCTCGACTCTTCTAAACAGCCGATGACGGCTTGGTCCCGATGAGAGGTCATCGACCGGTCTCAGCCCAGCGTCAGCTCCCGACAAGATTGGATACTAGAAACGCCCTTAGGCGGCGATTTTCGCTAATTTTCAGCTCAATCCACTTGGCTCAACTGCACCTTCGACCGTTGAACCTCCAAATCAGGAATGTCACCCCATGCCTCCGTCAGAAACTTTCTAATCTGAACAAATGAACCATAGGAGACGGGCGTCTTTGACCAGCGCTTTATTCTGTTGCCGTCGCTTCGTGTTTCAGGAACCTCAAGAACAAAGAGATGCCGTTGCTGCCCGTCCCCTGAAGCCGGAGTAAACCTCGCTTCCAAAACATCCTCTTCATCTTTCTCGGTTTGCCACCCCACGCTTGACTTTGGCTCAAGTTCAATTTCATCGGCCAACACCGACCACGCTGTTGTCATTTCCCCGGCAATGTCGGGTCTCAACCGTACGATACCTTCTGCTGAAATGGGCAGATTGCCCCTTCGAAGAAGGTCGAGGGTTAGGCGTTCAGATAGTTTCTGCATAATGTTCCCCTTAGGTCAGAAACACTCTTCGCATGTTCTATTCGGTCAATAAAGACATAGGGACTGGAAGGGCGGCTTTGTCCGCCAAGCGGTCGTTTGCTGGATTCGACTGAGCGACCGCTTCAAGCGCTCATTCTCTTACGCCGCGCTTGGCACCAATGGCCGCCTATCCGATCAGTCGGTCAACCGTCTTAGGAATGCAATCTGAGCTTCCGAGGCGGCCTCAAATTCCTCGCTTGGATGCCAAAGTAATCCGAAATGCCCACCCGGTATCTCTAAGAATTCTTTTTCGCCCGGAATGAGGTCGAAAACGGCTCTCTGCGCCTCGATGTTGCAATGCACCATTTCGTCATCGGTCCCGATCATCATCTGAACCGGCATGTTGAGATAGGGCGCCGTCACGAACGGACTGCACGGAACCGGCGTATCGGGGATTATGCGCGTTGCCCGGTTTTCCCAACCGCTGCCGTGACGCCCGCCATGTTCGATGAACCAGCGGTAGGCCTGAATAGGTGTTAAAAGAGATGGGTTGTTGATCTGATCGGACGAAACCACGGGGAGCGGTCCAGTGGTTTGCTCTGGACCGCCTGTCACATCTCCGTCGTGAAAGATTTCCTTCAATGTCATGAAAGCGGTCTGATCGAAACTGCGCTCCGGGATTGATGGGCCGCACACTGGTACCTGCGCAACAATTCCCGAGATATCCTCGATCACTGCTCCCGCGACCAAAGCCAGACCAGCGGAGAAGCTATCGCCCCAAAGTATGATCCGGCGATTTTCCCCTTTACTTCGTAAAAATCCAACGGCATCGCGGTAGCCTCGCGTCTGGATCCAAGGATTGATCTCTTGGCGTGGTTCGCCACCGCTTCGCCCAAGATTCCGATGATCGTAGAGCAGAACATCGTAACCCGCGTCGAAGACCCTCTCGGCGTAGATGTTTATCGCCATAGTGATCGTCGCGGTGGTGCCATGTGTCATCACGACGATCGGGCGGCTATTGTCACGATGCGAATAGAGACGGCCCCGCAACTCCGCTCCTTCGGAATGAAACTCTACATTGCTGTACATCTGCTCTCCGGGTCCAACAGTTCCAGGTTATCGAGCGAAGTTCGTTCTCGCAAAAGCCTTATAGCAGCAGCCGTCCACCTCTATCGGTCGAAGACCCGCATCGTGCGCGATCCTGCTAACGTGGGTACCGCAGGCCAAAGGCCGCTTCTCGCCACAGCTGACGTTCAGAGCCAGCGCATTGATCGACGACCCCGAGCCCAGCGTAGACATGCCGATTTCGGCTTGTTGCAGAAATCCATTGCAGAGACCGCATCCTGCTTCAGGTGCACCGTTCGGCTAATTGCGCCATGTGCTCGGTGGAGGAGCCACAGCACCCTCCAAGGTAGCAAATCCCGACTTCCTCATGCAAAGCAAAAACGTTCCGACCAAATTCTTCAGGTGCTTCGGTATCGATCTCTTGAAGCCCATTGAGTTCTTCAGGTGTTTTCGCGGAAGTGTTCGCATCAATGCCGAGCACTCTCTGTGCCGCATGTGGATTGCGCTCTCGGATCACGGACATAGCCGCGGCAAAGACCGACGTATGAACACAGTTGATGTTATAACTCGCTGGCGGTCGCTTAACGGCGTCATCGATATCGACTATGGCGTGGTCGAGAGGCGTACCATCAAGGAGTGTGCCGTCTCGCCTGATCACGAAACTCATGACGTAAGGTATGTCGGTCTCTGCAAGAAGCCGAGCTATCCCACGGGCCTCAGCGAAGGCCGGCAAGGTCTGTACTTTGAATAGATCAACGCCACCGTCGACCAATCCTTCAATCTGAGGCGCGTGGAAGGCACGTGCGGCCTCTTCGTCTGGCGCTTCCTCAGGTTTATAGCCGTCTCCTGCAGGACCGGTGATACCAGCAATTAGGATTGGCGTGCTGTCACTGCCATAGGACGTACTTAGCCCTTTCATGAAGTCGCAGGCATCTTCGTTTACTGGCTTGCCTGCAAACCTTGAACGGGCAATTCGTTCAGCGCTGGCCCGCCAGGTCGGCGTCCCAGCAACCATCGGCAGCTTCTGGCGTTGGCCAATGTCCAGGTACTCGCGGTGCGTCGCTGCTAGGACTTCTCGGCCATTATCGTCGTAGAGCATCCCGGCATAGGCGATGAACGGATCAAACGTATCCGACGCTCCCCGCCTCAGACGTTCGTACATTGAGCCCTCGCCAAGAATGATTGGATACCGGTCCAGGAATGCGCGTGTCATAAAGCTGCCCTCCGCCATGTACGGCGACGAGGATATCGGAAAAGGTGAGCCGACCAAAACGCTCTTTGATCCGTTCCTCGACCGGGAGACCACCACACGCTTCGAGAGTGCACGAGTGTCTCCTTCGTCCGCTTTTCTGCCGTTAAGCGAATTCGGATGATTGGCCGCTTGGAGCCCAAGGCGGACCGTTAGCTATTCTGCCAGAAACGCAATCAGCGTTTCCATAAACTGATCCCAAACCGGTGTATCTGGAAGCGGGAGATGATTTGCCGTCTCCAATGTGATCAGCTCCGCATCGCGAATACCAGCGGCAAGTTTCTGAGCTTCCGAGAGCGGGTGGATGCCGTCTTTTCGGCCGTGAAATATCAAGGTTGGGCAAGTAATGCGCGCTAAGAGTGGCTCTATAGAAGCGTCGTTGATAGCGTCCCGCAACTTCAGCATGTGCTCTTTGTCGACCGCGCTCTGCATAAGTCGAACAAAGTCTTTGACCGTGTCAAACGGGCCTTCGGGGAAGTAAGATGCCAAGACCGCGGTCGCGAAAGAGCTCTCCGGCTCGTCCCATCCATTTGCCATCAATTCTCTAATGACGTCAGCTCGCGGGTTTACCTGACGGCGGGAGCGCCCATCAACATATCCGCCGATAATGGCGAGTTTCTTGATCCGGTCCGGGAAGTTCGCAGCAATGTGCGCCGCTGGCAAAACACCGCCAGAAGTCGAGTAAATCGAAAAGCGGTCAATGCCTGCCGCGTCTGCAACTCGGATGGCATCCCGCGCCATCCGGGAAAAATCCGTCTCAATTGTCTGCCGCTCCGACATTCCGGAGCCGACCGGATCGAACCGCAACACGGAAAATCGTTCTGCAACAGTGTCGAAGAAAGCCCGTCCGCCAGGAAGCTTCCATTCCATCTCCAGATTTGCTGCGCCTGAGAGACGACAATAGAGAACAGGTGGGCCACTGCCGGTTATCGCATAGGCAATACTATGCCCTTCTTCACTGCGAGCGTAACGCACCCTTTGCGTTTCTTCATGGAACGCGTGCTTGACGGCGCGACCTTGGCGAAGCGCCGGCTCATCTTCGCCGGGGGTCTCGACGCATTGGACAGTCGCCACCAATCGGACTCCGCGACGGGCAACAGTCCGAATTACGGACTGGGTCTTGCCGCTATCCCCCAACGCAGCACGGGCCGACGCGAGACATGCAGAGATTGCTGAATCCGAAACGATACGCCCATTCCAGATCTCCTCTACCAATCGATCCCTAGTGATGAGCTGGCCCGCGTTCTGGACCAGTAGCAGAATGAGATCGAACACAAGCGGCTCAACCGTGACCAGTGTGCCGTCGTTTGTCAGCTCGTGCTGAGCTTCGTCGAGTTCGAATCCTGCAAATCGGTAGCGCATGAAACAAATATTTACGCCGCGCTGCCGGGGAAGGTCAAAGAAACACAAGACGAAGACAGGAAGTTCCTCAGGTGCTCCTCAAGCGCATGTGGACAACATCCTCCAGGCTGCATGCATGCAACCAAGGAGACATTGAATGCTCACGCTAGAAACGCCGGACGTAAACCAGTCATCGTTCTTTGACGCCTTCCGCCAAGCCGTACGTCAATTGACTTCCGTGAGAGCCAAATCACTTACTCGCAAGGTTTCCGATCTCGAGGCAAACATGCTCTGCGAGAAACATGCTGAAGACCTGCGTGCACGTGTCGATCACCTGCGGCTGTACTATGGCGCCGGACTCTAGAATAACGTCGTTCTAAGGGCTCGACGCACCGTCAGTCTTTGGCAACCCTGCGAATGGCAGAAGACCAATAGGCGATTTCGAAGATAGGCGGCATAGTCCGGCGATCGGTAGAATCGGCACCGCCCGGCTGACATTTAAAGATGATCGCACGATGTCTCTTTCGAACTTAAAACGAACCAATCGGGCATTTGTCCAGGGCATGTCCTACGGATAAGGAGACCGCCCGACGTCATCGGCAAACCCACCATAGAGTTCGGGATTCTTGCGTGCTCCGTCGATTAGACGCTGCGCTATAAGTCGAATGAGAAAGTGTCCAAACTCGGGATGCTGCTGGTAGACGGTCATGAAATTCCTCTCATTGATTTTCATGATGCGGCACTGCCCCTTGCAAATGGCAGAGGTCGTTCGTGCCTTAGCGCTGGTGAAATAGGCCATCTCTCCAAAGATTGTTCCGCTGGATAACGTTTCACCTAACTCCGGCAGAAATACTTCGCCGGACTCTAGGTAATAGACATGATCTGGGCTGTCGCCTCTTTCGAATATGGTTTCTCCGTCCTCGAAGGTTGCAGGCTTCAAAAATGGCTTTAAGGCATCGATCGGGTGTTCTGCTTGGCCGTACTTTCTCATCCGTTTCATGCCTGAAAGGATCTCTCGGAGCCGATACAGATTGAGCGGCAGGAGCAAGGCATGCAGGGCGAGCATTGGGTAGACTGGCGTCAGTGCGCCATAAGTCATGAACGCTATGTTGGCCGCCAAGGCAATGCATCGAAGCGACAGCATGTTGCGCATCGAATAAGCGCTAAGCGTAAAAACTGCGCCAAGCCAACCGATTATTTCTAGGTATTCCATCTAGAAGCCGTCCCCCCGACCCGCGATTGCCCCAATTCCGTTGCCCCTGTTTGAGCTTTCCGTCTAACGTAGAGATATTCGGACTACGTCAATGGCGACGGCAAGCAAATAGAGCGGCTGAGTCCGAGCTGAGGGGGGCCAATATGTCGAAACGCGTCTCTAAAGAGGAGCGCAGATACGCGTTAGAGAGCGGGCCTCCAAAAAATGCAGTCCAGACTCCTGTTTTGCGAGACACTCTGATGCGACAGGTCTTGGAAGTAAAAGGCCTGCCTTACCAATCGGGACATTCCCCAAGACAAGTTCTCGCAACGCTTGGCTCGCCAAACTTTTCTGGGCGGGAACTCGCAATACACAAATCAGCAAACGAGAGAATCGTCGGTCAATGAGCGGGATTGATCAGGTCTGGATCCTGTTGTGTGCGGCCCTTGTTTTTATGATGCAAGCTGGCTTCATGTGTGTCGAAGCTGGGATTACGCGAACAAAGAACAATATTAGCGTCGCCATAAAAAACATCAGCGATTTCTCAATCTCGGTGCTGCTCTACTGGGCGGTTGGTTATGGCCTTATGTACGGAAGCAGCGTGTCGGGGCTGTTCGGCTCTTCGGAATTTGCATTCGGGAAGCTCGGCGAAACTGATGCCTATGTTTATTTCATTTTCCAAGCGATGTTCTGCGGCACTGCTGCAACCATCTTGTCAGGTGCAGTGGCCGAGCGGTGCGCTTTTCACGCCTATCTCGTGATCACTGCAATTACGGTGACTTTTATTTATCCCGTTTTCGGCCACTGGGCGTGGGCGACTGACACTGCTGGTGATCCTGTCGGGTGGCTCGGCATAGCAGGATTCCACGACTTTGCGGGTGCGGGTGTCGTTCACGCTGTTGGCGGAGGAGTGGCGCTCGCGGCGATTCTCGTTCTTGGGCCTAGGGAGGGTCGGTTTTTGGAGACGGGGCAGCCGCGTCGATTCAATGGCTCCAATTTGCCTCTAACGATGCTCGGTGTTTTTTTGATTTGGTTTGGATGGTTCGGATTCAATGGGGGAAGTGCGTTGGGATTCACATCCCAAGTACCGGCACTACTACTGAATACGTTGATCAGCGGAGCATCCGGTGTCCTTTTTGGCCTCGGCGTCTCTTGGATTTTTGAACGAAAGCCCAGCGTATTTTTCGGCATGAACGGGGGACTTGGTGGACTGGTCGCAATTACTGCGGGTTGCGATCTTTTTGGTCCTCGCGAAGCTGTCTTGATCGGCGCCGTGGGTGGCCTAGTAGTCTTTTTCGGTGATCGGGCCCTCGAACGATTGAAGATCGACGATGTCGTCGGCGCAGTATCAGTGCATTTCCTCGCCGGTCTGTGGGGATTACTTGCTGTGGGATTGTTTGGGGCCGATTCTCTGGGGACAAGTGCAGGGTCGCAACTGGGCATTCAGATTGTGGGGATTATCACGATTTGCCTTTTCTCGGCATTGGGTGGATTCATATTGCTCCACATTCTCAATCGCGTCTTGCCCCTTAGAGTCACACAGCATGTGGAAACGATTGGCCTGAACGTCGGCGAGCATGGGGCGAACACGGACCTGAACGAGTTGTTCGAAGTCATGCAGAGACAGGCACGCGACCGGGATCTTTCGGCCCGCGCGCCCCAGTCACCTTTCACTGAAGTTGGACAGATCGGCCTGTTTTATAATTCAGTGCTGTTTGAACTCGAGCGCTCTTTCTCGAGGGCGCAGCAGCAACAGATCGAACTCGCCGA
Source organism: Silicimonas lutimaris (assembly GCF_047314965.1). Lineage (NCBI taxonomy): Bacteria > Pseudomonadati > Pseudomonadota > Alphaproteobacteria > Rhodobacterales > Paracoccaceae > Silicimonas > Silicimonas lutimaris. Next base: position 30,628 of record NZ_JBLBVK010000039.1, on the reverse strand, counting down.
TCTGCTTGAGCAAAAAAACACACTCTTGGAAAGTATCCTACCGAAGAGAATTGCCGCGCGAATGAACGACGGCAGCAGCCAGATTGTTGATCAGATCACGGATGCCACGGTTGTTTTTGTCGACATCGTCGATTTCACTGAATACGCGGGCAGCGTGCCACCTGAAGATTCAATTGCTCTTTTGCGTGACCTTTTCGGCAAATTCGACGAAGTCATAACGGATTATGATCTGGAAAAGATCAAGACCGTCGGGGACAGCTATATGTATGTCTCGGGTGTGACCAACGAACAGAGCGATCACTGCGCCATTGCTGTCGACGCAGCCATCGAGATTTTGTTTCAAACACGACAAATGGGCCTCGGTATGGGGCGCGAGTTAAATGTTCGAATTGGTATACACAGCGGACCACTCGTAGCTGGCGTCGTGGGCGACCTGCGTTTCGTCTACGACCTTTGGGGCATGACAGTGAATATGGCATCACGGATCGAGGAGGCTGGCGTGCCTGGTAAGATCAGTGCAAGTCAAGCGGTCGTTGATCGAATTGGCGGGGAGTTCATTCATGAACGGCAGAGTCGGGTTCGTCTGAAGGGGATCGGGCCGACGATTATCTACTCTATCGAAGGGCGAAGAACAGAGCTCAAAAAAACAAAGAGAGGATTCTCTCGCTTTCTGAAATCGGATCAAGAAATTTAGGCGCCGTTAGAAGAATGTAGGGATTTATGAGAGAATGACCCTCCAATTTGCAGGTCTATGGTGAAGTCAGCTAGCCCATGGCAGCGCAGCAAGCAAAGGCAATAAATGGCCAAGCGCCAAGAACATAGCACGATTAAGGCTATCCGTGGCTGCTATCTTTTTTCCGAAGTGCATCCGGAGAGCTTGGAACCACTCGCACGCGCCAGCTCAATCCAAAAATATTCGTCTGACCAGGTGATCTTCGAGGTTGAGGACGAGGCGGACGGTTTACGCGTCGTCCTTTCTGGAGAAGTGCGGATATGGACTGCAGACAGTCATGGCAGACAGTTTACACTTGCGTTCTTGGGACCAGGCGACCCCTTCGGCGAAATTGCACTGCTAGACGGTTTGACGCGGACCGCAAATGCCACTTCTGTAGGGATGACTGAGTGTCTCTTCCTTCCTTCCAGCGCTGTAGATAAGGCATTGGCCAGCGATCCAGCTCTTGCACGGCAACTACTATATGCGCTTTGCGAGACATTGCGTCACAATCTTGCGACGATTAACAGTTTTGCCTTTACCGCGCTGGATGCGCGGCTCGCACGGAAACTACATGAACTCGCTCTAGACCATGCCGAAGTTGCAGGTAACATAGCGCACTTTTCAAGACAATTCTCCCAAACTGATTTAGCACAGTTGCTCGGTGTGAGCAGGGAGGCGGTGAATAAGCAGTTTAGGGTTCTGAAGCATGACGGACTAGTCGTCCAAGAAGGCGGACGCCTTATCATAAAGGACCTCAAGAGGCTTGCCGCACGTGCAGAAGCAGCTGAGATTTTGTCAGGTTGATTGGCACTTGAGAACCGTCATTGTGATCCAGTTCACAGCCAGAGGTTTTGGTTTCTGGCAACCTCCTTGCAGTACCGGTTCAGAGTAGAAATTTCGGATTTCGCTTGGAGGAGACTAAACAATGACTACCTTGATTTATCGCGGACATCCTCACATTCCGGCTCCCGCTTCAGAGGCCCGAAAACCATTAGGACTAATTTATAGGGGCCTTCATCATAATGGAGTGCAAAACGCGTCAACGCATTACACGTCTCCGGCTCAGATGTGTTACAGAGGTGTTTTCTACACAATGACGCGCAAAGGCCGAATAGTACCTGAAGGCAAATTCGATGCTAGTGGTCCAGTTCCCGTAACCCTGTTTGGCTAGTGAGCCTGCGACGACCATAATCAGCTCTCAGCGGCAGGAGAAGGATTAAAGTGTACTGCGGTTACTGCCTAGAAGTTCCGGTAGTAGAGTTTCTAACCGCCTAGCCAAGTTGATGAACTCCAAATCAGTCTAAGCCGCCGTCCACCATGAAGCAGGTGAGCGGCGGCTTCCGTCTGGGACGGAATTTCTCTACCGCTCTCTGTGCCACCTCGCAGCGATCGTCGGTCAATGGGTCCTGAGTCCGCTAGGATGTGGCGATGACCGCTCTGTCCGCACAGCGGTCGTTGGCTCTACTTCGTCGGACGTCTGTGCCAATCGAAAGCGGTCATTAGAGGTGGTCGACCGCGGTCTCAGACGGGAACAATCCATCTTTTGGTGGCAAAGGCGGTAGAGTGCGCAGGTCTGCAGGGTGCCGATGCCTGGTGTGGGAGGGCTGGATGGAGACTCAACCATGTCCAGTATCCAACTTCCAATAATCAGGCCATCTCGGCCGCCGTGGAACAAGGGCCGACTGATTGGTCAGAAACGCCCTTTAATGCCAAGACAGGTCTGGGCAATTCGTGCGCGGCTCGAACTCGCCGGGAACCAGCGCAACCTCGTGTTGTTCAACCTCGCGATCGACAGCAAACTTCGCGGGTGCGATCTTGTTCGACTAAGAGTGGCCGATCTCGTCGTAGCTGGAGCCGTTAGAGACCGCGTGTCGGTCATCCAGCGAAAGACGGGCCGACCAGTTCAATTCGAGGTGTCCGAGAATACACGGCGATCGGTGCTTGAGTGGATCACAGCGCCAGCCATGCGCGGTTGCGCGTTCCTTTTTCCGAGCAGATTCCACGACTCGTCCCACATTTCGACACGGCAATACGCGCGTCTCGTCCGCAACTGGGTGTCGGTCATTGGACTAGAACCCTGCGGGTACGGGACGCATTCTCTCAGGCGAACAAAGGCAGCGCTGATTTATCAAAAGACCGGCAATCTTCGAGCAGTCCAACTTCTGCTCGGACACACGAAGGTAGACAGCACGGTCAGATACCTTGGAGTCGAACTCGACGATGCATTGAGTATCGCCGAGAAGATCGACATTTAAGAATTTGGCGGACGGCAGAAGCCGTTCGTCATCTCAAACCGGATGCCCGAACGTCCAGACGCAAGCGGCCGCTGCTTAGGACAGCGGACCTTCGTCAATTTGCGGTCAATGGCCGCTCCGCAGATGGGATGGATGGCTCCTGCTCCATCGGCGTCGCGATGCGCCATAGTGCAGTTGTTAGAACTGCGAGAGAGGAGCCACCCCATGCAAGTTACCACCATCGGCCTCGATCTGGCCAAGAATGTCTTCCAGGTTCACGGCGCCACCGAGGAGGGCGAGGTCGTCTTCAACCGCTCGCTTCGGCGCGCCCAGGTGCACCGTTTCTTCGAGAGCATCCCACGATGCCTTGTTGGCATCGAGGCGTGCGGCACAAGCCATTACTGGGCGCGGGAGATTGCGAAGTTCGGACACGAGGTCCGTCTGATCCCGCCGGCCTATGTGAAGCCCTATGTGAAGCGCGGAAAGTCGGACGCGATCGATGCTGCGGCGATCTGCGAGGCAGTGACGCGCCCGTCCATGCGCTTCGTGGCGATCAAGACGCCGGAGCAACAAGCGACGCTGGCCCTACACCGCGTGCGGGACCTGATCGTCCGACAGCGAACGCAGATCGTGAACATGCTCCGAGGCGTTCTGGCCGAGTTTGGGATTGTTGTCCGGCAAGGCGCGGGTCACGCCATCGCCTTCGCCAGGCACTGCCTTGAAGGCGTTGAGCAGAGCCTGCCCGACCTCGCGAGAGATGTTGTAACCAATCTCTGTCACCAGCTCGTGGCCCTGCACCGCCGAGTGCTCTGGTATGGCCGTCAGCTGAACCGGGCTGCATCACGCGACGCACGCGTCGCCAGATTGAGGACGGTCCCCGGCGTTGGACCGATTACCGCCTCCGCCATCGTCGCCTCGATTGGGGACGGCCTTCAGTTCTCCAACGGGCGCAGCTTCGCGGCCTGGCTCGGCCTCACACCGCTGAACCGATCAAGCGGCGGTAAGGAGCGATTGGGGCGCATCTCGAAGATGGGGGACCGATACATCCGGCGCCTGCTGGTGCTCGGCATGACGTCACGGATCAAGCAGATCCAGCAACGACCTGAGCAGTTCGATCCCTGGTTTGCCGACATCCTCGAGCGCAAGCCTCCGAAGCTGGCGGCCGTCGCAATGGCCAACAAGACAGCTCGGATCATCTGGGCGGTGCTCACGAGAGAACAGGACTACAGGATAAGGGCAATCTAACGGTCGAAAGGATCAACCAGACAGCAAGACGCAGGATGTGATGGCAAAGGTCAGCCCAACGATCGAGACACCCCGTGCTTTGTCCCGGACCTCCCGTGTCCGCTCTGCAGAATGGGACTCGATCTGCGGAACCCATCAGGGCCAGCGGTCTCACGCACCGCGCGAACAGGCCGGACACAAGACCGCTTCTGACCAGACACCCCTCACAAAAACGTCTTGCCAAGCAGGAGCCATCCACACAGGACGAAGCGGTCATCAAGTCGCCCATGCTCTTGCTCGTGAAGAAGCGATTCGCACGAGAAAGCTACAGAAAAGAGTGGTGAACTAGACCAAGGAATTGGAGTGCAATGTCGGAGAACTCTTTGAGGAGACTATCTTTGGGGAACCAGTCTCCTTCGAATATTGCAATCGATGAGAATGCGGACGGCTCAAAGCCGGCCAAGTATACTGAGACGGACGGAAAGCGAAGATAAGTGCTTGGAAAATGATTCGAGAACCACCAAGAGAGCAAATCCAAAGGATGAAGCAGAAGTGAAGACTAGTTTCGGGATTTAGGAGAGCATAAAAAAAGGGCGGCAACGTTTGTTGCCGCCCAAGTCTCAAAGTAAGGTCACACGAGGGACGTGCTGGCCTTAGTTGAACGAGTAAACAAGAGAGAGACCGAACGTGTTGTCGGTACTTTTGAAGCCCGGTGTCGGGTCGGTGTGATACTCGGTAAGAATACTCGACCGAAGCGCAAGGCTGTCGGTCATCGAAACGCTAACAGCAAGATCGTTGTAGACGACCGTGTCGGAACTCGACGTGATGATGTCCGTGTCGTTGGTCAGAAACACGGTGTCGGTCAGCTTCTGTGCGTAATCGGACGAAACGCCGAAAGCACCTTCACTGATGTCGCCCGAGGTGATGTCACTGAGTTCGGCAAACCGATAACCGGGACCGGCCTGCACCGACCACTGACGGTCGGCCTCGTTGAAGACGCGGTAACCGGCGCCGAAGCTGACGAAGGTGTCGCTGTCGAAGGCTGAGAACTTGTCGACCGAACCCTGAACTTTTGCGAAGCCAAAGACCTTTGGATTGAAGTCGCGGGTGTATTCCAAGCCGTAGAACAGGCTTTCGTCGTTCTTCACGCCGTCGTCTTCGCCGTAGGTGTAGCTAAGTTGCAACTCGATACCGTTCGGCCCCCAGACGTAGCCAAGGTCGGAGCCGATACCCACATCGACGCTGTCGGTATTGCCCGAGCTAGCGATGCCGCGCAGAGCGACAGAACCCGCGAAGCCCTGCGGGCGGCCTTCGTTGCCGAACCGGTCCAGATCGCGCTCAGCATCATCTTCGATGGCTTCCAGCAGGTCTTCGTTGCGGTCCGCGGCAACATTGGTGCCGGTGAAAACTGTTTGTGCCGATGCAACGGTCGCAAGCGACGTGGCAATAGCGGCGGCGCCGAGAAAGGCGCGCAGAGGTATGTTCATGTTGGGATCCTTAAGTAAGATGTGCAGAGAACCTCCGCACCCGGCTCATTTAGTGATTTTGAGACCGATAGTTAGATCTTTGGCATGGAATTGAACACGACCCGGACAAAACTGTGCAGTTGCAGCACAACTTATTCACCGATCAAAACAATAAATCAATGTTATCAATGCAAGTGACCTGGCAGACTTGAGACGATAAATATATTTTTATCGACTACTTGAATCTGAGCTCTTTTACCAGTGGATCATCAGAGCGTTTGTATTCGGGTCTCCATTGCTCCGGCCAAAGAATATGCCTGCGCGACCATGGTGCAAGATTTCTCTCTGCAGCCTAGGGAGCCTGAGCGACACAAGTTTACGGACAAAGCTGAGGCCTCAGCGGAGACCGTGACCGTTCAAACGTCCACTGCCACGCAGAGGTACTTCATCTCAAGGAACTCGTCCATTCCGTGCCTACTACCCTCTCGCCCCAACCCGGACTGCTTGACGCCACCAAAAGGGGCAACTTCAGTAGATATAAGACCGGTATTGATGCCGACCATGCCGTATTCAAGCGCCTCGGCGACCTTTGTGACACGGCTAATGTCATTAGCGTAGAAATAGGCGGCCAATCCAAAGATCGTGTCATTCGCATATCCGATGACCTCGTCAACAGTCTCGAACATGAAGAGCGGTGCCAATGGACCGAACGTCTCTTCCTTCGCGAATGCCATGTCCTGCGTGGCGCCTGTGATGATCGTCGGCTCGAAGAAGGTTCCGCCCAAGGCATGCGGCTTTCCGCCCGTCATGACGTTGCCGCCTTTCGCGACCGCGTCGGCAATGTGCTCGGACACCTTTCCGACGGCGTCCTCGTTGATAAGCGGACCAAGCTGTGACCCTTCCATCAAACCGTCTCCAACGGTCATTTTCTCGACCGCGGCAGCGAGCTTGGCGGCGAAGGCGTCGTAAACGCCGGCTTGCACGTAGATGCGGTTGGCGCAGACGCAGGTTTGCCCGTTATTGCGGTACTTCGAGATCATCGCCCCTTCGACCGCCGCATCCAGATTTGCGTCGTCGAACACGATGAAGGGGGCGTTGCCGCCCAGCTCCATCGAACACTTCATGACCTGATCGGCGGCCTGTTTCAGCAGAATGCGCCCAACCTCGGTCGAGCCTGTGAAGGTCAGCTTCCGCACCGCCGGGTTCTCGCAGAATTCCTTTCCGATCTCGGATGATCGCGACGACGGAATGACCGAGAATACGCCTTTGGGAATGCCCGCGCGTTCGGCCAAAACCGCAAGCGCCAGGGCAGACAGAGGGGTTTCCGCGGCAGGTCTGGCGACAAAAGCGCAGCCTGCGGCAAGAGCAGGGCCAACCTTTCGCGTGATCATGGCGTTGGGGAAATTCCACGGCGTGATCGACGCGGCAACGCCGATCGGTTGCTTGATGACCGTGATGCGCTTGTCACGCTGGTGGCCCGGAATGGTCTCTCCGTAAACGCGCTTGGCTTCTTCGGCGAACCATTCGATGAAGGACGCGCCGTAAAGGATTTCACCCCTTGCCTCGGCGTGGGGCTTACCCTGTTCCGCGGTCAAGATCGTGGCCAGATCGTCCGCATTCGCGACCATGAGGTCAAACCACTCACGCAGCACCGCGGCACGCTCTTTTCCGGTGTGGGCCGCCCATTTCTTCTGCGCCGCATCCGCACAGGCGATCGCCCAATTCGCATCTCCGCGCGAAAGGTCGGCCACGCGGGCGATGACATCCCCCCGCGCGGGGTTGGTGACCTCGAACGTGCTTCCGTCGCCGGCATCCATCCACTCTCCGCCAACGTAGGCTTTCGTGGAAAACAGCGAGGGGTCTTTCAAAAGATCGCTGAGGTTGGTCACTTGGTCGAGCATGTCTACTGCCCTTTCTTTTTTCGTGTTTGTGTTTGTGTTTACAGAAGCAGCGGCATCATCATCGTGGCCAAACTGAGCACGAGGAAGAACCCTGCCATGTCGGTGATTGTGGTCAGAAGCGGCCCGCTGGCGGCCGCCGGATCCTGGTTCAGGCGTTTCAGCAGTAGGGGGACGACGCCGCCGATGGACACGGCGATGACCGTGTTGATTGCCAGCGCGAGGCCGATCACCACACCTAGATACGGGTTTCCCTTCCAGACGAAACAGACGATGCCGATCAGCACACCAAGGGCAAGCCCGTTGATGACGCCGACCGAGACTTCCTTCAGCCAAACCCGGAACGCATCCTTGGGCTGAACGATTCCCAGTGAAAGCTCGCGCATCGTGACACCGACCGCCTGGTTGCCGGAACAGCCTGACATGTCCGAGACCATCGGCAGGAAAACTGCGATGGCGATGACCGCCGCCAGGGTTTCTTCATAGGCCGAGATGACGCTGGCAGCGATGATGTTCAGTACGATATTGGCCGAAAGCCAGGCTAGTCGGCGGCGCGATCTCAACCACAAGGGCATTGCGCGCACTTCATCGCCGACGACGCCCTGCCGTTTCAGGCTTTCGGTTTCGGAACGCTCAAGGGCGGCGGCGTCGACGGCGCTGCGCGAGACGACGCCGGCGAGCCGTCCGTCCTTCTCGACGACCGGCAAGCCGAGGAAGTTGTTGCCGTCAAAAATGTCCTGCAGTTCATCAAGCGATGTGTCGACGTCGACCGTCAACGGCGTCGACATGATGGCCGTGAGCTTGTCGCTCCGCTTGGATGTCAGCAATCCTCGTAGCGAAACGACACCTACGGGGCGATTGTCATCGTCAAGCACGTAGGGATGCTGACCGCGATACCGTTCGAAGTCGTCGTCCTCGCTGGCCATGCTGCGCAAGACGGCGCCCACGGTAGCCGTCGACTGGAAGGAAAACGCCTCGGCGATCATGAGGCCACCGGCAGTATCGTCCGAGTAGGTTGCAAGGCGTCTTACATCGGCCGCATCTTCCGGATCCAGCTTGGCCAGAATGTCTTCGGCCTCTTCCGTTTCCAGATCGCCAATCAGGTCGGCCTGAAGGTCTGAGTCGAGTTCACCAAGAACCTCGGCCGCCCGGGCCGCCTCCATGCGTTCGACCAGCTCAATCGCCGCCTCGTGCGGGGCTTCTTCCAGAAGATCGGCCGCAACGTCGGTGTGAACCAGGCTGAGCAGGACGTCGCGGTCGCCCACAGACAGGGCAAGCAGCTGGCGCATCTTCCCGCTGAGGGGAAGGGGCGCGAGAAGCGCCTCTATTGACTCCGCGTCGCGGGCATCGACCGCTTCCTTGAGCTGTTCTCTTATGGTTCGGGACTGCGCTTCGTCGGCGACGTCCGTGTCGTCTCGGTCCTGTGTTTTCTGGTCGTTCGACATCGTCACCTACCCTTTTCCGCATCGGGGCAATTCTCGCCCCGCGCGTCATCCAGCGGCCCGGCCTCAAGGCCTGCCCGGTTGTCCCTGTCAATCGGCACCCTGAAGTGGTTCGGTCCGAAACCCCGTCTGGGGCAAAGCCCGACCGTCGCCATCGAACCGTACAAAGCAGGCTTTCCAAAGCGATGGGTGATGGCTTCGAGCGTTTCTTCAGCCGATCGAGATGCGTCGAGAACCTGACCGACAGCCTTGCGGCGAGGTGCGTCGTTGCCCGTCATGTCCGCCAGAGGCGCGCGCGCCGAGCCAATTCGGGCATCGGAAAGGCCGCGGCGCCTGCCAAGCTCGATGGGCTGCGACCGATCCCACTCTGCGCCGAGACGGCGGCCGGTCCGAAGACTGACGGGTTCAAGACCAGCCTGCGCAGGCGCAGAGTGTCGCGCCATGATTGGATAGACATTCAGTCCATCCGCACGGCCGGATGGCATGACGGTCAGGGCGGGAGGCCATTCCCGGTCGCACAAGGTCTCCGCCTTGGCGGCACCCGACGTTAGAACCGGGTCAGACGACATCAAAAGGCTCGAAACTGTTCGCCCGGGCGCGGCTCCAGCGCTTGAGGTAACCGAATTTGTCTTCTTCCTCGCGAAGAAGGAAACCGTCCGGCAAATAGGGATAGACGTCCTCGCCCGTCACCATGTCGCGGTCGCTTTCGCGCATCAGAAGGTGGTGAGGTCTGAAGTCGCCCGGATGCGTCAGACCGGCGGCACCCGTCATTTCCGCCAGGGCTTTCAACGTGTTCTGGTGGAACCGGTAGACGCGTTCTGACTTGCTCGAGACGTCGAGGACGCGTTGTCGCAATTTGTCCTGCGTGGCAACACCGACCGGACAGTGGTTCGTGTGGCATGCCTGCGCCTGTATGCATCCGATCGAGAACATGAACCCGCGCGCCGAGTTTGCCCAGTCGGCGCCAAGCGCAAGCGCCTTTGCGATGTCGAACGAGGTCACGAGTTTTGCCGAAGCGCCCAATTTGAGCCGATCTCTCAACCCGGCGCCGCGCAGCGTGTTGTGCGCAAAGACAAGGCCTTCGACCAAAGGCATGCCCATGTGGTTGGCGAACTCGAGAGGCGCGGCGCCGGTTCCGCCTTCCTTTCCGTCTATGACGATGAAGTCGGGAACGATGTCGGTCTCCAGCATCGCTGTGACCATGCACATGAATTCCCGCCGGTGACCGATGCATAGTTTGAAGCCGACCGGTTTCCCGTCGGCGTTGTCGCGCAGGAGCTTGATGAATTCCATCATCTCGAGGGGGGTCGAAAATTCGGGATGCGATGCTGGGGACATGCAATCCTGCCCCATCGGTACGCCGCGCGCCTCGGCGATTTCCGGCGAAATCTTCGAGGCAGGCAGCACCCCTCCATGACCGGGCTTAGCTCCCTGGCTGAGCTTCAGCTCGATCAACTTCACCTGCTGATCCGCGGCCTGCTCGCGGAACTTCTCGACGTCGAAGCGCCCCTCCGGCATGCGGCAGCCGAAATAGCCTGATCCGATCTCGTAGATGATGTCACCACCGCCTTCGCGATGATAGCGGCTGATCCCGCCTTCGCCGGTGTCATGGGCGAAGCCGCCCTTTCTGGCCCCTTTGTTCAACGCAAGGATAGCATTGACCGAGAGAGCACCGAACGACATGGCAGAAATGTTGTAGATCGACGCATCGTAGGGTTTTTCGCAATCGGGGCCGCCGATGCGTATGCGGAAATCGTGGTCCTCGATATGCTTCGGGGACGCGGAATGGGTGATCCATTCGTAGCCGGAATCATAGACCCGCTGACGTGTGCCGAAGGGTCGTTCGTCTTCCACGCCCTTTGCCCGTTGATAGACGATGGACCTTTTGTCACGAGAGAAGGGTTCTTCGTCCTGGTCGCTTTCGATCAGATACTGCCTTATCTCGGGCCGGATTCCTTCGAACATGAACCGCATGTGCCCTATGACAGGATAGTTCCGCAGGATAGCGTGGCCCGATTGTGTAACGTCGTAGACGCCCAGGGCGGAAAGACCTCCAAAAACCAGGACACCGATCAGGAACCAAGGTGACCAGATCAGGCCGATGACGCACAGAAACGCCAGAACCACCGATCCAACGAATGCAAAGAACCGCACGATTAGCCCCCCATCACTTTCAGATTACGGTATTGATCGCGCGCTCCAGCTTGTCCGTCAGTTCGTCGATCTGGTCGTCTTCGATAATGAACGGCGGAGCGAGAAGGATGTGATCTCCTCGGCGGCCATCGATGGTGCCCGACATCGGATAGCAGATCAGTCCCTCGGCGAAGGCGGCCTTCTTGATCTTTGCGGCCACGCCCAGCGAGGGATCGAACGGATCCTTGGTGTTCCGATCCCTGACAAGCTCGATCCCGCGAAACAGCCCGCGGCCCCGGATGTCGCCGACATTCTGGTGCTGGCCGAACCTGTGTTCGAGCGCCTGCATGAGCGTGCGGCCCTGCTGGTTGACCCGTGAAATCAGACCCCGGTCGATGATGGCATTGACCACGGCCAAACCGGCGGCGGCGGCTGTTGGATGGCCGATATAGGTGTGCCCGTGCTGGAAGAACCCAGAGCCGTTTGCAATCGCATCGTAGATGTCAGAAGTGCAGAGCATCGCGCCGATGGGCTGGTATCCCGCGCCAAGGCCCTTGGCGATACAGGCAATATCCGGCGCGATCCCGTCCTGCTCACAGGCAAACAGGCTGCCGGTGCGGCCCATACCGCACATCACCTCGTCAAGGATCAGCAGAACGCCATACTTGTCGCAGATCTCGCGGATGCGTTTGAAGTATCCCGGAGCAGGCGGCAAAGCTCCCGCGGTTGCGCCAACGACCGGTTCGGCCATGAAGGCCATAACTGTCTCCGGCCCAAGACGCAGGATTTCGTCCTCCAGGGCCTGAGCCGCGCGTAGGCCATACGCCTCGGGACTCTCATCGTCGCGCCGGTACCGGTATTCATAGCACGGGTCGATATGGCTGACCTCGAGAAGCAAGGGGCCGAACTGCTGACGGCGCCATTCATTGCCTCCCGCGCTCAGTGCGCCGATGGTATTCCCGTGATAACTTTGCTTGCGAGCGATGAGACGGCTGCGTTGCGGTTCGCCCTTTTCCACCCAGTACTGGCGCGCAAGTTTTATCGCTGCTTCGGTCGCCTCCGACCCGCCCGACACAAGATATACGCGATCCAGGTCGCCCGGAGCGTGCTCAATCAGAAGGTCGGCAAGTGCTTCCGCGGGTTCGGACGACAAGAAGCCGGTATGGGCGAAAGCGAGCTTGTCCAACTGCGCCTTGATTGCTTCGGTAACAGCGCTATCGCCATGGCCTAGGCAGCTGACCGCAGCTCCGCCCGACCCGTCAAGATACCGCTTTCCCGTGCTGTCGATCAGGTAACAGCCTTCGCCGCCAACGGCAGTCGGCGGCACAGAGTGACAATGGCGCGCAAAGATATGTGACATGGGGGCAACCTCCATCCGGCAGTGAATTCTTCTTGGGTGATCTCCCAGACAAGAGTGCCCGAAGTGCACCTGGACGCAACCCTCCCGGGGTGCGCGTGGCCGGGGCGCCACATTTGGCACCCCGGCTACCGTATCATTCGGCCGCGATCCGGACTTCCGCGGCGACCGCATCGGCGAGGGCCGCTTCAAAGATGGCGAGACCTTCCTCGATGATGGCATCCGCGGCGGTCAGCGGAACCATGATGCGCACGGCATTGCCGTGCATTCCGCACGCCAGAAGGATCAGACCGCGCTTGAGGGCATGTGCGATGACCGACTTAGTAAAGGCGGCGTCCGGCTTGGCGGTCTCGAAATCGGTGACGAATTCAACGGCCAGCATGGCACCCAGACCCCGTATGTCCCACATTCGATAGGGCGCCGTGCGTGAGCCGAACTCGGCAAAGCGCGCGCGGAAGGTCTCGCCAAGCGCTGCCGACCGGGCCAGCAGGCCTTCGCTTTCGATCGCTTCGATTGCTGCCAAAGCGGCAGCACATGCCACAGGGTTGCCGCCGTAGGTGCCGCCAAGGCCGCCCGGTGCGAGGGCGTCCATGACATCTGCACGACCGATGACCCCGGCGATCGGGTAGCCACCCGCCATCGACTTCGCCACGGTGATCAGGTCCGGCACTACGCCGGAATGCTCGATGGCAAACCAGGCGCCGGTGCGGCCAAAGCCTGCCTGGATCTCGTCCGAGATCAGAAGGATGCCGTGCTTGTCGCAGATCGCGCGCAGCGCCTGCCACATCTCGGCGGGTACAGGGTGGTAACCGCCTTCGCCAAGCACCGGCTCAAGGATGATCGCGGCGACGCGCGACGGGTCGGCATCTGTGAGGAACAATGTCTCGAGCGCGTTCAGCGCATCCTGCACGGTGATGCCGTTACGCGCATCTGGGAAGGGCGCGCGGAAGATGTCAGCCGGGAATGGGCCCACGTCCTTCTTGTAGGGCGTGACCTTGCCGGTTAGGCCCAGCGTCATCAGGGTGCGGCCATGATAGCCGCCGGTGAAGGCAATGATGCCGGGGCGGCCGGTGTGGGCTCGGGCTATCTTGACGGCATTTTCCACCGCCTCTGCACCAGTCGTGACCAAAAGCGTCTTCTTGGCGAAATCGCCGGGAGCCAGCGCGATCAACTTTTCAGCCAGCGCGACATAGGGCTCGTAGGGCACAACCTGGAACGAGGTGTGGGTGTAAAGGTCTTCCTGGGCCTTGGCGGCGGCGATAACGGACGGGTGGCGGTGGCCGGTGTTCAGAACCGCGATGCCGCCCGCGAAATCAATGAAACGGTTGCCTTCGACATCCCAAAGCTCGGCGTTCTCTGCCTTCGCCGCAAAGATGGGCGCTGCCGAAGCAACACCGCGCGGGACAGCCGCCTCACGACGCGCGAGTAGCGCCGCGTTCGAACCGGTCGGCGGTACGTCCCTTGCCGCGGTTGGCGCTGCGGTCGCCTGGGCTTCCTTTTTTGATTTCTTTTCTGTGGTCGTCGTCGACGCAGCGGCCTTTGCGCGCTTCTGTCCGGCGGGTGCTTTCCTGGTCATCTGGATCTCCAAGGACGAGGGTGGAATGATGAAAATTCTCATACACCGATTAGAATACTTGTCAAGATGGGGCTTTGACGCTAAGAATGCTATCATCGGTCCCGTCAACGGGCGTGCTTTTCAGTTGGAAATGCGTTGACTGAGGCGAGAACGAGGTGATTAAAATATCAATCGGAAGCTAGAAAACTTTGGAGCGGCGATGGATATCGGCGGAAGATTGCGGTCGGTGAGGGAATCGCGAAAGCTCTCGCAGCGCGACCTTGCAGCACGCGCCGGCCTGACCAGTGGCGCGATCTCACTGATCGAGCAGAACAAGAGCAGCCCGTCGGTCTCATCCCTGAAGGCGTTGCTCGACGCCATCCCCATGACCATGTCCGAATTCTTCGCCGAGGTCGAAAACACCGGTCCGCGGAAGTACTTTTACGCCGAAAACGAATTCTTCGAACTGTCGCCGCAAGACATCGGTCTTGGCAAGTCGGCCGCGCGGCTGTCCTTGCGCCAACTGGGCAATGCCTCTGAGCATAGTCTGCAGATGCTGTACGAGCACTATCCTCCTGGCACGGATACGGGGCCGGAAATGCTCAGCCACGAAGGAGAAGAGGCGGGGGTTGTGGTGTCCGGGGTCATCGAGATAACCGTCGACGATCAGGTAAGGGTCTTGAATCCAGGCGAGGGCTATTTGTTCGATAGTCGTCTGCCGCACAGGTTTCGGAACATCGGGAACAAGGAGTGCGTGCTGATCAGCGCCTGCACCCCGCCGACATTCTGAGATTTGTAAAACGATTTCAGGGGCCTTAAGCTTCTGAACCACGAAGCGACTGCAAAGGTCGCAACTATGTTGAATATACAATGGGAGACTGCCATGAGATATCTGAAACTAAGCGCGTTGCTTTCGGCTGCGGTTCTGGCCGGCCACTCGGCGACGGCGCAAGAGCGTTTCATCACCATCGGTACCGGCGGACAGACAGGCGTGTATTTTGTCGTGGGTCAGTCGATTTGCCGGCTGGTGAACCGTGGCACGGCCGAACACAACTTGAAGTGCACTGCACCCTCGACCGGCGGTTCTATCGCAAATATCAACGCCATCGCTGCGGGTGACATGGACATGGGCGTGGCCCAGTCTGACTGGCAGTACCATGCCTACAATGGCACGTCCGAGTTCGAAGGCAAGAGGGTGGAAGACCTCCGTGCCGTGTTTTCGGTCCACGGCGAGCCGTTCACGGTCGTAGCCCGTACGGACAGTGGCGCGACCGATTTTGACAGCCTTTTTGGAAAGCGCGTGAACGTTGGCAACCCGGGCTCGGGTCAGCGCGGAACGATGGAAGTCGTGCTGGCGGCCATGGGCAAGAGCATCGACGACTTCTCGCTCGCCTCCGAGCTCAAGTCGGCCGAGCAGTCCGCCGCTCTCGGCGATAACAAGGTTGATGCGATCGTCTTCACCGCGGGTCATCCGAACGGTTCGATCCAGGAAGCCACGACGACGACCGACGCCAAGCTTATCCCGGTCGTTGGCGAAGCCATCGACAAGCTGGTCGCCGAGAATCCGTACTATGCCCACGCCACGATTCCGGGCGGGATGTACAAGGGCAATGACGAAGACGTCCAGACCTTCGGCGTGAAGGCGACCTTCGTGACCAAGGCCAGCGTGCCCGATGACGTTGTCTACACGGTCGTCAAGGCGGTGTTCGACAATTTCGACCGCTTCAAGGGTCTGCATCCGGCGTTTGCCAACCTGACCGAAGAGGAAATGATCTCGGGCGGGCTGAGCGCACCTCTGCATCCGGGCGCCGAGAAGTACTACAGAGAGCGCGGCTGGATTCAGTAACCGCGACCACTAGACCACCGGACGGTCCCGCCATGCGGGGCCGTCCCCGAGACAGCCGATCCAGAAAAAAATCTGCCGGTAGGCAATAGGGACAAGGGGGGACATGCGATGACCGACAAGGACCAGTTTCAGGCTGCGCGAGTGGAAAACGAGGCCGCAGGAAAAGGTGGGCTCAGCCAGTCGGAACTGGACGAACTTGTCGCATCCTCCGATACCGGGGGGCGCAGTCCATCGCTTCCCGTTGCAAAGTTCATCACCGCCGTCGCCATTGTCTGGTCCCTGTTCCAGCTCTGGATCGCGTCGCCGCTGCCCTTCATGCTGGGGTTCGGCGTCTTCAACGACACCGAGGCGCGGTCCTTCCATCTGGCTTTCGCTCTGTTCCTGGCCTTCGCCGCCTACCCGGCGGCACGGACGCCGTTCCAGCTGGCGCTGGGCATCGGCATCCCGATCCTGCTGGCATTCCTGTTCGTCACGGGTATTGGCGGCATAGCGCAGGGTTGGTGGATCCTTGTGGCGGCCGCGTTACTCGTCGCCGCGATCCTACTCGGGTCGCCCAAGGACTGGGTGCCCCCCTGGGAATGGGCGCTCGCGATCATCGGTTCGATTACATCGCTTTACATATATTTCGCCTATGACGGCATCGCCAGTCGCGTGGGTGCACCGATCACGCAGGACCTCGTGATCAGCGTCGTCGGTCTGATGATCCTGCTCGAGGCAACGCGGCGGGCGCTGGGTCCGGCGCTGACCATCGTGGCGTCGGTATTCCTGGCGTACACGTTCCTTGGCCCCTACATGCCCGGCATCATCGCTCATAGCTCCAAGTCGCTTGGCGTCGTGGCCAACCACCAGTGGATCACGACCGAGGGCGTTTTCGGCATCGCGCTGGGCGTCTCGACCTCCTTCGTGTTCCTGTTCGTGCTGTTCGGTTCGCTTCTCGATAAGGCCGGAGCGGGCAACTACTTCATCCAGGTCGCGTTCAGCCTGATGGGCCATATGCGCGGCGGTCCGGCCAAGGCGGCTGTCGTGTCCTCGGCCATGACCGGCCTGATCTCGGGCTCGTCCATCGCCAACGTTGTGACGACGGGCACATTCACGATCCCGCTGATGAAGCGCGTCGGCTTCTCGTCGGAAAAGGCGGGCGCGGTCGAGGTGGCCTCGTCGGTCAACGGCCAGATCATGCCGCCCGTGATGGGCGCCGCCGCCTTCCTGATGGTCGAATACGTCGGCATTCCCTATTTCGACGTGGTCAAACACGCCTTCCTGCCGGCGGTGATCTCCTATATCGCGCTGGTCTATATCGTGCATCTGGAAGCGATGAAGGCGAACATGCAGGGTCTGCCGCGTGCGGTGGAGCCGAAGCCTTGGGTGGCCTGGCTCATCAGCCTTGCCTTCACCATTGCCGTGATCTGCGCGCTGTCCTTCGGTGTCTACTACACGATGAGTTGGATCCGGCCCGCCTTCGGGGCCGCTGCGCCCTGGATCGTGTTCGCAGGGCTGACGGCGGTTTACGTCGGACTGCTGTATGTCTCGTCCAAACAGCCGCGGCTGAAGATGGAGGACCCCAACGCGCCGGTGAAGGCACTGCCGCCGCCGGGGCCGACCATCCGTGCCGGTCTGCATTTCCTGTTGCCCGTCGTTGTGCTGGTATGGGCATTGATGGTGGACCGGAAATCACCGGGTCTGTCGGCCTTCTGGGCCGCGGCCTTCATGACGTTCATCCTTGTCACGCAGCGCCCTCTGGAAGCGATCTTCCGGGGCGAAGGAAATGTGGGAGGAGCCATCAGGAACGGGTTCCGGGAACTGCTGGAGGGGCTTGAAGCCGGTGCCCGCAACATGATTGGCATCGGAATCGCGACCGCGACGGCGGGTATCATCGTCGGTGCGGTTAGCCAGACCGGCGTCGGTTCCGCTTTGGCCGATGTGGTCGAGGTTCTGTCGGGTGGCAACATTCTGGCGATCCTGGTGCTGACCGCCATCCTGTCGCTGATACTTGGTATGGGCTTGCCGACGACCGCGAACTACATCGTGGTCTCGGCGTTGCTTGCGCCTGTTATCGTCACACTCGGCCAGCAGAACGGGCTGATCGTGCCGCTGATCGCCGTGCACCTCTTCGTCTTCTACTTCGGCATCATGGCAGACGTCACACCGCCGGTGGGACTGGCTTCTTTTGCCGCGGCTGCTGTTTCTGGCGGTGATCCGATCAGAACCGGTGTTGTGGCCTTCTTCTACTCGCTTCGTACTGCGGCGTTGCCGTTCCTGTTCATCTTCAACACCGACTTGCTCCTCATAGACGTTGGATGGGCGCAGGGGGTTTTCGTCTTCTTGACGGCAACCATCGCGATGCTCTTGTTCGCTGCCGCGACGCAAGGCTGGTTTCTCGCAAGAAACCGGTTCTATGAGACGATTGCGCTGCTTCTTGTGGCCTTCACGTTGTTCAGACCAGGCTTCTGGATGGATATGGTCTCACCGCCCTTCGAAAATGTCCCGCCTGCGGCGATTGAGCAGGCCGCGATGGACGTGCCTGTTGGAGAAACCCTGCGGCTGACTGTCAGCGGATTGAACGCGGTTGGGGATCCGGTAACGTTCACGGCGCTGCTGCCCGTTGGAGAGGGTGAAACGGGGCAAGACCGTCTCTTTGCGTCCGGCCTCGAATATGTCGTCAGCGGTGAAGAAGTGATCGTTGACAACGTGGCCTTTGGAAGCCCGGCGGCGGAAGCCGGATTTGACTGGGATCAGAAAGTTGAGCAGGTCAGAAAACCCGTTTCACAACCATCCAAATACTGGATGTTCATTCCGGCCCTGATTGTTCTCGGCTTTGTTGTCATGCTTCAGCGCGGTCGGTCTCGCGTCGCAGCAGGCACTGCCCAAGAAGGAGTATGAGCCATGTTTGACAAAATTCTGCTTCCCGTCGATATCAACCATCCAGAGAGTTGGGCGAATGCACTTCCTGCAGCGAAGCGGTGTGCCGGCGAGGGTGGAGAAATTCACCTCCTTGGCATTGTGCACGACCTTGGCAGCGCAATGATCTCTTCGTATCTGCCGGAGAACTTCGAACAAACAGCGATGGAAAACCTCAAGGCGAAACTCGAGGAACTGGCGGCCAGCGAGCTTTCTTCGTCCGACAAGTTCGAAACCCACGTCGGACATGGCCACGTACCTGAGACCATCCTCCGAATTGCCGAGCAAATCGGCGCCGATCTGATCGTCATGGCATCGCATCCGCCGAATGACTTCCAGACTCTTCTCGTTGGCTCGAATGCCGACAAAGTTGTGCGCCATTCCCCGATTCCGGTTCTGACGCTCCGATAGGAGCGTTTCACGTCAAACACTGTGAGCAGTTGAATAAATGACACCCTTCGCAATCGCTGGCATCCAAATGCATGTTTCTGCACTGCATTCTAATGTGGAGGCCATGCGTCACCGTCTCGAAATTCTCATGGCGCGCTTCCCCTGGACCCAGATGGCGCTCTTTTCGGAATTGGCGCCCTATGGACCGCTGGACCAATTTGCTCAGCCGTTCCCGAATGATGTGCTCGCTCAATTTCAGGAAGATGCCCACAGGTATGGAATCTGGTTGATCCCCGGTTCCATGTTCGAAAAGCGCGAAGATGGCAAAATCTACAACACATCCGTTGTCATCAATCCAGCCGGCGAGATCGTTGCGAAATACTCGAAGATGTTCCCGTTCAAACCCTACGAGAGCGGAATTGCCTCGGGCACCGATTTTTGCGTGTTTGATGTCCCGGATGTGGGGCGGTTCGGACTGTCAATCTGCTATGATATCTGGTTTCCGGAAACCACGCGGCAACTGACCAGCCAGGGCGTAGAAGTGTTGTTGCACCCGGTCTTGACCGGCACCACGGACCGCGATGCCGAGATAGCCATCGCACGGGCCACGGCGGCCCAATTCCAATGCTATGTCTTCGATGTCAACGGGTTGGCAGCAGGCGGTGTCGGCCGATCGCTGGTTGTCGATCCGGCCGCAACCGTTCTTCACCAGTCCGCGGGACAAGAAGACATTTTTCCGATTGAGATCGACCTCGACATGGTGCGTCGCCAGCGCGAAACGGGGATCAAGGGGTTGGGCCAGGTGCTCAAGAGCTTCCGCGATCGGGAAGCAGATTTCCCCATTTATGATCGTATGTCGGGTGCGGGAAGTTACCTGGACACACTCGGACCTCTGGAAGTCCCCACGAAGGGCTCGCGTGCCGGTGTTGGTGTGAGGGATCCTAGAACGGCGCTTGGCCTCGATGAAAAGGCAAGAAACGCTGGGCCGGCGATTTCAATGTTCAAGGGCAAGACGGGTACAGACTAGCCCCTGGCATCGACAAGGTTTCGTTGAGCGAGCAGGCAAGGGAGGAAGACATGAACGTACAGCAGCACGGCACCAAACTGCCATCGGTCAGTGACTACTTCAGCGCGACGCAGCTTCGCGCGGATCGATGGAGTGCGCTGCGGGAAACTGCAGAGTCCATGCTCCTTCATGGTGTCGAAGGGCGGCAAGGCGGCAAACTGCTCAAAACTGCCGAGGCCTTGTTCGAGGCCCTTGCTCCGATTGAGCTTTATTGGGCCTTCCCGGGTATCAGGTCATTTGAGCATCTTCAGAGACTGTTTGAACAGCGCAATATCGAAGATCTGTCCATTTCTGTGCGGCGTATCGCCCGAGCACTGACTTCAGGTGCCTATCGTCGGCGCACGATACCGATAGGTGGCGAAGAAGCCGACAACGAAGACTACGAAGACGAAAGCGCGTTGGCACCGGAAGACCGGGCACTGGGTCGTCCCTATTTCGAGGTTCTGATTGTTGACAACGTCAATGAGCACCAAGAGCGGTTCTTGCGGAGCAACCTGCACCGTATGAGACGGCCTGAAGATCCCTTCATTTACGAACCCGTCGTCGTCCCGAGCCTAGAAGACGCGTTAATGGGCATACTGTTCAACTATAACGTACAAGCCGTCATCGTTCGGCCGGGGCTGGTCCTGAAGTCAAGAAATGTCTTGCCGATAATCGAGCAGTACCTGCACCGCCTGAACCAGGACGAAGACGTCGATGGGCTGCAACCCTATGAGTACGGTCCCGAGGCCTGTCGCCTCATTGCAAAAGTACGGCCCGAACTCGATGCGTACCTGATCACGGATCGGTCGGCGGAAGACATCGCCGGTCTCGATCTGGGGCGTTGCCGGCGCGTCTTCTACAATCAGGAAGACTTTTTGGAACTGCATCTGAACATTCTTCGGGGTGTCAATCGACGGTACAAGACACCGTTCTTCACGGCACTGAAGGAGTATTCAAAACAGCCGACCGGTGTTTTCCACGCTATGCCGATCAGTCGCGGCAAGTCGATCAGTCGCTCGCACTGGATCCAGGACATGGGCGCATTTTACGGGCCGAACATCTTTCTCGCAGAAACCTCGGCCACATCGGGCGGTCTCGACAGTTTGCTCGAGCCACGCGGTCCGATCAGGGAAGCGCAGGATATGGCCGCACGCGCCTTTGGCGCCAAGCAAACCTTCTTTGCCACCAATGGGACTTCGACCTGCAACAAGATTGTCGTGCAGGCGCTGGTTCGACCCGGCGACATTGTCTTGGTCGATCGCGACTGCCACAAGTCGCACCACTACGGCATGGTGCTGGCGGGGGCGAATGTGGTCTACATGGATAGCTATCCGCTGCACGAGTACTCCATGTACGGCGCCGTTCCGATACGGGAAATCAAGCACAAGCTTCTCGAGCTGAAGGCCGTGGGAAAACTCGACAAGGTGCGGATGGTGCTTTTGACCAACTGCACCTTCGATGGGCTCGTCTACAACGTCGAACGCGTGATGGAAGAATGCCTAGCCATCAAGAAGGATCTCATTTTCCTGTGGGATGAGGCGTGGTTTGCCTTTGCACGCTTCAGTCCGACTTATAGGCAGAGAACAGCGATGTCCGTCGCGAACGGCATGCGCGAGCGCCTTCGAAGCAACGCCCACAAGGCGGCGTACGAAGCGCAACAAAAGGACCTCGAGAATGCTGATGAAGACAAGTGGTTGAGTACGAGGCTTATTCCGCCCCCTGACGCGCGTGTGCGCGTATATGCGACGCAGTCCACACACAAAACGCTTACGTCCTTGCGGCAAGGTTCGATGATTCATGTCAACGACATGGACTTCAAAGGCGAGGTCGAGCAGGCCTTTCACGAAGCCTACATGACGCACACGTCCACGTCGCCGAACTATCAGATCATCGCGTCTTTGGATGTTGGCAGACGCCAGGTCGAGCTGGAAGGCTTCGAATTCGTACAGCGGCAGGTAGAAAGCGCCATGGCAATCCGCCGGGCGGTTCAGACCCATCCATTGCTGCGGAAGTATTTCAAGGTCCTGACCCCGTCCGACATGATCCCCGACGAATACCGTGAAAGCGGAATTCAGGCCTATTACGACGAGCACGAAGGCTGGTCGGACAAATGGCAGATCTGGGCGCAGGACGAATTCGTTCTGGACCCGACCCGCGTGACGCTTGCCGTGGGTGGCACAGGATGGGACGGCGATACGTTCAAGACAAAGATCCTGATGGATAAATACGGGATCCAGATCAACAAGACGTCTCGCAACTCGGTTCTGTTCATGACCAATATCGGGACGACACGATCGTCCGTCGCCTATTTGATCGAGGTCTTGGTTGAGGTGGCCAATGAACTGGATGATCTGCTCGATGATGCGTCCAAAATGGAACGGCGGTCATTCGAAAAGCGCGTCGCGGCATTGGTCGAGCACGTTCCGCCGCTTCCCGACTTCAGTCGTTTTCACGACGCGTTCCGAACAGGAGTTGAAACGCCGGAAGGTGACATTCGCTCGGCGTTCTTCCTCGCCTACAACGAGGACAATTGCGACTATTTCGATCTCGATGAAGCGTTGATGGCTCGGCTCGAAGCGGGTGAGGAGATGGTTTCGGCCTCCTTCATCATTCCTTACCCGCCAGGGTTTCCCATCCTTGTGCCGGGGCAAGTCATCAGCCCGGAGATCCTATCATTCATGCGCGCGTTGGATGTGAGTGAGATCCACGGCTTTCGGCCGGATCTTGGCTTGCGGGTCTTCACCGAAGCCGCCCTTAAGAAACAATCAAAGAGAAAGAAGTAGAGAGGACGACCATGCCCAAGAAAACCCTGAGGAACATCTCCGAGATCCGGCGTTTCTTTCACACAAATCAGGACCCGATCTACTTCGTCTCTGCGACCAATTTCAATTTGCTCGGACTTGATGAGTGGGTGAAGAACTTCAAGTATATTTGCTACATGGATTGTTTCGACGGCCGACATCCCAACGTGCTGTGCCCCTCAGAACTGCCGCATGATGAGTTTCAGTCGATCGAGGACATCAACAACTATCTGCTGCAGCACAAAGAGGTGATCGATTACGTCAAGTCGCGGGGCGGAAAGCCAAAATTCGTCTTCCTGATGTTTGACGAAAAGACCGAGAAGCTTGTGAAGGAACTGGGTGGCGAAGTCTGGTTCCCAAAGGCCAAGCTGCGCCAGTCGATGGACAACAAGATCGAAACCGTCCGCGTCGGCAACAAGGCCGGCGTGCCGTCGGTGCCCAACGTGCTGAGCGAGGTCACAAGCTACGAACAGCTGCGCGAAGTCTGCAAAAAGGCCGGGATCGGACACGATCTGGTGCTGCAATCGGCCTTCGGCGATAGCGGTCACACCACGTTCTTCATTAAGTCCGAGGCAGATTTCCGAAAGCACGAGCACGAGATCATCGGCGAGGGCGAGATCAAGATCATGAAGCGGATCGATTGCCGTGGATCGGCGATCGA
Organism: Silicimonas lutimaris; assembly: GCF_047314965.1. Taxonomy (NCBI): domain Bacteria; kingdom Pseudomonadati; phylum Pseudomonadota; class Alphaproteobacteria; order Rhodobacterales; family Paracoccaceae; genus Silicimonas; species Silicimonas lutimaris. Next base: position 6,960 of record NZ_JBLBVK010000039.1, on the reverse strand, counting down.
GGCGTGTGCCACGAGCGAGGGTACGATCGTTGGCCCGCTGATGACCGAACTTGTCGGGTTCAAGGAACTTACACCCTACAGAGGCGGCTGGTGCGGGAACGAGATCTTCTCGACCGCCTTTCCGCCAAAGACGCGGCAGAAGGCGCGTGAATTGACATTCAAGTTCGGCGAACAACTGCGGAAAGAAGGGTATCGTGGATATTTCGAGCTGGACTTCCTGATCGACAAGAAGACCGGCGATATCTGGCTGGGTGAGCTTAATCCGCGCATTACCGGCGCATCATCCATGACGAACCACGCCGCTTTCGCCCACGCGGACGCACCGCTTTTCCTGTTCCACCTGCTCGAGTTCTCGAAAAAACCCTTCAATCTGGACGTAGAGGAACTGAACGCGCGGTGGGCTGACCCCGACATGATTGACAGCTGGTCGCAGATGGTGATCAAGCACACCGAAGATAGCGTCGACATCATCACGCATGCGCCCGAATCGGGGATCTACAAAATGCTGCCGGACGGGCGGGTGGTTCTTGATCGGTTCGATTATCACCGCCGTGCCGTTGAAAGCGAGGATGAAGCCTTTTTCCTGCGCATTTCCAACGCAGGCGACTACCGCTACGAAGGCGCAGATCTTGGAATTCTGGTGACGCGTGGACGCTCCATGACCAAAGGCTTCGCGTTGACCGAAAAATCCAAGAAATGGATCAAGGGCATAAAGAACGCATATTCCGCGCGACCGTTGCCGTCCGCCCAAGCTTTCGAGGATCCAGCTTTCAAGATAATGTGATCATTCGCGGGAAGTCACGTTGGCGTACGCAAGCCTGCGGTTTGCGTACCTCGCCAGTTGCGGCAAAACTGAGAGATGGAACAAGAAGAGCCAACAATAATTGAGAAAGAGGTCGAAGAAGTCGCGTCGGCAGCGACCGACTATTTGGTCTTCGCAATCGAATGGCTTCGTGAACACGTACTGGTTTTTGAAACGCTTTATCAGTTTGCGTTTATTGCCGGCGGCCTTTTTCTGGCAGTTGCGCTCCGGAGGCGCTTTCAACGCCTTCTCGAAAGGCTGAACCAGCAACATACTCTTGGCCCCGCAGTCCGACGGCTAATTCGCACGGTTGCCGCGATCGCGATGCCGGTTGTGTGGGTGGTGCTCCTAGGTATTTCAAGATCGGTATTTGAAGCCTTTGAACTGCCGATTCCGTTCTTGCGACTCGTGATCAGCTTGTTGCTGGCGTTCGTCGTTATCCGAACGGTCTCGATATTTATTCCTTCCGCCTATTGGAGCCAGGTTTTTTCATGGAGCGCCTGGACAGCCGCTGCGTTGAACTCCGTGGGCCTGTTGGATGTTGTCATTGAATGGCTGCGGGCGACCGGCTTAACCGTCGGCCCCATCAGCATTACAGCCTGGGCATTTGTCAAAGGCGTTATCCTTACCGCCATCTTGATTTGGGGCGGAAACGCGGTCTCCGGAATCGTCGAGCGTAGGCTACAACGCGTCGACAAGATGAGCTCTGCCCTAAGGCTATTGGTTGTCCGGTTGCTCCGGATGGCGCTCTTGATTCTGGCTGTGGTCATTGCCCTCTCGGCAATCGGAGTCGATCTTACAGCATTTGCGATCTTCTCGGGCGCTCTGGGTATCGGTGTCGGTCTTGGGTTGCGAAGAACTGTAGAAAACCTGTTGGCGAGTTACACGCTACTGGCTGATGAATCGATCAAGCCGGGAGATGTCATAGAAATCGAAACAGCGTATGGCCCCACTTATGGCCAGGTTCGAAAGATGACGACCCGTTACGTTGCCGTAAGAACCAGAGATGGCACCGAGACGCTGATTCCGAACGAGGTCTTGATCGCAAGTCCGGTCACCAATTGGACGCATTCGGACAAGCCGACGAGGCGACGTATTCCTGTAGGGGTTTCTTACGACTCTGATATCGATCTTGCGAGACAGCTCTGCATCGAGGCTGCGCTCGAAATACCGCGGGTCCTTCATGATCCGGCGCCAAATTGTCTCATGAGAGCATTCGGCAACAGTTCCATTGATCTTGAACTACGGTTCTGGATCAACGACCCCGAGAATGGCGTTGCCAATGTTGCAAGTGCAGTCATGCTCGGCATTTGGGAGAAGTTCAAGGCCAATGGGATCGAGGTACCTTACCCTCACCACGATGTGCGGTTGCGTACTGTTTCTAGTCCTGACAGTGCAAATCTGGATCAGCTGCGGGCGTCCGAACGATAGAGACGCGTTGAAAGGTACCCTCGTGTTTCCTCCGGCGGACAATTCGAAGATCTTGTGCGCGGGCAGGCTTAGGATATGTAGGGTTCATGACTGTAGAGTTTCGATCTATCGCCGAGGATTCACCCGGGCAGCGTTGGGGGGGGCAGTTTGCGAAGTACTGGCCGGCATATTCGAAATGGTGGAGCCGTGAGGGAGTCTCGGGCAGGCGCACCTACCTTGAGTCCCGGCATGCCATTCGAAAGTACATGCCGGAAATTCTCGATCTTTATGACGAGCTCTGCGAGCTGGTCGGTGGTGGAGATATTGAATCCCGGTTCCTGAGTTTCTATTGCCCGCCCCGATATCTGGCGGGATGCAGCCAGGCGATCTGGCCAGGAGACAAACCGCTCCTCGTTCGCAATTACGATTACGACAAGGACGCATTTGACGCCATACTGCTAAAAACCAACTGGAACGGACGGGGTGTTATCGGAACATCGGATGGTTTGTTCGGACTGGTGGATGGTATGAACGACCAAGGTCTGGCGGCCTCGCTCACATTTGGTGGCCGGCAAGCGGTGGGCGTCGGATTCGGCGTGCCGCTGATCTTACGATACATTCTCCAGACGTGTACAACGGCCGAAGAGGCTGGGCAGGCTCTTGAACGCATTCCTTCGCATATGAGCTACAATGTGACCGTGTTGGATGCAGATCGAAATTATCTCACGGCCTTCCTCGCTCCCGATAGACCGACCGCGTTGACGCATTCCGCTGTCGCGACAAACCACCAGGAACGGGTGGAGTGGTCGAGCCATGCCAGGTTCACTGCCACGGTCGAAAGAGAGCGGTATCTATTGCAGCGCCTGACGCTTCACCCCGAAACGCAGGAAAGATTCATCGCTGCCTTTTTGAAACCTCCGCTGTACTCAACGGCGTTCTCTGCTGGTTTCGGAACGCTATACACCGCAGCCTACCGCCCACAAGTTGGAACAGTGGATATTCATTGGCCCGGCCGCATTTGGTCCAAGGGATTTGAAGACTTCAAGGAAGACTCCGTCCGAGTAGTCTTCCCAGACCAAAGTGACATTGCCGCGAGTTGACTTCGCATTTACTCGATGCCGTCGAAAAGCATGCTGCAACTATGTTTTTCTAATCCGTTAATCATGCGGTAAGTCGGAAATGCTGATCAGTAATCTGACTTTCTACACCTCTTCTCTCAGGTTCGTAGACCGACAGCGCAAGTCTTTCAGTGCCGTTGCTTTGGCTGAATGCCGATACGCTATCTCAGGAGGGGAATCCTCAGCCGCGTTCAGAATCTACTGTTCGTATCGAATGTCCATAATCCACGCCATCACTTTGACGCTTTCGTTCGGTCGGTAATTCTTCAAGTGAGTGTCAAGTATCTCTTACCCACAAACCGAGTTTCGCACTCGCAGCGAATGTCTGTTTTCCACCCTTAGTAGCCGACGCTGCGCCATTGGGAAAATGTCCGCTTCGGGCTCTTCTGAGACATCCGAGAAGAATGCTCAGATGACTGGTTGATCGCGCTAATCGGTCATTCAGGGCAAGCAAGTTCCAAGGCAATGTCTGCTTTGGCGCCTCAATGACTGCTTCCGCGAGAACCGGACCTTGAACTGATGGGGCGCTATGTCTGAGAAGCGGACAAATCTGCCGTTCCGTTTGTCTAGCTGTTCACCGGTAATTCCGGCCTAAATGGATACTCCTCAGTCTTGCGGAACTCTGCTTCCAGCGCCGCCATCACGGCGAGCGCGACATGGTCCTGCCAATGTCGAGCTACAACCTGCACGCCGACCGGCAGTCCCGCGCTTCCCCGTTCGACCTGCTGCGCCGTAATATCGGCGATGTCCTTGCCCACCTTGCGGTCGCTCTCCTCGCCCTGCCTCACTCTGGTCGTTGAGACCACGCCGGCAGGTGCGCCCAGAACGTTGTAGGTGAAGGCGTAGCTTATCGCCGGGAAAAGGTGTTCGCTGGAGGCGTGGGTCATCGCAGGAACGGCGCAAGGTGGGCAGAGCAGAGCATCCAGCCCAGCCGCATCCAATGCACGTTGAAAACCGACACGAAAATCCGTGCGCGCCTCGACCAGCTTCCAGTAGTCGGCCGTCTTAAGGGCACCCATGCACCCTATGACACGGGAATTGAGGTGCTGTCCCCGCGCGGCCATGATCCGGGCAAGCACGGCGAGGACCGCGCGCGGCGTTCCCATACCATTGACCGCATCGGCCACTTGCGGGATCGGCTTTTCCGAGCCGAGCAGGGATTTCATGCGGCCAACGCCGCCAGCGGACATCACACCGAGGAAGATACGCATTGCCTCGAAAGGGTCCGGCGCGTCGACGGGCACGGTTTCGGCCCCCAGCTTGCGTAGGGCTTCGGCGGTCTCTTCGACCGCGCGCCGCAGTGCGGGAGACGCAGTGAATAGCCCGTTGTCCGTGTAATAGCCAATGCGCATACCCTTGACCGAGATGGTCGCCGGGTCGGTCCACGGGACCGGCGGGACGTTGTCGATGGTGGTGTTCATCGAGGTTTTGGCGAACACCTCTAGCGCCAGCGCGAGATCGACAACGGTTCGGGCGATCGGACCGGGCTGCGGCAGGATGGCTTCCTGCCCATAGCCAAGGAGTTCGTTCGGGAAGTCATCGTTCGTGAAGCGCCCCATCGTCGGCTTGAAGCCGTGGACGCCGCAGAAAAGCGGGGGAATTCGAACGCTGCCGCCCAGATCGCTCGCCAGGGCGAGCGGCACGCCACCGGCCGCGATGATCGCCGCGTCGCCGCCGCTGCTGCCCCCGGGCGAGCGCGTCAGGTCCCAAGGATTGTTGCTTCGGCCATAGACCCGGTTGTCGCTTTCGTAGCCCAGAAGGGTTTGCGCGACGTTGGTTTTTCCCAAGATGATCGCACCCTCAGCGCGGAGCCTTGTGACCAACGGCCCCTCGTCTTCGTAGACGTTGCCGATCTTGTTGGTCGCGCCGAGCGTGACTTGAGTACCCCTGACCTTGTATTGCTCCTTGATGGTCATGGGCACGCCGTGCAGCGCGCCGAGAGGCTCGCCCCTTGCACGTGCATCGTCGGCAAGCTTGGCTTGCGCTCGGGCCTCGTCGAACAACGGAATGACAACTGCGTTGAGGGCGGGATTGACGGTCTCGATGTGATTAATCTGGGCATCGACGACCTCTTCGGCGGAGAGATCGCCGGCCTTGATGGCGCCGGCCAGTTCGGACGCGCCGAGATGGATCGTATCCTTCGGGGGGCGGGTATTATTCTGTGCCATTCCAGGGTCTCCTCAATTCCTGAGTGTGGCGCCAACCTAAGAACCAAACCCAAACGTGGCGCCTAGCGAAGAACAGCGATGGCCGCGGCCTCTTCACGGACGCGACAGTCAAGGTGATGCCAGACTTTGGCCCTTGCGGAGTCCCTGGCATCAAACCTGTGAGGTCAGATGCGACGGAAACAGGGACACGAGTTCTGACCGCGTGGTTCTGAGCATCTCGTAGCATGGGCGGACGAAGGGATTGGGTTCGCCGTCCTGCTTCCAGGCGGAATAGCTCCGTAGCGTCAGGCTCGAGAGGATGAAGTAGCCATATCGAATGACGGGGGACATGCGGGCAAAGGACGGCGCAACGATTTTACGCATCGGACACTCACTACACTGGTTAACATTTACGACGCTGCCTTTATCGCAGCGCGATGGGGCAGTACTAAGACAGGATCAGACAGTTTTCGTGAAAAATTGACGGAAACCATGATCCCAACAATCTGATCAGCTGCCGCTAATGCGAATAGCTGCGTTTGCACGAACCGGACGTAGAGCCGAAAAGGTCGCTTGACCAGTTTGCGGGACGGAGCTGACCTACGCGAATGCAGGTGCAGAGAGCCAAAATTGACGTGCGATAACGCGGCAACGGGTATTCGGCGACGCATGGCAACTCCCCAGACCGGCCATCCATCGGCTCTCGTAGGGGTCGATTCCGATCCACTAAATTTCTACTTCTGCTTTCTCGGTGAAAGATTCGGGCATAGCCGCCAACCCGAAGCTCTTCTTGTTTGTCCGCAGTCTTTGTTAACAGTAATCTGGGTCGAGGATTTGCAAAAGGCGAGGCCCTCGCATAGAGCCGTGGAACTCAACCGACGAAATTTTTCAAAGAGGGCCAAACTCATGCAAGCGGTGGTTCATAGGTTGAGAAAAACTAGGATGATTTGGGCCTTCGCTGCTACTATCCTCTTCCTAGGCTTGAGCCTCGGCACCGCCCCTGTTCATGCACAATCCACCGATCCCGCTCCGGCTGAGTCAAATGCAGCGATGACGGATGACGGGATAAATACTCTCCTTGGAATTTTGAAAGATGACGCCGCGCGTGCCAAGCTAATCGAAGAATTGGAGGCGGCCGCGGCACCGGCGGAGAACGCCACTGCGACCGTGAGCGAACCCGTTGAAGAGGTTATCTCACTCGGTCGTCGCATTGGTTTGGTCACGCAGGAATTCGCTGAGGAAGCCGTGGTCGTGCTCACTGGGATATCGACGGATCTTTCCAGCGGCCAGAGCGTGTTCTCCGGCCTGCGTGGCGATGAGCTTGGCGTCCTTCTCAAAGCGCTGCCGGAACTGCTCTTAATTATTGTCATCACGGTTTCGGTCTTCCTGGTCCTGCGCACGCTGGCCAAACGTTTTTACTCTCGTCTCGGCCGCAGCGCTGAGCGGGCGGGTTTCTTCCGCACGGTTTCGCTGTTTCTGGTGT
>NZ_JBLBVK010000038.1:0-183524 GCF_047314965.1 Silicimonas lutimaris | reverse complement strand
ACGAGAAGCTTCGCGCCACGGCGTTTCGCCATAGCGATGGCCTCTTCGTAGGCACTGCAATCCACCTTCAGGTGGCGAAGATTGACGGGGCAGAGGATTAACTTGGTGTTGCGGGGCATCGGATCCTTTCTCAGATTTTTTTGCATCAGTCTTGCCAGATTTACCATGTGAGGCTCACCAGAAGGACTAATCAAGCATAGCACAACATGAGCTTCCGTCCGCTTCGGCTTCCGCTAGTGAGCCTTCGCTTTCTGCTTTGGGCTCGTTGCCGTCATCTGACCATTTTGATCAGATGTCGCCTCTGCCATGCATGCCGGTCATTGGGATTGGGTCCACTCTAACGCGCGTCAGACCAGGACTGGGCGTGTTCGCCTGAGGGCAAATCGTCAACGATCTGAAATGCTTCGCCGTGCAGAGCGTTGAGCGATCGCCGTGCTAAATTGTGGCCCGGTCATAGCTCCAAGACAGTTCGACAAAGCTGGTTGCGAGCCCCCGCAACCAACAAGACCCTACCAACGCCGCCCTCAGCCGAGGCGGCTTTTTTTGTTTCTGTACAGGCATACTCCAGGATATTTGCGAGTGTACCAAAAAGGATGACATCGGGCATTCCGCGTTTCTCGCCTCGGCAAACTTCGATGTGGTCTATCAATGAGCGGACAATTTCCATGGCCTGCTGGCGCGACGCGTCGTCGGTGAACAGAATTTGGAGTTCCTTTACCTTGCGGCGATAGTGATCCGCGATGTTCGGGTGGAGCACGACTGTTGACGCCGAGCCAGCCTCTCTCAGTTGCCGTTCTAAGGCCCTCTTGCGGTTCTCCAGTTCCTTGAGCGACCCCCGGACGGTGCCCGGATCGCCGTCGCCGTCGATAATGTAGGCGAGGCAGCGATCAATACCGCGTTGCACCTTGGCCAGTTCCTTTTGCAGCCGTGAGCCGTCGTTTGTTCTGGAACGCCGGAGCCGTTCAACTTCCTCCCGGTATGCGGTTGCGAATTCTTCAACCAAGTCTTGCCGGCCGTGCAAGATCTCCCGAAGGCCATCGAGTACGCGTTTCTCGAGTTCAGCGGCTTTGATGCCCACGGGGCTGGAGCAGGTGCCACGTTCCCGCTTCGCGGAGCAGGAGTAGCGCTCGCGGTTGATTATGGTCATGTTGCCACCACAGGCGCCGCAGCGAACGAGCCCGGACAGCAGCCGCTTCTTTGTCTGACGGCGGTTGCCCCGGAGCGAGCTGTAGCGTTCCTTGATCGTGATTTCGACGCGCACGGTTTGGTCAATTTCAAGACCAAGGTCGCGCAGTCGCAAATCGGTTGAGACTATCGTGTCGCAAGCCAGCTCGGCATTGTGACTGTCCTCGGCTACGACGGTGATGCTGTCGATGTCGCAGCTGTATTCTGTCATCTCGGCGCAAGCCGCGAAGGGAACAAGAAGTGCGAACCACCCCGCCAAGAGGGACAAGAGGACTCGTTGATATCCCAACTGAAACGCCCCTTTGATCCACGAAGTATCCGGCATCGATAAGGTGCGATGCCATGATCCGATTCGCTCGTGCTTGCTAGGCGCTTGGCGAGGCATCGGAGTAGAAACGCGGACGGAAGAACACGATGCAAAGAGCACCAAGCCCCGTCAGCGATACCGCCAGGATCACCAGCCAGCCAAAAAATGGAACCAAACCGACGACAGCGATCACGACCGCACCAATCGCAGCGGCAAGAGCGCGTTCAATCCATGCTCCAGGGACATCTCGCCCGATCAGGTCTAAAAAACCAACGCCCAGAGCGTAGGATCCGACAATGTAACCTGCAAATCCAAGAACTATTGCCAGAAGAATCGACATCGGAGTCGCCAAAAGACCAATCAAGGTGATCGCAAGGACGACTGTCGTTCCGATGGCAGCCGACAAGGTCAAGAAACCGAACCAAAATGAACGAAATGGCCGGGTAAGGAACATGGCCCTCATCTGCGACAGTTTTCCGGGCATCAGCGCTGCAAGTAGTGCGGCCAGAACCGTCACGGTAATGACCGTGGAGAGTATTCCGCGCCACATCGTGTCACTGCTCACACCGACTGACGTTGGGGCGTCCTCGGACCATTGCTCGATAGTCTTGCGCATGATCCGCTCCGCGGGTGCGGCCGCGTCAGGAACGTCGATTGAGTTCGGGTCGGAATGATAGATTGTGAGGGTTCCGCCGATCCTGGCTGCTGGGCCGAAGTCGATGGTATCCGCATTTACAGCCACGTCGCCATTGACGGTACTGTTAAATGTGACCCCTTGCGCTGCGATTAATGCAGCGCCGCCGACAGTTCCATTCAAGGCGACAGATTGGCCAAAGGCCCGCAGGTTCCGACCTATGTCGCCAATGTTCAACGTTTGACCTGCAAGCGTTGCACTGCCAGTCACAGGAGCACTTAATGTGACCGTCTGACCCGCTGCATAGGCGTTGCCTGCAACTGGTTGGGCCAGAGTCACCGTCTGCCCTGCCAAGTGAGCGGACCCCGATATTGGCACGGCTAGCCGGGTATCCTGAGCGGCCAGGAAGACATCATTTGCGGCACCGTCGGCGACGACCACTGCGCTGCCTCCGCCATAAAGATCACCGCCTAACCTCAGGAATTCCGGCGTGTCCTGTGCCGAAGCTAAAACTGGCGGAAAAAGAACAAGTAACGAGAAGAGTATCTTCAACATAACAGCCTCCATTCAATCAACTGAGCAAAACTCTCGCTCCCGGGGCAGTTCCCAACAGTGAACTTCTCGCATGATGACGGATGAAAGCGGAATGATTTAGCTCAATGCACCGGTTTCAAAGGAAGCTTCGTCCGCCACTCGGTCATTACCCTCATTTTTGCGAATGTCCGCTGCTGTAAGAAGCGGCCATTGGCCGAACCGGGACCCGTCCGTTTGGAAGCGAAGGTCAGCTTAAGTTGGCAAAGCCGACCTCAGACAGAATAGGCTCGACGACCGCATTGCGGACGAAGCCGTCGTTGAAGATGGAACCGCCTATGGCCCCTTCAACTGCAAAATCGATTTGGTCCGACGTAAGCAGCGTTCCAGACTTAGACCGGCTACTTCCGGCCCGAAGCGGACCGTCGTCACATGCGGTTACACCGACGGACGCTCTTCAAGTAAGCACCGCAAGCAGCGTTGAGCGGAAGGTCTAGATATCTGGAAATTTGTTGCGTTTAGTCCGAAGGTACGTTTCTAAGCCGCGCCGCACCGAATTGGCGCCATTGCTGGAGAGCCAACCATGCGAAGTGCGCTTCTTGGTGCTGTCTTTACGTTTGTTTTGGGCACTGTCACTGCGGGCATCTTCCTTCATTTGCGGGTCCAGACACTCGCCTCCGTTGATTTCCGGATTTCATATCCGAGTGTGCCGGTCGAGGTCACGGAAGCCATAAAGGCGGCTGAGGCTCGATATTATAGCCAGGAGGGGATTTCGCGTCGTCTGTTTGAAGAAGCAGAAGACATGCTCGCCCTCGTTTGGCCAGGCGGTGTGACCGCGCTGAACCTATCGGTCGGCCCATATCGCATTAAGGCAGACACAATACAGAGCCTGCTGCCTTGGGCAATCGAAGAGGGCTTCTTGACGTTAATTGATGCCGAACCGGAACGGGCGCTCTCCGCAATTGCGTATTTCTCCGAGCAACCAGCGCTTGCCGACTGGGGGGCAACAGTTGTGCTTGAAAATCTGCGCTGGCGCCATCCCAACCTGCGGAAGATGTCTTGGGATCGAATATCTTCGGATCCACAGCTCATCGCGAAGCTCTACAGTGGCTACATGGGCGCGGGCGGTGACTGGGCGACTTGGGAGTCTACTCTGATGCCAGGCCCAGAGGCTGTTCGCAGAATGGATCTGAACTGATCGCATTCGTCTCTCGTTCTCATGGAAGCGTCAAAGCTTCAATTCCGTCGACGTGGCCTTGGCACGCAGACGCGCCTGAGAAAAAAATACAGGTCGCCGGGAGTCATCTGCCAGTCATGACGCGCATCTATCATTGACGTCAGGTGGCACGCATTGGCAATCTTAGGTAATTTCTACTGGGGATCACCATGAAGTGGACCGTTCTTTTTTCGACCGCCAGCATGCTGGCAATGCTGCTTGGAAATCCGGCAATCGCGCAGGATGATGATACGACAACTTCGCCTCTAGAAAGTGAACAGACGGAGGTCGACGCGCCCGATCCCTTCGCTCAGCTTGTAGCCAAAGGAAAGCCGCTGGGGGAAGGGCCAGCGCAGCTTTACGATCTCGAGGGGCGGACTTTTCTTGTCCTGCCGCCGGAACTGCTTGACCGGCTCTTCATGTGGTACGCGGAAGCGGTCAGCTTGCCGGTCGGCGTGGTCAGCATGGGCGGCAATGCCATAGGAGAGACAATCATCAGACTTGAACGCCGAGGTGACACGATCTTCGTTCGCGATCTTGCTGGAAAAAGTGCGCGCCGTGCCGTCGCGTCAGAGCACGACGACCATGTCGAGGCGAAGCTTGCCCCGATCCAGATCGCCGTCGAAGGTGTCACGCTGGGGCCCATCCTGTTTGGTCTGCCTATCGCGGGAGAGGGGCCTGACGGAGAGATCCTTCTCGATCTCACTGACGTTTTTTCGGGCGATATCGGTGGTCCAATCACGGCGGGAGCGGTGCTTGCGGGCCCCTTGGGCCCACCGGCCGCCGATCCAACGAGATCCTGGATCGACCGCGCCCGCTCTTTTCCGGAGAACATATCAGTCCGCTCGCACTTGACTTTCATTGGTCAGGGTGGCGCGCAATCGATGATTGTTGGGCATTCGCTGGCTTTGCTTCCGGAGGTGCCGATGACACCCCGTGAAGCCGACCCACTAATGGGATACTTCAGCACGTCATTCGTTGAGTACGGAAACGATGCTCCGGTACGCGACGTCACATACATTCTGCGCCACAGACTCGAGAAAGCCGACCCCAACGCCACGGGTCTGTCCGATCCGGTGGAGCCCCTCGTTTACTACATCGGCCAAGGTGTGCCCGACCGTTGGCGCCCCTATATCAAGGAAGGCATAGAGATGTGGAACGTGGCCTTCGAGGCCGCGGGCTTTTCGAACGCCATCGTAGCACGGAATGCACCGACACCTGAGGAAGATCCCGATTGGTCAGCCGAGGACGCCCGCATCAACGTCGTGCGTTGGCTGCCACAAGAAATGGCTAACGCAATGGGTCCGGTGCATTACGACCCTCGGTCAGGGCAAATTCTCGGTGCGCATATCCTCGTTTGGCCGTCGGTCGTCCCGTTCTTCGAAACCTACTACTATCTTCTTCATAACGCGGTCGACCCCGAGGCGGACACCCTGCCGCTCTCGCCCGAGAAGCAGGGCGAACTGATGCGCTATGTGATCGCCCACGAGGTCGGTCACACGTTGGGACTGCGCCACAATCACCTTGCTTCGACTGTCTGGAGTATCGCGCAACAGCGCGACCCGGCCTTCATGGCAGCAAATGGGCCTAACGGATCAATCATGGCATATGGTCGGTGGAACCAGGCTGCCCAGCCAGATGATGGTGTGCAAGATTTCTACCCCATGATTTCAGCCTACGATCGCCTTGCTATCGAATTCGGTTATCGCAATTTCGGCGGCGAAGAGGCGACCGAAGTGGGGCTCAAAGAATTGATCGAACGCTCCCGCACTGATCGTATTCTGAGGTGGGCGGCAGCCGAGATGGCATCGGAGTCCCGACAGGGCAGTGACCCGCGCCTTCAGCGAGAGAACACTGCGGCCGATCGAGTAGAGGCAACACGTCTCGTCGCGGAACGCCTCGATACGGCTCTTGGCAACCTCCCGCAGGCAGCGGGCGGGAACGACGCGGTCATCCGTGCCGCATATGATCAGGCGCTGTCGCGCTATCTCACGTTCGTTCAAAGCGTACTCTCGAACGTCGGCGGCGTCTATGACGAACCCGCGAATGTCGAGCGGTACCGTCCGGTGCCCGCCGCTGAACAGCGTCGTTCGGTGCGCTTTGTGCTTGAAGAGGTGCCAGAGGCGCTCGAGATTTTCGAGCGCACTGAGCTTATCGACCGCCTGGAGCCGATCGGTGCGCGCCTGACACTTGACGGCGCCGCCTCGCAGGCAGTTTCGCTGCTGCTGAGCGGTGCGCGGCTGGGAACGCTGGACGAACAGCAGCGCCGCGATCCATCAGCCTATGGGCCCCTTGACCTAGGAGATGACATGCTCGCCGCTTTGTTCAGTGACCTCGGGCAGGACGACCCACGCAAGCGCGCCATGCAGACCGCGTTTGTGCAGGGGACCTGGCAGGTCCTCGTCGCCCCGCCGACTCCAAGGGGTGCGCTAACGCTCGTCGCCGCACTTTTCGGGGCAGATGCCGACCAACTCAACGCGCAGGCCTCGACCGGGGCTGAGACGGCATTCCCAGCCTGGGCACGCGCGCGACTTCCGCAGTTGGCGACACGGCTGAAAGCCGCAGCTGGAGACAGCGACGACCCGGCCATATCGGGACACTACGAGGAACTCGCGCGACGGATCGATGCTGCGCTCTCGGGCGACACTCCACCGAGTGTTGCCGACGCGCTTGGCGCCATCGGTGGCGGCATGAACCTGACAGATATCCCGACCCAATCTGGGCCGCTGACCGACACAATGCCTGTGAGGTGAGACAATGAAGACCGGACTCTCCGTTCTTTCGCCGCGGGCTTGATGGCTTTGCCTGCCTTGGTCCCAGACCTTCGAATGCCCGCGCCACTTCGTGAGAGAGTCGAGGCCGCGACGGAGGCACGGACGCCCTTGGATAACGGTGAGTTCGCTCTGGAATGGAGCACGGTTTCTCGTTTAGATTTCGATGGTCACCTGCAGCCTGACGAAAATGGAAGGGATCACTTATGAAAAGACATCTAGTAGCCGGCGCGGTCCTCACAATCTTGATGTCATCTCCTGCCATGGCTGACTGGAACTTCAGTGGACCGCCCAATGCCAACGCCTTCATTCAGACGGGCAACATGACGCTGGAGTTGCAATGCGATCGGGTCCGTTTTGCGCCAGCAGGTTATGAGGACTCGCAAGACATCGTTTCCAAGCAGGGCCTGTCCTTTCGGTTCATGAAGGATGGTTCGACCGAGGTAGGTGCGTTTCAGGCAGGATCGATGAATGCGGATATCTCGCTCGTCGACAACTATCCTGTTGAGGTCCGTTTCTTCGATCAGGGCGACTATGATTTCGTTTTGGATCAGATCGCGCAGAACGCCGTTCTGAACCTTTCAATGGCTGATCAGGATGTCTCTTATGGCATCTTTACGCTTAAAGGATCATCTGCGGCGGTCAGATCCCTGCGCGCTTCCTGCGGCTCCACCGCTTCGGCATCACAGAGCATGGAGGCGCCAGAAGGCATTGTGTATTGCGGTGGCGGTGCCGTTCAGAGGGTCATCGAATATGCCATCGTTGGACAGCCGGGCGACCAGTGGGATGCCGTTGTGACCGTCAATGGCGAGACTGTTCGTGCCATGACCTCGTACAGCTATTTCGGAAACTCTCAGCCGCCGGCAGGTTTTCAGGTCGCGCTCCTTGGCGAAGACCGGTCAGAGTTCCTTGTCTTCAGCGATGGCGGACGGAATTGGCTCGAGTTTGGCGACTACACCTACGACCAGTGCAACTGAGGCACACGGAAGGGCTGGAGATACGAACATGGGTAGCCAACTGGCTGGAAATGGCAATCGCGCGGGTTCCAGGGGTTGGGCGGCTGCTCTCTGTGCTCTCTCTGTGGCCTTCTACACGGCCTCGGCACACGCGCAGGATTTGTCCGTGCTGCCCGCACAGTTTCTTGAAAGAGTCGAGGCCGCACAGCAGGCATGTTCGGGTATGGAGAACGGGCAGTTCGCCCTTGAATTTGGGGCCGTTCACCGCGTCGATCTCGATGGAGACATCCACAGGGACTGGGTTTTGGACGAAGCCGGGTTCGCCTGTTCTTCCGCCGTATCACTCTATTGCGGAACGGGCGGTTGCGTGTCTCACTTCCTGATCGAGGATCGTATGTTTTCGCTTCTCAATCAGGGATGGGACATGGCGAACATTGGCCCATTCCGCGTGCTTTTGGCGGATGTGCATGGCTCGCAATGTGGTGGGATCAACCCAACGCCCTGCGTCGTGGCCAGTGTTTGGGATTCAGATGAAATGGTCTGGCGCAGCACGGGTGCAGTGTGGGAGTAGAATATATGAAAAGGCGCCTCGAAAAGGTCATGCGTGCCATCTGTGCCTGCGCTTTGGTACTGACGGTGACGGGATGCGTCGGAACCGCTCCAGAGGTCGCGATCAGCGAACCTGACCCGGATCTGAACTTCGTTCGCGGTTACCGAAGCATTGCGGACGAGTGCCAGCTTGTCGGCGAAACGGAGTTCACTGTCGATTTCCTCGACGATGCGGCCGATCTTGTGGCCTGTCCGACGGGAAGCGAAGCAATGGCAAGCCTAATGGCGGAAACGGGAACGCCCGTAATTACCCAGACCAACAGCTTCTCGTTCTTTAGCATTCCCTACCGCTGAACCACTTGCTTGCTCTGGGCAATGAATGGCCCGTGTAGTCGAATAGACTAGGACAACTTCTGAACTAGTCCGCAACATCCATCGAGAAGAAATAGGTCGCGCACATAGTCTGGTCGGCAGCGCTTGTAGGCGCCTCAATCCCAGTGAACATTGCGATGCCAAGATAGCTGAAACCGGAGCCTTCCTCGTCCCAGGCTGCCATATAGGTTATTGGCTGGTCGCCACAAAGCGTGTTTCCCTGCCGCAGGGGTCCGACATCCCCTGATACACGAAATACCTGAGCAACAGGCACATCTCCGGACGCGCCCCAATTGCCAGCAGCCCGAGGGTTATGAACTTCGAGATCAAGAAACCTGCCAGTTTCGAAAACCATTCGTTTGGTGGACAAGATCACTGGGCCGGTAATTGCCATCGTCGTCTTGCTGTAGGGATTGAAAGCCATGGATTCTTCCAAAAGCGGTTGGGATGATGCAGGGCCTCCCAGCAATCCCATAGCAACAAGCGGCACAAGAATCGATCGGCACATTTGAGTTCCCATTGTGCGAGGTGGTCCAACAGCCAACCATTCGAGGGGCGAGAGCCAATGCACCGCCCCTCGTACTGACTGCAAAAGGCGCGTCTCACATGCGATTGAACGCGATGATTTGGTCGTCCGAATTCACGGAGCATCGGAAGGTCGTTCCGCCAGCATAGACAGAGTAGTTCCGTGTTCCGAAGGCATCGAAATTGATCGGGCTCGCCGAGGTCTGATCGTAACTAACCCGCATGAGCGATGCTCCACGCTCGCGACACTCAAATGCGCCGGGGTCTTCAATTGCGTCGCCAACTTCCACGCATCCCGCGAGTGCCACTGCAACCGTTCCCGCTGCCATTATTCGTCCGATCATCCGTCTTCCCTTCAGCCGTTACTTCCGATTCACGCTATTGGAACCGTTCCATGGCACGTGATGCTATGGGGATCACTCCAACTTTCAAAGTATCTTTTGGTTTGGGGAAGTCTCTATGCCGCGAAGCGCATGGTTAGGTATAAATCAACCGATGTCTCCTTCGAGCACGAGCGGTAGGGCGAGACGTCGGCTCGGGCCTCCTCCCTGTCCGACCCGGTCGACGTCTCGCATGTGCGGCGGGATGATAACCGCGACGCCTGATCTGACCGGGATTCGATAGATACAGCAAGAGCGGAAATATGCGATCTGGCGCGCTCGAGGTTGGGCCCGGGCGATAGAACGAGGCGTCTGCTCAGTCAGGTTAGCGGAAAGACCGGGCAGACACCTCGCCCGCGCAGTATGTCCGTACCACCAAACTCATTTGACAGGGGATCGCGAGGCGACGGAAGGGCGAAAGTATGCAGTTTACGCGATCGTGTTCGGCGAAAGTGTTTGGGCGAGGCGGCGGCACCAGGTGGCACTGGTAGGATTGGACAGTAACCGCCGCCTCGTCCGCGCGGCCGAAAGATGGCTGCTAGTTGCGTGTGCCGGGAAGGGCCTGGCACAGGAAGGGCGGAAATATGCGTTTGCTGTCCTGTTGCCTAATCACCCCCTTGTAGCGCCCGATCTCACACGCAGGCTATGGTGCGAGACGCCGGCCGGGCCGGAAAGGGATGGGGTCCGGTCCGACGCCCCGCTCCTGCGCCGTATCAATCCCGCCAAGGACATTTGACGGGCCTCGACGAGAAAACGGAAGGGCGGGAATATGCGAGACTCGATTCTCCCGGCCTTTGCGCGGTCGAATTCGCCTGCGTCGCAGATCTGCCTCGAGCAAGGTACGCAAGACGCCGGCTAGATCTCTTTCTGTTGGGTGGTTCCCGGGATTTGACTGACGAAGCATTCGCTGAAACCGAAGTTGGGACGGAATACCGTGTTCAGTATGTGGTCTTCTATATAGACTTTGTCCGATAACAATCACGCTCAGCTTTCGGATGTCGGGGGCTTGTGATGAGAGATTGGAGATAGAAGCAGGCGCTAGGGCAATGGAGAATTCAAAACACGCAAATTCACAAGACAAGGACCATCCCAGCAGCAGCGTCGACCGCGCCATCGCAGTTGTATTGCTGGTTCTACTGGTCGCTTTGGCGGTCCAAACTGTCTTGCCCCTGATGCCTGCGCTGGTCTGGGCACTTATCCTTTCAGTGGCGCTTGCCGGTCTTCACCAGAAACTGACCACCTTCGCAGGAGGAAGGAGATGGGTGGCTACCGTCTTGCTATCCGTTCTGCTGGTCATCGTTCTCTTGATTCCACTCACCGTGGTCGCGCGAACGCTTCTTTCCATCTTGCCCGTTGTGGCCAATTGGATCTCGGAGACCTCGAATTCGACCAGTATCGACGAACTTGCCATGCCGACTGGACAAAACTTTGTCGAAGTCCTACGCCGAGACATCGCCATCGCTGCCGGACTATTGTCGGAGGAACTTCGGAGCGCCGTGGCATGGGTTCTTGCCGACCTGAAGCTTGTTGGGGTCTTTTTGGCAGAGTTCGCGTTGGGCCTCTTTCTAGCCGTCGCTCTTCTGCAGGCCGGGCCACTCATCTCACCCCTCATTGCACAGACTGCAAGACGGCTTGGTGGTGAATTCGGAACGTCGTTGGCCGAAAGGGCGAGACTTGCGACCCGCGCCGCGGTTCTGGGACTTTTGGGATCAGCCCTGGTGCAAACCATGGCGGCATCGCTCGCCTATTGGGCAGCAGGAGCGCCGCATTGGCAACTTCTTGCACTGGCGACCTTTCTGCTTGCCATGATTCAAATTGGCCCGCTCTTGATATTCATACCCTTTACGATTTGGCTCTGGCTCTCGGGCGAGACGTTGACAGCAGTCATCGTGGCCATTTGGGCGATCGCTGTCGTCGCAACGATCGACAACGTCATCAAGGCCCTTGTGATTTCGAAGGGAACTGAATTGCCAGCTCTCATTGCATTGATTGGCGCCATCGGAGGCCTTCTTACCTGGGGCATCATTGGTCTCTTCGTTGGCCCCGTTGTCGTTGCCGTCTCTTACGATCTACTCAGGTACTGGATCGAGGGTACGCGAGAGCCGGTGTTTGAAAAGAAGGTATCCGAGAGCACCGCTTTGAAGGCCGGTGATAAACCCAGCTAAGGCTGCGTGGAAGACATAGACGCCTTGAGGCTGAGTGATTGGTATGAATTCTGCTTTTGTATTCCCTGAACGGCAGTTTCGTCCGCAATCCGGTCATCGAGCCTGATCCGGCGAAGGTCAGCCATCCGTGAAAGCAGGCATTCCCGCCGACAACCGCGCCGCGACGACCGCCGATGACTGGATATTAGGCGAGAACAGTCATCTGACTAAAAGCGTCGGATGTCTCAGGAGAGCCCGAAGGCGACCTGGCCAACAAAACCAATGGCTTCTTTTCCCTGCTCTCTGAACTAGGCACTTGAAATGGAGCCTTTGGGTGTCCATCTAGATCGAGCAAGGCATCTTCTTACGACCTTCTGTTTCCTAATGGCCTCAGTCGTTCCTACGATGACACTGAGCCGAGCTATCGCATTGTGCGGATGGCAATCAATTTAGGAGACATCACGATGGCCAATGGCACCGTGAAATGGTTCAACACCCAAAAAGGTTTTGGCTTTATCGCCCCAGAGCATGGATCGAAGGACGTTTTCCTTCACATTTCTGCTCTTGAGCGCGCAGGTCTGAATCAGCTGGCCGACGGTCAAGCTGTGACTTTTGACGTCGAAAGCGGGCGGGATGGTCGTGAATCCGCAACCAATCTTTCACTGGCGTAGGCCGACGTTGGACTAAGACGTTGGACTAAACTGTGAGGCGGGAGCGGTCTTCGAGCTGTTCCCGTCTCTTCTTGTTAAAAGACCCACAATTCCTCAGAGCTGGTCATCTCGAAAATTAACGAAACGGAAAACATGATAGAAACTCACTGGGGAGACCCCATCACACTTGTCTTGTCACCGGAAGGTGGCACTCAAAAATTCTCAACCGTTGAACAAGCATCTTACTGGCTCCGCAAGAAGTGGCCGGTTGCCAACCAAGATAGAAATTTCGCACTCGCTCAGATTGATGCCGCAATGCATTGTCTGGTACCCGTTGGCTCGGCCCGCAAGGCATTCATCTCGGCAGCAAAGACTGCTGGTTTCAAACTGGACCACGCGGGCGCCGATATAGCAGCCGTCTTTTAATACTGGGCGATCAACACCTGCGTTACGCGCCAATTGACGCCTACAATCCGGGCGCGCGAAACCTCCACTCTTCCCAAGCTTGGCTACCCGCGGCGCGGCCCCAGAACCCATCCGTCAAGGAGATTGAAAGATGACCAAACTTACAAAGACGACTTTGTTCAAAGCCTCTAGACCCAGCAAGGAAACGCTGATGGATAAGACCACGCGCGTCGTGAGAGAAATCCTCGACGAGGAAACGGAACAGCGCCAAGTCAAAACGTCACGCCTTCGTAAGGCCCGCCTCGAGAGAGAAGCTGTTCCGCCGGTCGACGCTATCACCTCAACGGTCAGTGGGGCGCGCAAGAAGCCCCGGGCAAAGCCCGCCAAATAGGTCCGGACAGCAATGCTATTCACCGCCTGACTTTCCGGAACCGCATGTCACGATGTGCCGAAACCGAGCAGCGTAGTGTTTCGTCGAATGACCGCAAGTCCGCCCTGCAGACAACCGGGCAGTGAAAATCGCTGAGCCAAAGATGAATGGTGTCAATGCGAAAGCTGCGGAGCAGAACCTTTCTTCATGATAAGAGTCCGCAAAAGGCCGAAGTGCCGGTTGGTTTGATCAGCACGAAGGTCAGCAAAGTCCGCTACCCGGTCATTACCCTCATTTCTGCGAACGTCCGCTGCTGGCAGGAGCTGCCGTTGGCCGACCTCAATAGGTCTGTTCGGAAGCTAAGGTCAGCTTCAGAGGGCAAAGCAGACCACATCCAGATTAGGCTCGATGACTGAGTTGCGGACGAAGCCGTTGCTGCGAATTCGATGGTCTGAAGCCGCCTTGGCAAACTGTGTCCATTTCAAACTGTGTCGCGGGACCTCCCATGCAGTCTGAATCCTGACCTCGCACATTCAGAGATTTGGCTAAAAACAGCGGTTGTCCCGAACACACAGCACGCACATTACCGTCCGGCCAAAGACAGAATCTGTGCCGCGACCTATAATTCTCTGGACTTGAGATCCACACTTCGTAGTCTCCAAAAGAAAGCAAGGACATCACCGGGCCACGCACGGTTTGGAGGAACTCAATTCTTGTCGGGCGCATAATACTGACGGTTGCTGCGGTGAACCTTTTTGCGCTGGTCGTTTTCGTTGCCATGGCGACCATCCAGTACGGTGCCATTCTCTCGGATCTGACGCGCGATCGTCTCCTTGTCTTGGCTGACACGGCGAGGCGGCCGTTTGCATCAGTCGCCGAGTTGGGAATTCCGATCGGGACCGTTCGTAACGCAGATGCCGTTCTCGCGAGAGTGGCGTCGAGCGATCAGGCGATCGTGGCAATTCAGGTAATTTCCCCAGAAGGAGACGTCGTCCGGTCGACGAACATGGAAAGCAGTGCTGTTCTCTCGGAGGCAATTCTCGACTCAATCCAGGCCGCCGCTCCAGGAGAAACCTGGAATCTGGAAACTTCGGAAAGGTTCTTGGTGGGGGCCAATATCGAGGGGGCGTCCGGCTCACGGGCAGGCACTGTCTTGATCGAATACTCGAAAGAAGGCGCCAACCTTCGCCTGAAAGCTATGGAGGCCCAGCTTGTTATCCTTGCCGCGCTTGTCCTAGGCGGCACCTTTCTAGTCGGATATGGACCCATCCGGCTGGCCCTTGCAGAGCATCTCCGAATTTTCAAAGGGCTTTTAGCAAGTTTCGACGGATTCGAACGTGGGTTCTGGCGAGAAGAGCCAACCGTCGGGCAATCCGAAGACGATGTCGCTGGCCTGGGCATTCGAATCTCCGAGTTTCGCGATCTGCTCGACCGATCCGAAATGAGCTACCGACAGAAACAGCTTCCGCGCGACCGCGAGGGCGATGAGGACTCGCTTTGATGCGAGTGCTGGATCAGCCCGGGCGCATCGCTGCGCGGCGCGTTATCATATGGGTAGGGATCATGATGGCAGTTTCGCTGCTGATCATGACCTTTGGGGCGCTTCGCGCATTCGACGCCGCTATTCAACCAGAACTGGATAAGCGCTCGCTATTGATCGGGACCTCGATCCGAGACAGCGTCGAAAATGCGCTCGAGATGGGTCTTCCCCTGGGGGCGGTATCTGGCGCGGACAAATATCTCGAAGACGTTCTGCAAGAATTCGACGAGGTTCGCAGTATCACGCTGCTGACGCGGTCCGGCGAAATCGTCTCTCAGGCGGAGTCAGCCACGACTTCCGAGACAAGTGTTGTGTCCCGTGTGGCCAATGTCGGCGCTAGAGCCGGGCCCAGCTTTTCCGTCCCGATCCTCAACCGGAACACACTTGTCGGAGAGGTGAGGATAGAGATCGAGCCTGGATACCTGCGCGCTCGACTGCAGAACATCTTGTTGGACATATTTGTCGTTGGACTCGTCGCAACTCTACTGGCTTTCGAACTCGTTGTCGCCGTTGCGGCAAGCGCTCTCGGCAAACCACTTGACCGCATGTTCACGCTTTTGCGCATGCAGGCGCGAGGCGACTTCAGCCATTTCGTGCCGGAGGCGGACGGGGGAAACCTACGCCGTGTCTTGCGCCGTGTTTCAGATCGTGCGCTCGACTTAGCAGAGCGGGGTAGGACCGTTTTCACGCCTAAACGACTTCCGCAGGCTTATTTCGTGGATGTACGGTTGCCGCTTTTCGTGTTTTCGCTCGCGACCGAGATCAGCGGGGCGTTTCTCCCGATGTATGCACGGGATGCGACCAATCCGCCTTGGCTTGCACCAGAACTCGCAGCGACGCTTCCACTGATTGCATATCTCGCGGCCATTGCAGTCATCTCGCCCTTTGGTGGAAAGATCCTGCGCGTGGTGACGCCTCGCACTCTCTTTCTTCTATGTATTCCTCTAACAGCCCTCGCGATGGTCGGGGTGGGACTTGGACAGTCGGCGCTTTGGATCGCGATCTGGCATGGGGCGATGGCGCTGGTCTACGCGGCGGCGGCCATCGCCTGCCAAGAATACGCGATCCGGACGGCGCCAAAAGGCGAGGATGCGCAGGCCATCGCAAGCTATCTGTTCGTTATCCTCGGCGGGGCATTCTGCGGCACGGCGATCGGAGGGGTTCTCGCCGATCGTGTCGGGATGAACGAGACCTTCTTTGTCGGCGCGGTGCTAGTCCTGATTTCCGGCATCATCGCTGCGTTCTTTCTTTCAGGAAACGTCGCGCCGCGGGAGTTTCCGACGACTGAAGAGCCCAGAAAAACTGCGCGACCGTTTGCCGTACTATTCAAGCATAGAGTACTTGCACTGATCTTCGGCGTGGCAGTGCCGATGAATATCGGCATGTCCGTGTTCATATGGTATCTGACGCCGCTGATCTTGGAAGCGGCGGGCGCGCAGATCTCGGACATCGGCCGAGTGGTAATGGTGTACTACCTTGTCCCGGTGCTCGTCGGTCCGACGATCGCCCGTCTGGCGGATGGAAAGGTCGGCTATGTGCCGATGCTGGTCGTCGGAACGATTGTAGCCGGCTGTGCGCTGTCGTCGCTGTATTTCGGGGCGGGGTTCTGGCCCATGGTCGGTGCGGTGGGCTTCTTTGGGCTGGGCTTCGCAATGTGCGATGCAGTGGTATTTGCCCACATTATCCGGATTGCAGAAGAGAGCGGTATTGTCGGGGCCCGAGATACCAGCCTAGCCGCATTGAGGATCATCGTCCGCTTAGCAGCCATCGCAGGCCTGCTGGTCGGTGCCCAACTCGTGCTGCGCTTCGATTATGTATGGTTGGCCGTTGCGATCGGAATGTTGTTTTTTATCGGGGCATTTCTCATGATCGTGGCTGAAGGAAGCCACGCGATGTTTAGACGTTCCAAGGTGGGGACACCTTAATGAAACGCAAAGCGTCTCCGGTAAACGGATGGGACTTGGAGGAAAACGTGATCAGAATACTTCAAGCCTTTTGCCTTGCTGCTCTGACAAGCGCGCCGGCTTGGGCGGAAACAAAACTAATCTACGTGGTGACTTGGGAGCATGAATGCGAACATTCCTGCCAGGGCTTCCTCGAAACCATTGAAAAGAGCGGTCTGGACGCCGAACTGGTCCTGAGGCTGTCAAATCAGGACAAGAGTAAATTTCCAGGTTTCGTGGAGGAGTCGCGAGCGCTCGGGGCCGATCTTGTCGCGACCTACGGGACAAGTGTTACCCTCGGTATTCTCGGCAAGATAACGGATGCGGGCGACCCACGCTACGTTCAGGACGTTCCGGGCGTGTTCTGGTACGTCGCGGATCCCTTTGGCGCAGGCATAGCGGAGAGTTTCGAAGGAACGGGACGACCGCTTGTGGCCGGGACTTTCAACCGGGTCCCGGAAGAGGTCAACATCAGGACCATCCGCAGCATCAAGCCGGACTTCAGCCATCTCGGGATCCTCTACAACGGTAACGAACGCAATTCCCTCATCAAAGTGGCCGAACATGAAAACCTGGCTAATGAAATGGGGTATGAATTCACCGCGGTCGAGCTCGACCCAGGTAATGCAGGCGCGCCCGATCCTGCGCTGATCCCGGTTAGGATGAAGGAACTGGCCGACGCCGGTGTCGATTTTATTTACCTCGGCTCAAGCTCCTATTTGCGCATTCACGCCGAGGAATTTACCCGCTCGGCTGTCGAGAACGGAATTCCAGTCCTGAGTCCTTACGAAGAGCTTGTCCGCGAGAACCACGCTCTTGTCTCGATTGCTGCCCGAGCTTACGACGTCGGACGCGAGGCGGCCGAACTTGCCATCACTATCCTTCGCGACGACGTGCGGCCTGGTGATCTTCCGATCAAGCGAGTGACGGATTTCGCCTATGTCGTGAACATGGACGTAGCAAGGAAGCTTAACATCTTCCCACCGGTTGAGATCCTGCAAGTTGCCGAGACAATCAACTGAGCGCATGTGCGAGGCGTAAAGGGTCTGCGATTTGGAATCGTTGCAAGCCACGCAGTTTTTCATCCGAAAGCTAAGGACAACCGAAAGGAAAAGAGCCCAAGCTTTTTATCCCTTCAATTCTGCAAGTGCATCAGGGGCTCTCTCTCGCTGCCGTTCATCAAAAGCAGGCCTGCGGCGAGTGACTGCTCCGGGCTCAACGGAGACATCCGAGTCTTTTGGTCGGATGACCGCTTCGGCTCGCTTGGCGGACGTTGGTGCTCAACCCACATAAGCGCCCTTATGTTAAGTTTGGTTCTCCTCCGCCCGCAGCCCTGCCAAACCCGTTAAACACGGCAAACCCCTGGGGACCCCACCCCATCGACGGTTTCAGACCGACTCACTGGGTAAGCTCCCTCGGTCCAGGGCCGATCGCGAGCCTTTTTGATCCTTACTAGAGCCCCGTTCCAAAAACAGACGGTTAAGCATCTACAGGTATCTCTATATGTCCTGATCCCGCTGACCTTCCCTCACACGCGCGCGCATGACGGCGTAGTACGCTGCATGATACTTCTGATAAGTGTCTGATAATGATTGTATTTTCGACAATCATGACTTAAGTTGAGTTGAGGCCAGACGGAGGTCTCGATGTCAAAACTGAATTTCACCAAGCGCGCGATCGAAGCGTTGCCTTTCACAACCAATGGTCAGAAGTTGTACAGGGACGCGGCCTTGCGTGGGCTCGGTGTTCGCGTTGGTAAAAGCTCCAAGGTGTTTTTTGTTGAAGGTCAGGTAAACGGTCGCACGCGTCGCGTAAGTCTCGGTCGTGCCGACGTACTAGGCGTTGAGGAAGCTCGTCGCCGTGCCCTTGGGGCATTGAGCGATATGGTAGGCGGTATTGACCCCAACCAAGAGAAGCGCCGCTTAGTCCAGGAGACAATCACTCTTGCCCAAGCTTTCAGCGGCTTTTTTGATGTAAGAATAGATATGACAAAGGGCAGCGTTGACGCCTATGGCCGCACGCGTGACCTTTATCTCCGGGATTGGAAACGGTCACCGATCACGGCAATCTCTCGGCAAATGATCCTGAAGCGCCATCAGCGTATCGGTGCAGAACACGGCCAGGTCACGGCCAACAACGTCATGAGGCATTTGCGGTCTGTATATAACGTCACAGCTGCGGCCTATGATGAATTCCCTCCGAACCCGGTAGCGATCCTGACGCAGGCACGGGCCTGGTTTCCCGAACGGCGGCGTCGCGGTGCTGTGCCAGCACACGAGCTGCCAGCCTGGTGGGCTGCCGTAATGGAGGAGCCGGATCATTCGCGCGACTTCCTTTTGATTGCCCTGTTCACCGGCATGCGACGGAACGAGATCGCAAGCCTCCGCTGGGATTACATCGACCTGGAAGGTCGAGCACTGCACATACCGAAGACCAAGAACGGCGATCCGCTGGATCTTCCCCTGGCGGATTTCATGGTCGAGTTGCTAAGGTCACGGCGCGCCG
This sequence comes from Silicimonas lutimaris, assembly GCF_047314965.1. Classification (NCBI taxonomy): domain Bacteria; kingdom Pseudomonadati; phylum Pseudomonadota; class Alphaproteobacteria; order Rhodobacterales; family Paracoccaceae; genus Silicimonas; species Silicimonas lutimaris. The sequence continues at coordinate 164,541 of NZ_JBLBVK010000038.1, read as the reverse complement.
AGACCGGGACGTCGCCATGGGTGTTCCCGAGTAGCGGCAAGACCGGCCACCTGGTCGAAACGAAGAAGTTCACAGCTCGGGTGGCGGCGCGGTCAGGGGTCGCTTTTACCCTTCACGATCTGCGCCGCACGTTCATCACAATAGCGGAAAATCAGGACATACCCCATTACGCCTTGAAGCGTCTCCTGAACCACCGCCTCACAGGCGACGTCACGGCAGGGTATATTGTCAGCCAGCCTGAAAGACTGCGAGGACCTGTAGAGGCGGTTGCGGGCAGAATTCTGGAGCTATCGAAAAGCGGGCCAAAAGGAGGTCAGTACGCGGCATGAGCGACGATTTTGATGAGGATTTGACCCCATATAGTGCCTTTGGTCGGCCACTGATCGAACTTTTGCTGCTCTCACTAATCGATGGCCAAGCGGCCGCATTGAAAGCCAAGGCGGACGATGCTGAGCAAAGCAAGGAAAAGGCAAAGATCAAAGCGAAATTAAAGAAATTCGAAGAGACTGCGCGCCTTGCGCGGCTTGATCAGGCCATGCTTGCGATCACTGGCCAAAAGGCATCTCTACAGCCGAATGACGAAGGCCTTTATGAACGAGGACTCCGCCTGATGGCCGAGGCTGAATACAAGGATGAAGTTGCGGAATTTGACTATCACTGGCGCAAACGCCGCGGAGAAGAAGTTCCAGCGAAGCCGCCAAAGGTGCGAAAACCTCTCGCGCTGGCAAAGATGGCCGAGGAGCAGATATTCGGCACACGCGACTGGAAAGATCAGAAAACAACGCGCATCGATAACCTCAGAAAAATGTATACGGGCAGCTATCAAAAGAAACTGAAGAACGGCTCCGAAATTCATCACCGGAGTACACTTACGCACAGGGTCAGAGAGCAAGACTACACATTGGAGTCCGTCGAATGGGCGGCTCTGCAAGAGATCGCTGAAGCAATCAAGAAGGCCGGCGTTCCGATTGTACTAAAGAAATAGAAACAAAAGTTGGGAAGATTTCCTTAGCTCCTTCCCAACCTGGATCACCAGAAACACGGCATCTCCATAGCCGCGCGATGCACCGCGTACGACAAAACTTAATGGAGAAGTTTCGTGAAAAAATACTCTCATTTGTTCGCTGCGGCCGAACTAGACCGCGATCCCCTGCTGAACAATAAGGAAGCGGCCAAATACCTAACTCTACAGCCCTGCACGCTCGACAAATGGCGTAGCCAGGGCCGCGGGCCGGAACCGACTCGCATCGGAACCCGTTCAATCCGGTACCGCAAGTCGGCGCTCGACACCTTCATTCAGGGAGGTGGCAATGCCTGACAGCCAGCCGATCATTCATCAGATCATGGAGGGGCCGCGTTCTGCGGCCCTTTCTTACCACAAGCTTGGCTGGGAACCACTAAGACTCCCCACGCACGAAAAGCGCCCGAAGGAACCGTGGAAAGAACCGCGGGAATGGACCGAAGACCAGATCGCACAGGCCTTCGGGCCAGCTAGTAATGTCGGGATCGCCCTTGGTGACCGCTCCGGCGGACTCATAGACTTAGATTTTGACTGTCGCGAGGCCGCAGCACTCGGGCGCATCCTCTTCCCTGACTTGCCAAGCTTCGGGCGCCAAAGTTCGCCGTACAGCCACCGCGTTGTATACTGCGATCTGGGCAAGACGAAGGTGCCATTTCAACTTCCAAAGGCACTGGTAGACACATCCGGCGCTGATCGTCAGATGCTGCTCGAGCTGCGTGGAAACAGGCATCAGTCAATGTTTCCCCCGTCAATCCATCCCTGCGGCGAGACAGTTGCTTGGCACGATAATCCGCGGCTTGTACCCCGGTTCGAACCTGACGAACTGATAAAGCGGGCGGGACTCGTGGCGTTCTTGTCGGCCATTGCGATGCATTATCCGAGCGTTGCGGGAGAACGTGACGAGATTGCCATGATGCTCGCTGGAATTCTTGTCCGCGCAGGCCTCGGTGATGACTTAGTCGATGACCTGATCGAGTGCGTCGCAACGCTGGGCTGCGATGAGGAAGCTGAAAAGCGCCGCGGTAAATCTGCCGCCACGCGCGCACGCATCGACGCGGGCGAGAGTGCATGGGGGCTGCCCGAGCTCTGTTCCCGCCTCGGCCTCGAAGCCGCGGAACGGACGTTTCGTAAGTGGCTTTGCATCAAGGGTGCCCCAGCAAATCCCGCCGGCTCGGATCGTCCAGTTATCTTTGTAAGTGGAGGCAACCTGCCGGCCGAGGTAGACGCAGCCGAGGACGCGCTCCTGAAAGCGGGGCTCGGCATCTACCAGCGCGGCGAGAGTCTCGTGCGTGTCGTACGCCTTCCACACAGTGAAGGTGATGATGGTGTAAAGCGCCCAAGCGGCGCCCTGCTAATCCGTCCTCTGAGCACGGCCTGGCTGCGGGAGAAACTCGCGATCGCGGCAGACTGGGTGAGGCAAGGCAAGGAGGAGGCCTATCCGATCAATCCCCCCGCGGAACATGCGCGCGCCCTTCTGGCGCGCGTGGGTGAATGGAATGCGCCGGTACTGCGGGGCGTCGTGTCCTGCCCCACGATGCGGGCAGATGGCACGATCCTGCAGGAGCCTGGATATGACCTATCGTCGGGCTTGCTGTACGAGCCAGGTGGCGTCATCTTTCCCCACGTTCCCGAGAGTCCGACGCATGAGGACGCAAAAGAGGCTCTGAACGAGCTAAAGAAACCGTTCCGCGAGTATCAGTTACCCAGTCCAGCGGACGGGTCGGTGCTTCTGGCAGCCGCCATCACCTCGGTGATCCGCCGTATCCTGCCTTCGGCGCCACTCTTTGCCATCGACGCGCCCACGGCCGGCTCGGGAAAGACGCTACTATGCGAGACGGTCGGCGTCATAGCGTCGGGTTACAAGCCCACAATTATCTCCCAAGGCAAGACACCTGAAGAAGACGAAAAACGCCTCTCAAGTGTCCTGATGGCCGGCGACGCTGTCCTTGTTATCGACAACTGCGAGCGCCCGCTCGGCGGCGATACGCTGTGTTCGATGTTGACGTCCGAGGTCATCGCATCGCGCATTCTCGGCAAGTCGCAGATGGAGCAGATGCTCACGAACGTCCTGGTGATGGCGACCGGCAATAACCTTGAAGTAATCGGGGACTTGGGGCGCCGCACACTTGTCTGCCGAATAGACACAGGCGCGGAGCGGCCCGACCAGATCGAGCATTCATTCGATCCGATCGAAGAGGCGTTAACGAACAGGCCGCGGCTTGTCACAGCGGCCCTTACGGTGCTCCGAGCATATGTGGTGGCGGGCAAGCCTAACCGCATGACCCCGATGGGTTCGTTCGAGGGATGGAACCTAGTGCGCGAGGCTCTGGTCTGGCTCGGCGAAGAAGACCCGGCCCTCACGCGCGAGAACGTCATCGCTGATGATCCGCGGAAGTATGAGCTGGCCGAGCTTCTCGAGCTCTGGGAGGAGGCGCTGGGTTCCCGCGCCGTCACCCTTTCGGAACTTGTGGAAGAGACGAACAACGCGCCGAGCTCGATGGTGGCCGCATTGCATCAAGCGCTTGCCGAACGCACGCAGCGGCACGTGTTCAATACGCGTAGCGTCGGGCGGTACCTCGGCAAGCACAAAGATCGTCTTGTTAGTGGCCGTGTGCTGCGCTGTGAAGATGACCCGTCCGGTGTGAAGCGGTATCGCTTGGAGTTTCCGGGCGCACCCCCGCCAATTGAGCCTCCGTTCTAAGGGGCGGTCGGATACGAACACTGGTGGGGTCGGTAATGCCGCCCCCACTGGTTTTGCGGGTATGCCGGGTTTGTTTTGGCCCACCATCTCGCGCGGCGTGTAAAAACCCGCAAAACCGGTCAAACCCGGGCCTAGGTCTTAGTGGTGCTCGCCCCTACGCCCTGCAGTGGCCTCCAGCCAACGTCGAATTTCCTTCAGCGCCGTCGTGTTGTTTTCGTCTGCGGTTACCCCCTCAAGATCGCAGACCGCATCGGCAATGGTGCGCCCCGCCTCCACACCCTCTCGACCGTGCAACCGATTGTGCAGCCAGGTCTCAAGCCCGGTGCGAAGTTCCGGCCTTAGAGCATCCGGCCGTTCAAGAAACACGATGCGCCGGCCAAGTTCGCGCAGGCGGTCGTCTTCGAAAGTTTCAACAAGCTCGGCGCGTTCCGGCCAGGTCGCCGCGTGGAACGCCTGCATGCGCCCTTCGTCTGCCCGGCTGGGAACCCCTCATACATTCGCTTCTCGGCCACCTCTTCGGCGGGCCAAGGCGGGTAGCGTTGGGCAAGTGCTTGGCCCACCCGCGCGGCAAACGGACCGTCCTGGGCGATCTGAGAGGCCCGGTGGACGATCTCACCTTCCGGCAACCGGACGCTGAATGGCTGATTAAGCTGTAAAGGCAGATACCGAGGCGCTGCCACCAAGGAAAAGCCCGATGCTCATAGCCGTCATTCGTGCAAAACGCAGCGAATGACCGCAACGAGCCCGAAGCCGACATGCCGAATTTCCAAGGCAAGCTGGCTTTGGATCAGGTGTTCATCCGCGAAGTCACATTCTGATCCGGAAAAAAATGGAGCGATGGAATAAAACGATCAACCCAGACGTCCCTTAAACAGCACATGAGCGTGCATTCTGAAAATGGGAGGACAATATGGCACCAGATGGAAACAACTCGAAGGATATCCGCAAGTTCTTCGCGGAGGACCCGGAAAAAGCGGACATCGAGATTTTCGGACGGCGGAGTTATCCCGACAGACGAGGTTTTCTCAAGGGTGCCGGGCTGGCAACGATGACCGCCGCAGTCGGAATGGCAATCCCTTTCCATCGCAACATACCCCAGGGTTTCATTCCGGCGGCTATGGCGCAGGGCGATGTACTGGCTGGCAAGAACGGTCTGACGTTGCTTAATGACCGTCCCGTAAATGCGGAAACGCCGCCTGAGTTGCTGGACGATGCGATCACGCCCACCGAACGGCACTTCATCCGCAACAATGGTGCGGTGCCGGACAACACCAGTGCGGATGGCTGGACCCTGACGGTGGACGGTCTTGTGGACAACCCGATGGAGTTGTCCATCGATGAACTGAAATCTCAGTTTGAAGTCGTCACAATGGCCCTGACGATCGAATGCGGCGGCAATGGGCGCGCCTTCTTCGATCCTCCGGCAAGCGGCAACCAGTGGACCTATGGTGCTGTCGCCTGTTCGGAGTGGACCGGAGTCCGGTTGAAAGATGTGCTGGAGAAGGCAGGTGTGAAGTCGGATGTCGTGTACACCGCGCATTACGGCGCCGATCCGCATCTTTCGGGCGACCCGGAGAAACTGCCCATTTCACGAGGTGTGCCGATCGACAAGGCTATGACAGACAACATCCTGATTGCGTTCCAGATGAATGGCGCCGACCTGCACCCGATGAACGGCGCACCGCTGCGCCTGGTTGTTCCCGGCTGGCCAGGTTCATGTTCGCAGAAGTGGCTGACACGGATCGAACTGCGCGATGTCGTGCATGATGGCCCCAAGATGACGGGCACGTCGTATCGTGTGCCGGGATACCCAGTCGCCGCCGGGACAGAAGTCCCGACGGAGGATTTCGAGATCATCGAGCGTATGCCTGTAAAGTCGCTAGTCACCTTCCCGGCGAATGGCGCCGAGACCGGCATGTCAACGGAAGTGCGCGGGCACGCATGGTCAGGTGACCGCACCATCGACCGGATGGACATCTCGATTGACTTTGGCGCCACTTGGCAAGAGGCCACGGTGGATGCTCCGGTCAACGACGGCGCGTGGCAGAACTGGCGGGCAAATGTCAGTTTCCCGGAAGCCGGGTACTACGAGGTCTGGGCGAGGGCAACGGACAGCGCCGGGGTCGCGCAACCCTTTGCCATCGACTGGAATCCGAAAGGCTACCTGAACAACACGATGCACCGTGTCGGACTGAAGGTTAGCTAATGGGTCTCGGAGCGGCGGTGGAAAGCCGCCGCTCTTCCAGTTGTGAACGGGAGAATTCTATGAAAAACATACGGGTTGCCTCCGCCTCCATCGCGGTGGGGCTTGCTCTTCACACACCTGTTTCGGCACAAGATATCGATGATCGGCTGGAGGCGGCCAGCGCCTCATCCGGCGAAAGCCTGTTCCGACAGTGCAAGGCCTGCCACACAATCGAAAAAGATGGCGCCAATCGGACCGGACCCAATCTTTACGGAGTGGTCGGCAGTAAGATCGGAGCAGTCGATGGGTTTCGCTATTCCTCCGCCCTGAGCGAGGCGGATGGCGATTGGACACCAGAGCAACTGGATGCCTTTCTTGCCGATCCAAGAGGAACTTTCAGGGGAACTCGCATGAGCTATCGCGGATTGTCGGATCCGCAACAACGGGCGGACCTGATCCTCTATCTGAACGGACAGAGCGACAACCCGCTTCCAATATCCGCAAGCGCAAGCGAAGCCACCGTGGAGCAAGTCGATGAAGATTTCGGCCTTCTGGTCAATGCCGAGGGCGTAGACGTAACCTATTACGCCTGTACGCCTTGCCACTCGGAGATGATCGTGGCGCAACAGGGCAAAACGCGCGAAGGCTGGGACAAGCTATTTGACTGGATGATCGAGGAACAGGGAATGGGGGAACTGACTTCGGAAGACAGGAACACGATCCTCGACTACCTCGCCGAAAACTACAACACCGACCGTCCTAACTTTCCATCGCGCTAAACTCCTCCAAAATGGGAATTATGCGCATGGCACGGCAGCTCGGGTAGCTTCCCTGACAGCCAACAAGCTGCTGCTACCCGGACTGCCTGTCTCGGTTTCCTGCAGAAGCATCCTTGCGATCGCTTCAAATCTGTGACGATCCATTCCCACAGCAAACAGGGAGTAATGCAGTTCTCGTGCACTCCAGTTTCGAACAAGGAGATCGGGTTCGTCGGCGGGAACATCGGGCTTTTCGAGATGAATTCCGAAGGTCAATCTGCAACCGTTTACGCCCGAGTAGTGAAAGTAGAATTCTTCGCCCACAGAGCCGGCCGCATCGACCAGCGTCAACCTCGCGGAACTCAGGTCTGGCACATTGCCGATCCAATGCGCCGCTGGCGTGGCGTGGTTCGCATCGACACTCGGATAGTCCTGAGCGACGAAAAGTCGATGCCAATCGAACGGAGTTGGTGACAGCTCCGACTGGCCGGGTAGAAGGAGTGTCGCTCCAGCCAGAAAGACCGCGGCTAGCGACGCCGCAACCGCCATTCTTGCGACCGTGAGACCGTCGAAAACAGCAGATCGAGTTGTTCTGTTTCCGGGTGCGTTAGTGACCGCTGGCCGGAGTGCGCCAAGGGCACGGGAGATTTCAGAGACCTCTTCCAGCGCAGCCTGCAACGCTGGCTCCGCTGCAAGGCGCTCCTCGAAGGCCGCCGCGGCATGACGGTCAAGCTCGCCGTCATGAAAGGCATTGACCAGTTCTAAATCCGTGTCGGTCGGTTCCATTTCTGTTTCCCATTCAATCGCTCGATTTCAAATCAGATTTTCTCCTGGACCTGTCATCCGCCTGAATGTCCACCTCGTCGCGCAGTGCCTTACGTGCGCGGCTTAGCCGGCTCATCACCGTACCAGCCGCCACGCCCATGATTTCCGCCGCCTCGGCATATTTGAGTCCTACAACATCGATAAGGAAAAGGATTTCCCGTTTTTTCGATGGCATACGTTCGAAAGCGAGGCGCAAAAGAACATCCCGGGCATGGTCCTGCGCCCAGTATGCCTGACCATAAAGACGTTTCTCTCTGGAAATATATTCCCGTCTGACACGGCGTTTTCGCAATTCATCGTATCGAAGGTTTCGGATCACGCGAAACATCCAAGGCCTGAATTCGGAGAGCGTGCCTGGGCGGTCCTCGGCTCTCAAAGCCCGCTCTATCGCATCCTGCACCAGATCTTCGGCATTCTCCTGGCGGTCACAAAGTGCCCTCGCATACGCGCGGATTTCAGGCAGCAGCACTTCGATTTGCGTGAGGGAGCCCATATACAAACATTGCCCTTTTGCAATGTAATCGTCAAACTCGCAATCGGATTTCAGTTGCGCCGAGATTTCAGCAAGGACAGAACCGCCTAGGCCCGCCAGACTTCTCGTGGAACAGCGTCGCCTTTGTCCCGCTGAGCGGTCAAAGAGCAGTTTCAGCCAAGCGTCCACGTCGAGCCCGGAGCGGGCTTGCAACGTAGGTTTGCTGTGGGGCCATTTCGCCCCTCGCAAAACTTGCAATCTCAGGGCACGCGGAGAGGCATAACCTCTCCGCTAGCAATGCTTATTGTGTGACCAAGGGCTTAAGCCTCAGTTCCTCAGCTGTCGCAGGGATGAAGCCGTAGCTTTCGTAGATGCCCTGCGCCTCGTCGGTGCCGAGCCAAGACAAATAGCGCATCGCGTTGTAGGGATTGCGCCCAGTCGACAGCGCTCCGATGGCGTAGCCAACCACGTCGCCCTTGTTCAACTCGTCTGGGATCGCGACGCCATCGATTTTGCGGTCGTGCTTCTTGGCTTCGATCACCTCAGTCGTCCAGACGATGCCGACGTCAGCCTCGCCTTTCTCTATCCGGTCCGGCGTTTCGCGGTGGTGGCGTGCCGTGAACCATGTCTTGCCTTCCACTGCCCAGCATTCGCGGCAGTCTGCGCCACCGGTGACCTTTTCGTGCAAGCCAACGTCTTTCAGCATCTGGGAGCCGTAAAAGCGGAAGATGCCCTCTGACTGGGGGTTCGGGTGGGATTGTACGAGGTCGTCTCGGCCGAGGTCTTCGACGCCCTTGATACCCTTCGGGTTGCCCTCGGCTACCATGAGTTCAAGCTTGTTGTGAATGTATGTCATGTAGTCGTGCATGATCCCGTCCTGCGCCAGCCGTTGCAGGTGGTTCACCCGCACTGACGCGTAGATGTCGGGATTCATGGCCGTGTCCTGACCTTCGATCTGGCCCTGGTTAAGGATCTGGCCGTTCATGATCTGTCCTGGTGGGATCGTTTCCACGTAGATCGTTTCGATGTCGGGGTTTTTCGCCTGAAAGGCGGTGATGAGCTCTTCCATCACCATGAACTGGTTGCCGGCGAGATACATGACCAAGTCGGCGGTGTAGCTATTGCCGATTTGGCCGTAGGCGACACCATCGGCGCTGAATGTGCGGTAATCGCTTCCATGGCCCGCATCGTCTTCTTGCGCCACAGCTGCAACCGAGGCGCAACCTAATGCAATCACACCTACAAGTACTTTCCCAAGATACATCACTACCCTCCCTACTTTGTTTGTCTCTTGATGTTAGTAGAAAGGCGCTCGCGCGCAAATATCTTAGTTTATCTATGTGTGCCGGCCGATCTCGGCATACCTTGTGTTGATCAGGAAAGGCTTTTCAGGTGGCGGCTAAGTCCCGCTGAGCGGACCTTGCCCCAGACCCTCACCATGTCCGCTCCGGGTGCCAACTACACCTTCGGAAGATTTGGGACGCCAGTTCCAAGCGGCGCTCTTCTGAGCCACGATTTTTTGGAATCTCTGTCCCCAGGAACGGTCCAGATTTTGGTCATTGTCAGACCGTATGTAGGGCCGCACTATGCTCAATATGTACGATCAAGTTGCAGCAAGGAGATTTGCAGATGGCTCTCGAAATCATCGGCGCCGGCTTCGGACGGACAGGCACGGATTCGCTGCGCGAGGCTTTGACAGTTCTCGGCTTTGGGCCATGCCACCATATGCACGAGATCCGGGACAATCCTGAGAAGGCGGGGCCATGGCACGACCATTTCTGTGGCGGGGCACCGCTTGATCTCGACCTGCTGTTCGCTGGCTATCGGTCCCAGGTCGATTGGCCCGGCGCCCACCTATGGCGCGAGTCGGCCGAGCGATACCCGGACGCGAAGGTGATCTTGTCGGTACGCGATCCTCAAGGTTGGTATGCGTCATACTCGAAGACGATCAAGGTCTTCCGCGAAACCGAGATGCCGCCGGATGCTTCCCACATGCGCCAGATCCAGGAGTTTGTGGACGTCTTCCTCGGCGATCGCTTCGACAACGAGGAGCGCGCAATTGAAGAATTTGAAGCGCACATCGCAGAGGTGAAGTCGGCAATCCCGGCCGACCGCCTCCTAGTTTATGAACTGGGCTCGGGATGGGGGCCGCTCTGCGAGTTCCTCGAGGTCCCGGTGCCGGATCAGGCCTATCCGCACACTAATGCGACGACGGAATTTCAAAAAAACAACATTGCATTCCAGCGCTAGCACTCAAGGTGGTCAATTTGGGTGGGCCAGACTAGTGGCGGCTCCGTCCCGCCAAACAGTCAATTAGGTGCGCAGGTTGAACGTTTTCTCTTTAAAAAGGCGGACGTTCAATTTGTTGACGTGATCGGAGTTTCAGAGCCTGAATGGGTCGCTTTGCCGTGCCCGGTCAGGCACGAGGTGTCAGGAGAGGGCGGAGATCCTTGGACACGAGGCCCGATATGCGATTCGTTTCGAGCGCCTCAGCCAACTCGACAAGCGTCGTCAGTTTGTCGGCTTCTGTGAAGAATTCCCTTAGCCCACGCGCCGCCATGCTCTCGGCTCGAGTTCTGAAATGGAACTTGCTCTCCGCGAAGGATGTCGGTTCACCCAACGCTAGAGGCCATAGGGCAAAATTTAGGTAGCGAGTTTCATTGGACCACTGCGAGCGCTGGAGATTGACGACCTGAACGAACTCTGCCGTCCGACGTGCCCACGTTCGGCTTCCCATCGTTCGGAAACCATTCTGCCTTGCCAGTCTGTCGAGCTCGACTGCATCAAGATCACTGAAGATGGCAACTTTGGTCATGTCGCTTACTCTATACCATGCTCTAGCCTGAACGGCAGCATTGTCCGCAACTGAGACATTGGCGTACACCCGAGCGAACGGCAGCTTTCGCAATAATGCTGCAGCCGCACAAGCATGTCTGCATTGGGGATCAAAGCAGACACTCGACATCAGCCAAGCGAGTGTTTTCTGATTAAGAATCTGATTTTGTTGAAGAACTGGTGCCGCTGAAGGGACTCGAACCCCCGACCCCATCATTACGAATGACGTGCTCTACCAGCTGAGCTACAGCGGCTTCCTGGACCCTACTATGGCCCTACTAGTTCCTTGCCCGTGCTTCTAACCGATTGGTCGAGAACGTCAATCGCGAGCGGACCCGCTAATTACGAATGACGTGCTCTACCAGCTGAGCTACAGCGGCTTACCGGCGCGCCTGTTAGCAAGGATCGGGCGCGAAGGATAGTCCTAAGTTGCGTCTTTTTTCACAACCGCGTCTTCGTCCGAATATGTGTCCTCGTCCACCGCGTAGTCGGCAGGCGGCGCGTCGGCGTTGGCGGAGGATTTTCGATCGGCGCTGTCTGGATCAGCCGGCTCCTCGGCGCCCCCGTCCGGGACTTCGGCAATCTCGGCATCGGCAACGACCGCGTCCTCGATCTCAGGCGCGGCCTTTGCAATCTGGCCCACGATGAGCGGCAACATTTCGGTACCCGCGGGAAGATCCGACACCTCCTCTTCGGCCCGGCGCCAGCTGAGAGTGTCGAAACCACCGCAGCTGTCGCAAACGGGGCCCCACTCGGCATGGGTTTTCTGGCAATTGTCGCAAACCCATTTCGGACCGCGCGGTGCCGTAAGCGCACGGGCAAGCCATCCCTTGACGACAGCATCGTCCGCCCCCGCACCGCGCTCGATGGCCGCCATGATCGTAAGCGATCTTGCCGTCGGATCGGTTTCGGCGAGATCGCCCAGCGCCTTGCGGGCTTCGGGGAAATCCTCAGCCGCGATCTGCAGCTCGGCTTCAAGCATGCGCGTCTCGGGGTTGTCCCGGTGCATGTTCGTCAGAAGGCGGAACCGCGCAATGCGTTCCCTGGGGTTCTCATCGGGCTTGATGCGCGCGAATGCGGCGGCAAGGTCAGGGTGCGGCTGCACCTCCCAAGCCTTCTTCAGGACCCGGGTCGCGTTCTTCGGCTTGCCGTCCGAGACATATCCATCCGCCGCCATGACCGCAGCTGGAATCAGGTCCGGCGAAAGGCGATTGGCGGCGATCGCGGCTTCGCGCGCCTCGATCGGCTTGCTTTCGTCCAGGATATCCTTCGCCTCGCCAAGCGCCAGTACCGCGTCCCGGCGCTTATGCACGTCGCGCGGCAGGCCTCCGTGCTTCAGTTTGGCGCCAAGTGTCTTGCGCGCGGCAGACCATTCATGGGCACCGGCCTGAAGCTTTAGAAGAATGTCCTGAGTGCCTTCGTGCTTGGGCTTCAGCGCGAATGCCTTTTCAGCAAGCTTCAACGCAACATCGGTCTGCCCTGCCTCGAGTTTCTGTTGCATCAGGCCGCGCACGCCGACAAACCGGGTCTTCTCGTCGGAAAGAAGCCTCTTGTAAGCCTCCTCCGCCTTTGCTCGATCACCTGCCTGCTCGGCCGCTTGCGCCGTCAGAAGCGTTGTCAGGTCGGGGCGATGCAACAGCCGCTCGGCCTTGGCGGCCTTTGTCAGCGCGAGCCTGCCGTCGCCAGACGCAAGCGCCATCATCCCTTCAGCCAGCGCATCGTAGCCCTTCCGCTCACGATTCCGGGCAAAATATCGCGTGATCGCGGTCTCGTCCCCGTTCAGGAAGTGAAGGAAGGCCACGATAAGGCCGACGATCTTCAGCCCTAGCCAGACTGCAAGAACAAGCACCATGAGCCCGATAACGGACTCGAGCGCACCGAGTGTAAACTCGTAGTTGGCGACGGCAATGCGAACGCCACCCTCCGATTCCATCAGGAGGCCGGCGCTCCATGCCGCCAAGGCAACGAACCCGAGAAAGAGGATGACCTTTATCAATGACCATAACATCTCAATTCATCCTCAGTTGTTTGCCGTCTCAAGCGACGTGAACGCATTCAGGGCTGAAACACGGGTTTCTGCGGCGCTGATCCACGCCGACATGGCCCCCCTTGCGGCCTCCGGCAGCGCGGACAGCTCATCCAGGACCAATCCAAGATCACCATTGGACAAGGCAGCCTCGGCCCGTGACAGAACCGCGTCAGGATCATCTCCGTCGCGCGGGGTTAGCGATCGAGCATTCGTCCGGCGCTTGAGGAAGGCCACGAAACGTTCGCCGGTCGATGCCTCTTCGGGAACGACCTGGACCTGCGAGAGGGCCTCGCGCGCAACGTCCGGAAACCCATTCTGAAGGCCGGTCAGAGTCGGCACGCCGCTTTCCGCCGCCGATGCAAGCGGTTCCGGGACATCCGGAAGGTCGGAAAGCAGTTCTGTGAACGCCGCTCCGCTGTCCAGTGCAGCTTTCAGGGACGACAGCGCCGCCTGTCTCCTCGCGGTTTCTGCAGCTTCGGCTGCTTCGGCTTCGATCGCGCTGGCTCGATCCTGTGCTTCGGTGATCCTCTGTTCCGCGTCGGCGGTCACTTCGTCAAGCTGCTGGCGAAACGCCTCCAGTTGGGCTTCCATGGCCGCAGATCCGTCCGGGCCGGTCGGAGCAACAGGACGAGCCTCCAACTCAGCCAGCCGCGCCTCGAACCCGTCGATCTCTCCGGAAAGGGCTCCGATCTGGGTCTCGAAGGATGCGGCGGTATCGGCCAACTGGCTCTCGAACCCGGCCAGCTGGTCCATGAGCGGCGACAGGTCGGGCGCCTCTCCGGCGGAGGGTGCCGTTGAGGCTGAATTGCGGATTTCCGTCACTTCGGCAGTCAATGCTTCCAGTTTGCCGGTCTGCTCCTCCAGGGTCGATTGCAGCGCATCCAGGCCCGAAGGAGCGGGATTTGGCCAACCCTCGGGAACGGCGAATGTAGCGACAAGGAAACCGATGGCTCCAGCCAGAAGTCCTCCGAAAACGAGACCGAACGTCCCCGGCCCCGAGGACGCCGGAACAGGCGGTGGCGGTGGAGCCGAGGGTTCAACCGATGGCGCATGCGCAGGGATCACTCCGGGAACGGCGGGTGATTCAGGCTCGGCGGCAGTCTCGGTCGTTGCTTCGGCCCCGGAAGGCAGCTCCGACGCCTCGGCCTTGGCCTCCGCATCCTCTTCGACAACGGCTTCTTCCACAGATCCGGAGCCTTCCTCGGTGGAAGTCGCGGCATCCGTGTCAGCAAACGATTCGGGGTCTACGGATTCCGTTGCGACCTGATCTGCAGCGATCTCGAACTCATCCTTGCCCGTCTGATCCGTCTCTTCGGACTGTTTTGTCGAACCTTTCGAAGACTTTGAACTGCGTGCCACGACAAGGGACCTTTCGTTCGTCAAACCAATACTGGCCGGGAAATTCTTTATCGACGGGAGTTTAGTGTCCCGAACCCGTGAGTCCAAGGGTCCCGGCTCAGAAATAGCTTATTGTCAGTGAGCACATTGCCTCGGAGGTCGGTTTTTCTGCCACGAGAACCTCCCCCGGACCAGACCAAGCGTCGGCTACATTGCGGCTCATCGCAATGACAGTGACCGGGGCCGTAATCTCGCCATAGCCCGCCAGCAGCGCTGCGCTACGGGGTGAAAAAATCGGAACGATGACAGGATTTGTTCCGGCAAGAAGGGACAGCGCCGCCGAAGACAAGGCACGCGCCGCCTGATCGTAAATGACCGCTTCATCGACAGCCAGGCCCAGGCCGCGCAGAATTTCGGCCAAGTCCCCCCGCGAATGAACCCCGCGGCACAGGAGGACCGGACCGGTCAGGCCCCCTGCCCCCGCAATGAAGCCATCGACGTCTTCGCCAAGCGGAACGGCATCGGCACCGGCTGCCTTCGCCAGGTCGGCGGTCTTTTTGCCAACCGTTGCGACCGTGCGCCCCGTCAGGCTTCCCGTCTCCAAAGCACTTCTCACTCCGTTTCCCGACGTGAAGACGATCGTGCCATAGCCATCGAGATCGGGCAGTTCACCGATCCGTTCGATCTCCATGACGGGCGAAACGACAGTCGGCAACCTCCGCCCGACGGCGGCCTCGCATTGGTGCAGAAACGCCCGCGATTGCGCCTCGGGGCGGGTCAGCAGCAGCGTTGGCTCTGCGTCGGTCATTGGCTCGCCCTGCTTGTCTGAACGTGTCTCCGGTGGTAGCTGCCCGTTCACACGCAGGCAAGCCGGACAGAATGTCAAAACAACTGACCATGCTCGGGATCGAATCCAGCTGCGACGACACGGCAGCAGCGATCGTCCGCAATGACGGGACCATCCTGTCTTCGGTCGTGGTCGATCAGACGACGCTTCATGCAGCTTTCGGTGGCGTAGTGCCGGAAATCGCCGCGCGTGCGCACACCGAAAAAATGGATGTTGCCGTCGAAGCCGCTCTCGACGAAGCGGGGATGACCCTCGCCGACATCGACGCGATTGCAGTCACGGCGGGTCCCGGGCTGATCGGCGGCGTTCTGAGTGGCGTCATGCTGGCGCAGGGGCTGGCCAAGGGGTCGGGTAAACCGCTGATCGGGGTAAACCATCTCGCCGGGCATGCGCTGACCCCGAGACTGACCGACAAGCTGGAATTTCCGTATCTCGTGCTTCTCGTATCGGGGGGACACTGCCAGTTCCTGATCGCTTACAGCCCGAATGCGTTTCGAAGGCTGGGCGGCACCATTGACGACGCGCCGGGCGAGGCATTCGACAAGACTGCGCGCCTTTTGGGCCTTCCTCAACCCGGGGGACCATCAATCGAAAACGAAGCGAAGTCGGGTGATCCAGAACGTTTCGAGTTTCCCAGGCCCCTTCTCAACCGTCCCGGCATGGACATGAGTTTTTCCGGCCTCAAGACCGCCGTTCTGCGCTGCCGGGATGATCTTGTTGCCGCGCAAGGAGGCCTGACTGTCCAGGACAGTGCGGATATCGCGGCTGGCTTCCAGGCCGCCGTTACGGATGTTCTGCTCGAGAAATCGCGCCGCGCGCTGACCGAGTACATGGCTACTTCCCCGTCTCAGCCCGCGATGGCCGTCGCCGGAGGAGTTGCCGCGAATTCCATGATTCGGTCAGGTCTAGAGACTGTTTGCCGGGAAATGGGCGTTGCCTTCACCGCTCCGCCTCTGCGTCTGTGCACGGACAATGCCGCGATGATCGCCTGGGCGGGAATAGAGTTGGTCCGCATCGGCGATCCCGGGCAGCAACCCCTTGTCGCCCGTCCGCGATGGCCTTTGGACACCACCGCCCCCAGCTTGCTGGGCCACGGCAAAAAGGGAGCCAAGGCATGAGCATTTCGGTACTCGGCGGGGGGGCCTTTGGAACCGCCCTTGCCATAGCGCTTTCCGGAGACGGCAGCGAAGTTTCACTTTGGTCGCGCGATCGCCTCGACGCCGACCGCATGAGGGAGACGCGCATGAGTGGAAAGGCCCTTCCGGGCCTGAGCCTGCCGGCCAGCCTGACCATTGCCAGAGACATTCCTCAAGCGGATATCGCTCTGGTGGCCGTTCCCGCCCAGCGCGTTCGCGCTTTTCTGGAGGAGAACGGCGAGCGGCTCACGGACTGCGCGATCGTCTCCTGTGCCAAGGGCATCGAACGGGGCACCGGACTTGGACCTGTCGATGTGATCACATCTGTCCTCCCCTCTGCGCGCGCGGCCTGCCTGACCGGTCCCAGCTTTGCGGTGGATATTGCGCGCGGCCTGCCGACGGCGCTTGTCCTTGCCATGCGGGGCGATGCCGAACCGGTCCAGCGCGCGCTGAACCGGCCCGCGCTCCGGATTTATCGGACGTCCGATGTTTCTGGAGCGCAGTTGGGAGGTGCTCTCAAGAACATCATCGCCATTGCGGCCGGCATCGCCATCGGGGCCGGTCTTGGCGACAGCGCGAGGGCATCGGTGATCGCGCGCGGCTTTGCGGAGATGTCCCGCTATGCGCGCCAAAGAGGCGCCGAAACCGAGACACTTCAAGGCCTTTCCGGTCTTGGAGACCTTGTTCTGACCTGCACATCCGAGAAATCACGCAACTTTTCCGCCGGAGTTCTGCTGGGAAAGGGAGGCTCGCCCGATGCCGACGCGACGGTCGAAGGCATCGCGACAGCGCAGGCGGTTGCGGCCGAGGCAGCCAAGATGGGATTGGACATGCCGCTGACCAATGCCATTGCGGCCGTCACCGAAGGCCACCTTGACATCCCCATGGCAATCGAAACGCTGCTGTCTCGGCCTGCGGGAAAGGAATGAGAGATGCGCTATTGGTTGTTCAAGTCCGAACCCTCCACGTGGAGCTGGGACGACCAGGTGGCCAAAGGCGCCGAGGGCGAAGAGTGGAATGGAGTGCGGAACTACCAGGCCCGCAACTTCATGCGCGAAATGAAGATCGGCGACCGAGGCTTTTTCTATCACTCGCAATCCGAGAAGGCGATCGTCGGAATTGTCGAGGTGATCGCGGAAGCACATCCCGACAGCACAACTGATGACGAGCGTTGGGAATGCGTGAACA
Organism: Silicimonas lutimaris; assembly: GCF_047314965.1. Taxonomy (NCBI): domain Bacteria; kingdom Pseudomonadati; phylum Pseudomonadota; class Alphaproteobacteria; order Rhodobacterales; family Paracoccaceae; genus Silicimonas; species Silicimonas lutimaris. The sequence continues at coordinate 147,206 of NZ_JBLBVK010000038.1, read as the reverse complement.
TCCAGGCGGTCAACCCGGTTCCAAGCCCCGTGACACTTGACGACGTGAAGGCTGAGCCAAGGCTTCAGAGCATGGTGCTGCTGAAGAATTCACGGCTCTCGGTTCAACCGGTCACCGCCGATGAATGGGCTGTGATTTGCGGGATGTCAGGGCTCGCGTAGCAAAATTCCCTTCATGAAAGCGCGCGCGGGATGCAGACTGACCCCGGCGAGGCTGTGGGAGGGCAAGCAACATGAGTCTGATAAGTGTATTGGCGGCGGCGGCAGCAGCCTGGGTATTTGGCGCCGTATGGTACATGGCCCTTTCAAAACCCTGGATCGAAGCTTCCGGCATAGAATGCGATGAAAACGGACGCCCCAAGGGCGGAAGCCCGATGCCGTTCATCCTGTCCGCCATCGCCATGATCGTCGTATCCGGCATGATGCGCCATATCTTCGCTCTTTCCGGGATCGACGAATTCGGCAAGGGCGCGGTGGCGGGGCTTGGTGTCGGTCTGTTCTTCATCAGCCCGTGGATCATGATCAACAACGCCTACGGGATGCGGCCATTCAGGCTGACGCTCATTGACGGTGGTTACGCCACCTTTGGCTGCGCGATTATCGGCGGCGTGCTGACCCTGATCTGAAGAAAAGAGGGGCCGCAAAAGCGGCCCCTTTTCGAGATTTTTCTCGTGACTAGTACCGGTAGTGATCAGACTTGAACGGGCCTTCTGGCTTTACGCCGATGTACTCCGCCTGATCCGGCTTCAGTTCCGTCAGCTTTGCGCCGATCCGGCCAAGATGCAGACGCGCGACTTTTTCGTCCAAATGCTTCGGCAGGATGTAGACCTTGTTGTCGTACTTGTCGCCCTTCGTCCAAAGCTCGATCTGGGCCAGAACCTGGTTGGTAAAGCTGGCGGACATCACGAAGGACGGGTGACCGGTGGCATTGCCCAGGTTCAGAAGGCGCCCTTCTGACAGGAGAATGATCCGATTGCCCGAAGGCATCTCGATCATGTCCACCTGCTCCTTGATGTTGGTCCACTTGTGGTTCTTCAGAGCCGCAACCTGGATTTCGTTGTCGAAGTGGCCAATGTTGCCGACGATCGCCATGTCCTTCATCTCGCGCATATGCTCGATGCGGATTACGTCCTTGTTGCCGGTGGTCGTGATGAAGATATCGGCGCTATCGACCTCATCCTCCAGAAGCGTGACCTCGTAGCCGTCCATCGCAGCCTGAAGCGCGCAGATCGGATCGACCTCGGTCACCTTGACGCGCGCACCTGCCCCGCGCAGCGACGCCGCCGAACCCTTTCCGACGTCACCATATCCGCAGACGACGGCAACCTTGCCGGCCATCATCGTATCGGTGGCGCGGCGGATACCATCGACCAGAGATTCCTTGCAGCCATACTTGTTGTCGAACTTCGACTTGGTGACGCTGTCGTTGACGTTGATGGCCGGGAACGGCAAGTGACCCTTTTCCATCATCTTGTAGAGACGGTGGACGCCGGTCGTGGTCTCTTCGGAGACACCCTTGATCATGTGGCGCTGCTTGACGAACCAGCCTGGGCTTTCCTTCAGCCGCTTCCTGATCTGCGCGAACAGAGCAACTTCTTCGTCGCTGGTCGGAACGGCGATCAGGTCTTCCTCACCCTCTTCAACCCGTGCACCCATCAGGATGTAAAGCGTCGCATCGCCGCCGTCGTCCAGGATCATGTTCGCGCCGCCTTCGGCGAACTGGAAAATCTGGTCGGTATACGCCCAGTATTCTTCCAGCGTCTCCCCCTTCACAGCAAACACCGGCGTACCACCTTCGGCAATCGCGGCCGCCGCGTGATCCTGTGTCGAGAAGATGTTGCAAGAGGCCCAGCGCACATCGGCACCAAGGGCCTTGAGTGTCTCGATCAGCACCGCTGTCTGGATCGTCATGTGAAGCGATCCGGCGATTCTCGCACCCTTCAACGGTTGCGCCTTGCCGTATTCCTCGCGCAAGGCCATCAGGCCGGGCATCTCGGTTTCGGCGATATCGAGTTCCTTGCGCCCGAAGGCTGCAAGCGAAATGTCTTTGACGACAAAATCCTTTGTCATGTCCCGCTCCTGAGCTATTCAGCGGGCCACTTAGCACCGGTGCCCCCGTCCGGCAACCTAATCAGCTTGGCGTGCCCTTTGCGATCTTTTGCGTGGGCAGCGCTTCCCGCCAGTTTGTGCCGGATGCCATGATGCAGGACGTGCCATCCGCACGGGTCATCAGAATGGTCCAGGTTCCCTTTTCCTCGGAAAACCAGACCTCGAAAATACTGGTGGAGTTCTGAAGTCCGCCGCCGGCGAAAGCCTCACCATATCCGGTTTCAAGCTTTTCGATCAGCGTGGCGCGTGTGGCGCAGGTCGCCTGAGCGTTCAATGCCGAGGGTAGAAGTACTGCCAAGACGGTCAGGCCGGTAAGGATGCGTTGCATCTGCTTCTCCTATAATGCGGCCATGCCGCGTTGCCTCGTCGTCCTCCCGGTTTCTCGTACCTTCCTACTCTTCAAGTGTTATTGCTGGCCTAATTCAGTCAGCTTGAGTCCGTGTTTCCCACAACCATTCCGTCGAGCATGGAATCGGGTGCCTGATATGAATGCTGCACCCGAACTTTGCCGGAATAATGGCCAAGAACGTGACCATTTGATGCCGAAACAGGCACGTTTGCCGCAACTCCTGAGAGAGATCGCCGTTCCCACAAGCCACTTGACCTCCGGTGATCCTCGCATGACATCAGGCGCATGGCAGGACGAAAGACACAGGCACGCGCATGGCAGCGCATGTTATCCGGCAGGCGGCTTGATCTGCTGGATCCGACACCGGTCGACATCGAGATCGAGGATATCGCCCACGGACTGGCTTTCGTGGCCCGATGGAATGGACAAACCAAGGGGGATTTCCCCTATTCCGTTGCAGAGCATTCTCTTCTCGTCGAGGAGATTTTCGGACGGATGATGCCGGATACGCCTGCGAAATGGCGTCTGGCCGCGCTCCTTCATGATGCGCCAGAATACGTGATCGGCGACATGATCTCTCCGGTAAAGGCGGCAGTCGGACCGGGCTATGGCGCGCTTGACGATCGACTGGCGGCCGCTGTTCACATCCGCTTCGGCCTTCCCGCCTCGATCCCGCAGGCCATCAAGAAGAAGATCAAGAAAGCCGACAAGATCTCTGCATGGCTCGAAGCGGTACAACTCGCAGGCTTCACGCTGGACGAGGCCAGCAAGTATTTCGGAGCGCCGGATGAAGACCTTGCGCGCGGACTGAAGCTGAAGCTTCGTCCGCCCGTCGAAGTCCGCGAGGCGTTCGTCGAACGCCACCGCCAACTCCTTGCAGGACTCTAAAGCTACTTCGGAGATCTTTTCGCCAGGATGCGTTGAAGCGTCCTGCGATGCATATTCAGCCGCCGCGCGGTTTCGCTGACATTCCTGTCACAAAGTTCGTAAACGCGCTGGATATGTTCCCAGCGGACACGATCAGCGCTCATCGGGTTTTCTGGTGGGGGTGGCAGTTCGTCACCCGTGGCCAGCAAGGCCGCCGTAACGTCGTTCGCGTCTGCGGGCTTGGACAGATAATCGGTCGCCCCGATCTTGACTGCAGCAACGGCGGTGGCAATCGCGCCATATCCCGTAAGGACCACAATCTTGCTGTCGGAGCGGCGCTCCCTGATCCGCTCGACAACGTCAAGGCCGTTCCCGTCCTCAAGCCGAAGATCGACCACGGCAAAGGCCGGCGGGCGGGCTGTGGCGATGGCGGTCCCTGCCGCTACGGATTCCGCAGTCTCAACGGCAAACCCCCGTTTCTCCATGGCGCGGGCCAAGCGCTTCAGGAACGGCTCGTCATCGTCGACGATGAGAAGTGTGTTATCCGGCCCGATATCTTTCAGGGGCTTGTCTGCCATTATTTCCCGTCTCCCAATCGCTTGCGGAGACATTAGAGCGCAGGCACCACCCGGTCAAACACCACCGTCAGCCCCCGACATGGCATGCTGTCTGCTGGGCAATGTCCTCGGGTGTAGCGTCCCTGCCGAAATATGTCGCAAGGCCCGTTTCCGGCAGCATGAGATAGGTGAACGTGGAGTGATCCATCAGGTAGAACTCACCCTCCCCACTCCCCTTCGCATAATACACCTTGTATGCCTGCGCGGCGCTCTTGACCTGTTCTGCGGATCCGGTCAGAGCCATCATCTTCGGGTGCATGTCCTGCGCGTATTTTGCCATCACCTCTGGCGTATCTCGTTCGGGATCGATCGAAATGAAGACCGGCCGCACGTCGATGCCCTGTTCGTCAAGAAGATCCACGGCGAGGACATTCCTCGCGACGTCGAACGGGCAGACATCCGGGCAGAAGGTGTAGCCGAAGTAGACCAGTGCAGGACGGTCGATCACGTCCGTCTCCCCAACGATGCTGCCATCAGGAGCGACGAGCTCGAACGGCCCCCCAATCGCGGCTGACCCGCCCGCGACGGAATTTCCGCCACAGTCGTCCGGCCTCTGCAGGGTGGTATAAAGAGCCGTTCCACCGATGATCGCGGCAAGAACCAGCGCCGAGAGCCCGGCATAAAGTTTCGACATGACCCGTCTCCGATGAACGCCGCATTGATCCCCGACGCGACCGCCGACTACAAGTAGTCAGTCTGTCTCATCCCGAAAAGGTGTGCGCCATCGCGACGCAAGACACATACGACCCGCGTGAACACCGATCGAACTGGGTGCGTCTTCGGACGCTGATCGTTCTGCGTTGGATCGCAATCTTCGGCCAGTTGGCGGCCATCACGGTCGCCCAGCGCCTGTTCGACCTCGATCTGGAGCTGGGTCTGTGTTTCCTGGCCATCGGTGCGTCGATCGTCGCCAACCTGATCGCGGTATTCGTCTATCCCGAGAACAAGCGCCTTACCGAAGCCGAGGTTGCCGGGATGCTGATCTTCGACGTCACGCAGCTTGCCTTCCTTGTCGGCCTGACAGGTGGCCTGAACAATCCCTTCGCGCTGCTAATCCTTGCTCCGGTCGCAATCTCGGCCATGGCGTTGAAGACAGGAACCACCGCACTGATCGCGACGCTGAGCATTCTCCTGGTAAGTATCGTTGCGATCTGGAACCTGCCCTTGCGCACCGATCAGGGTTTTGTCATGCGCATGCCCCTTGTCTTCGTCTATGGATTCTGGGTCGCGATTACCATTGGCGTGATTTTTCTCTCCGTCTACGCCAGCCGGGTAACGGCAGAGGTGCACGCGATGTCCGAAGCGCTGACCGCAACGCAGATGGCGCTGGCGCGGGAACAAAAGCTGACTGACCTTGGCGGCGTCGTCGCTGCGGCGGCTCATGAGCTTGGCACCCCTCTGGCAACGATCAAACTGGCAAGTGCCGAACTCATCGAAGAGCTGGACGACAGGCCCGATCTTCAGGAGGACGCAACGCTTATCCGGGATCAGGCAGATCGGTGCCGGGACATCCTGCGTTCTATGGGACAGGCGGGTAAGGATGATCTGCACATGCGTCGCGCACCCCTCGCCGCCGTGGTCCGCGAAGCGGCCGAGCCGCATTCCGACCGTGGCAAGGAACTGCATTATGACATTGGCCCGGTTCGGGACGCCGATCCCCGCCAGCCTGTCATCGAACGTCGCCCCGAAATCATTCATGGCCTGCGCAACCTCGTGCAGAACGCGGTAGATTTCGCCTCGGCAAACATCTGGGTCGATGTGTTCTGGGACGACGATACGCTTGGCGTGCGCATCGTGGACGACGGACCAGGTTTTTCCCCGCAGGTCATCAACCGCCTCGGCGACCCGTTTGTCAGTCGAAGGCGCCGCGTATCCGCGTCGAGACACCGGCCGGGTTACGAAGGTATGGGCCTTGGTCTCTTTATCGCGAAAACTCTTCTGGAGCGCTCGGGAGCTGAAATGAGCTTTGCCAATGGCAGCGACTTCGGCACAACACCTGGCGAACGCAGTGGCGCCGTTGTCGAAGCGCGCTGGAAAAAGTCCCGGATCGCGGCTTCCGAAGAGGTAGAACGCATGGCGCTTGGAGAGAACCAGCCGATCCGCGGCTGACGCCTTCTTCCTTGTCCGGGTTAACGCATCGTTAACCACATCCGCCGAGGATATCGCCGGTATGTTCTGGGGGAAGTATCGTGGTTCAATCCGGGATTCTATCTGTCGTGCCCTATGGCACCGGCGTTCTTCTTTCGCTTGTCGCGACACTGGGCGTTCTGCGTTTTGCGCGCGGAAGGCAAAGCTCTTCACAAACCGAACGGAAGGAATTCGGTGAGGACGGTGAAATCTTCCACCTGCGTGGTGGAAGATTGATTCAGGCAAATTTCGAGGGGCGAAGGCAGCTGGACTGCATCATCGACGGCACGAGTGACGAAATGCGATTGCGGCAGCTTCTGTCTTCACGCTTCGACGGGCTTGATGATCTGCTCGCGAAACCCGACAAGAAGCCTGATCTGTCGGCAAGTTCCCGCGATGGAAATCTCCAGATAATTCGCGAAGTCGCCGGCGACGAGGTTCGGTTGCAGGTGACCTCCCGGCAGACCGTATCCCCCGGGCGCCGGGATATGCATTGTCTTGATGCGGAACGGGACGAACTTAACATGCTGCGATCAATTACTAAGGTCGCTCCGTTTCATGTCTGGCGACAGAATTCCGCTGGCGAGGTGATATGGGCCAACCAAAACTATCTGGAAGCCGTTACACAGGTTTTCGGCACACGGCGAACCAGCATGTGGCCGATCCCCCATCTTTTCAAAGATCTTGGGGCCGCGGGGACATCGGGAAAAGATCATCTCAGACGCGTTCAATTGCATGCGGCGTCGGGCGAAGTCGCGAATTGGTATGACTGCCATCTGACCAGGTTGGGCAACGAAACGCTATGCACCGCATTTCGTGCCGACGAAGCGGTAAAAAGCGAGTCGCGGCGACGTGAGTTCACTCAGACCCTGACCAAGACATTCTCGGATCTGACGATCGGTCTCGCCATTTTCGACCGTTCGCGAAGGCTGGCGCTTTTCAATCCGGCTTTGACCGACCTCACCTCTCTTCCAGTCGATTTTCTAACCAGTCGGCCATCGCTTGTCAGTTTTCTCGATCAGCTTCGCGAAAATCGGGTGATGCCAGAACCACGCGATTACCGAAGCTGGCGAAAATCGATTTCGGATCTCGAGAACGCCGCAATGAACGGCACATACGCCGAGACCTGGTCACTGCCCGATGGGCAGACCTACCGTGTAACCGGACGCCCTCACCCGGACGGAGCGATGGCTCTGCTATTCGAGGACATCAGCGCCGAAATGTCTCTAACAAGGCGTTTTCGGGCTCAGCTGGAACAATCACAGGCAATCATCGACTCGCTCGACGACGCAGTTGCGCTTTTCTCCACAACCGGAGAGATGACGTTCTCCAACACCGCCTACAAGGAACTCTGGGACGATCCGTCGGAGGAGTCCGTTCTAGGCTCCACCGTCGTGGACGCGACCCGAAAGTGGCATCAGATGACAGTTCCGACCCCGGTCTGGGGTGATTTCCGGGACTTCGCTTTTCACAATCGGGAACGAAATGAGTGGACCGCAACGGTCGCCATGCGGGATGGTCGCCAGTTGTCCTGCCGCTTCGCGCCGCAAAAGGGTGGATCCAGCCTTGTGATCTTCTCAACCCTGTCGGGCAAAGGCGTTTCCTCCAAACAGTTGCGCGAAGCCGTCTGATAGCCGCTTGCGACCGAAACCGGGGACCGCCAAAGTGGCGGCATGACGACCGCCTTTGCATTCGAGTTCCATCTCTCTTCCGAGCAACAGACAACCCGGTTCGGGCAGCGCCTCGCGTCGCTGCTCCATCCGGGCGATACGCTATTGCTGCAGGGACCGATCGGTGCGGGAAAGACGCATCTCGCCCGAGCGATAATCCAGGAAAGACTGTCAAAGGCGGGGCTGCTCGAAGACGTGCCGTCTCCGACTTACACACTCGTCCAAACCTATTTTGACGGCGATTGCGAGATCTGGCACGCGGACCTGTACCGCCTGACCGATCCCGAAGAGGTCGTCGAGATTGGACTCGATGCTGCTTTCGATGACGCGATCGTGCTCATCGAGTGGCCAGACCGGCTGGGCAGCGGTGTACCAAGAGACGCGTTGACGATCGATTTGGGGGTCGAAAACGATAGTCGGCGCGTGCGGCTATCCTCGTCATCCGAAAAATGGGCGCGCCTCGAGCCGATGCTGAAGGAATTGGAATGACGGATCGCTCCGCTCGCATCGACTCCTTCCTGGGCAGCGCCGGCTGGGCGGATGCGACGCGTGCGGCAATGGCGGGCGACCTTTCAGCGCGCCGCTATCTGCGACTTGCCCGCAATGGCGGTACGGCGATTCTGATGGACGCACCGCCTGACAAGGACGCGTCCACTCCTGCTTTTGTCGCCATGACAGAGTGGCTTCGCGGCTTCGGCCTGTCCGCACCAAGAATTCTCGCCGCCAAGCCGGAACTGGGCCTGCTCTTGCTGGAGGACCTCGGAGATCTCAAGGTCAGCGATCTGGTGAATGCCGGGCCATCCGAGCGATTGGAAATCTACGACACGATCCTCGATCTCTTGCTCCTGATCAGGGCACAGTCAGTTCCTGCCTTGCCCTGCCCCAAGCCCGCTGCCCTGGTCGCTATGACAAGGCTTGCCGATGATCACTATCCCGGCCTGAACACAGCCGGGATTTTGCCGTTTCGGGCCGTGTTAGAGACGATTTTCCGCGATCTCGCCGCGACTGCTCCGACGGTCTCGCTTCGCGATTTCCACGCCGACAACCTGATGTGGCTGCCTGAGCGCGAAGGTGTCGCGCGACTTGGCCTGCTAGACTATCAGGACGCCTTTCTTACTCATCCGGTCTATGACCTCGTTTCTCTCCTGACCGACGCTCGTACGGATATCGATCCTGCGTTTCGAAGCCGGATGATCGGCCTGTACGCCGACAGGTCCGGGGATGATCCGCACAAGCTTGAAGTCGCCTTTGCCGCGTTTTCCGCCCAGCGTAATCTGAGGATTCTCGGAATTTTCGTTCGGGCCGCGAAAGAATTCGGAAAAACCGGCCACCTTGCGAAACTGCCTCGCGTTTACGGCTATTTCACAGAAGCCCTACGCAACCCGATATTTGAAGACGTGGCCGAGGAAACGCTCGCGGCCATAGCCCCGCCCGAAGTGGTGCTGGCGGAGGTATTGCGATGAACGATGCGCCAACCTCCGCGATGATCTTCGCTGCTGGCCTCGGCACCCGAATGGGCGAGTTGACCCGCGAGACGCCGAAGCCGATGTTGCCGCTTGCGGGACGGCCGATGATCGACCATGCCATCGACCTTGTTCGCGCAGCGGGAATCGACCGCATAGTGGCGAACACGCATTATCTTCATGAACGCATAGAACCGCATCTCCGGTCGCTGAACGTCAATGTCGTTCGAGAACAACCCGAGATCCTGGAAACCGGCGGCGGGCTGAAGGCGGCCCTGTCCCTTCTCGGTTCCGACCCCGTGGTGACGCTCAATCCCGATGCGGCATGGACTGGGCCCAACCCGATTGAAACGCTCCTGCGGGCGTGGCGGCCCGAGATGCAGGCGTTGCTTCTCCTGATACCACTTTCTACAGCCGAAACGCCGCGAGACGCTGGTGATTTCAGTCTCGAGCAAGGGGAAATTCGCCGAAAGGGCGACTTTATCTATACAGGCGCGCAGATCCTGCGCACTGATCGGCTAGACCGGATTCAGGACCACGTATTCTCGCTGAACCGCTACTGGGACTTGCTTTCAGAAGGCGGCCCGATCCACGGCGTTGTTCACACGGGTGGCTGGTGCGACATTGGTCACCCCGACGGCCTTGCCAAAGCGGAAAGGATGCTTGCCGATGTTTGAGCCCACCGGCAAGGCTCGTGTCTTTGGACTGCCGCCAGGCGCGGATTTCGCTTCAGAACTGGCCAATGGCCTTCTTGCTCGCATGGAAGGTCAGCCGCCAGAAAGCTTGGCGCGTGTAACTGTATTGGTGAACACCCGACGCATGCAGCGAAGGCTCAAGGCCCTTTTGTCCCAAGGTCAGGCGCGCCTCCTTCCCCGGATCGGTCTTGTGACCGACCTCGATGCTCTCCGGCCGGGAGCAGACATTCCCCCGCCGGTGACACCGCTGCGCAGGAGACTGGAACTTGCGCAACTGGTCGACCGGCTGATCGAGACAGAACCCGGAATAGCTCCCGCCTCGGCAAGCGTCGATCTTGCCGACAGCCTCGCCAGCCTGATGGACGAAATGCAGGGCGAAGGCGTATCTCTCGAAACGCTTTTGTCGCTGGATATTGCCGATCAGTCCGGACACTGGGCGCGCAGCCTGAAATTTCTCTCTATCGTGCGTGCATACACTGACGAAATGTCCGGCAAATGGCTGGATCCCGAGGCTCGAGGAAGACAGGCGGCGCTTGGCCTCATCGCTGCGTGGAACGCTCTGCCGCCTGCCGATCCCATCATCGTCGCCGGTTCCACCGGATCACGGGCGACGACGTCGATGATCATGCAGGCCGTGGCGCACTTGCCGCAGGGCGCCGTTGTGCTGCCCGGGTTCGATTTCCATCTTCCGGACAGCGTTTTTGAAAGGCTGAATGGCCCGGGACTTTCGCCCCTTGGCTCGCAGGATCATCCTCAATTTCGCTTCGCCAAGTTTCTTGACATGCTTGAGTTGGAGAAGAACGAAGTCGGTCGCTGGACCGCGTCGGATCCGCAGGTAGAGCGCAACGCGTGGATTTCATTGTCTCTGCGCCCTGCCCCGGTGACGGACAGGTGGCTGGCCGAGGGGCCGGCTCTGGGAGATCTGAGAGCCAGGACCAAAAACCTCGCGCTTCTCGAAGCTCCCCAACCGCGCGATGAGGCCTTGGCCATTGCGGTGGCTCTGCGACAGGCGGTTGAACAGGGAAAGACGGCGGCTCTGATCACGCCCGATCGTACTTTAGGCCGACGCGTTGCCGCCGCACTTCAGCAATGGAACATCGTCCCCGATGACAGCGCCGGGCGACCGCTCTCGCTCACCGCGCCGGGTCGGTTTCTACGGCAAGTCGCCGGAATGATCGGATGCCCGCCCGATCCTGTCGATCTTCTGGCACTGCTAAAGCATCCGATCGCCATGTCGGCGGATGCTGATCGCGGTCCGCATCTCCGATGCGCCCGTGAACTGGAGCTTTATCTTCGGCGCGAAAGCATTGTTGTTGTCTCGCGTTCGGTCATCGAAGCGTTCCGGGACAAGCGGCCCGCGAAGGAACATGCCTGGTGCAACTGGCTTGCGGACTGGCTGGATGGGCTCGGCCAACCCCCTGCCCCGGACCTTGATTCATGCCTAACGAGACATATCGACGTTTCGGAAGCGCTCGCGTCCGGAGAACATGGCGGCTCCGGGCAGTTGTGGGAACAAACGGCGGGCCGCGATGCTCTTGGGCTGATCGCGAAATTCCGGGCCGAATCCAGTCATCCGGGCCACCTGCCGTTTTCCGAGTACCGGCGCCTGCTCGACCGCATGCTCGCAGCGGCCAGTACGCGCAACTATGATACTGCGCGTCCCGACGTGATGATCTGGGGCACTCTTGAGGCCAGGGTACAAGGTGCCGATCTGGTCGTTCTTGGCGGTCTGAACGAAGGAATCTGGCCCGAACATCCCTCGCCCGACCCCTGGCTCAACCGCACCCTTCGGCGGCGAGCAGGACTCTTGCTGCCAGAACGGCAGGTCGGCCTTTCGGCACATGATTTCCAGCAGGCCATTGCCGCCAAGGAGGTCATCCTTGCCCGCGCAAGGCGTGACGCGGAAAGCGAGACGGTTCCGTCTCGTTGGCTGACTCGCCTTACGAACCTGCTTGAAGGTCTGAAGGAACAGAATGGCCCCGAAGCGCTGAAAGCCATGCGGGACGCGGGGCAAAACTATGTCGACCTCGCCGGTCTTCTGGGAAGGCCTGATCGGAAAGTTCCCGCCGAACCACGCCCAGCGCCCTCGCCGCCTCGCGACGTTCGGCCCCGTGACCTGACCGTCACCGAAATACAGAAGCTCATCCGCGATCCGTATTCGATCTATGCGCGCTATGTTCTGAAACTTCACCGACTGAACCCGCTTCGCGGCATTGCCGACGCGCGGATTCGGGGTCAGGTATTCCACGATATTATCGAAGAGGCGTTCAGCATGGACGCAGATTTCTCGGATCCAGCCGCCTCGGCGCAAAGGCTGCGGGATATCGGGCGCAAGCACCTGGCGAAACTTCCCTGGCCGGGTGTCGCGGCACATTGGTACGGCCGTCTCGACTCGATTGCCGACCAGCTCGTGCTTGACGAGCAAAACCGCCGGGCCGTGGGCAAGCCTGTCGCACTGGAGCGAAAAGGAAGGTTCGATGTGCCGGGCACAAGGTACGCGATCCGCGGGAAGGCGGACCGGATCGACCGCTTGGATGACGGATCACTGGTCATCTACGACTACAAGACGGGTCGGCCCCCAACAGCCGAGGAACTTCGCTATTTCGACCGCCAGCTCCCGATTGAAGCCGTCATGGCAGAGCTTGGCGGTTTCGATGACATCCCGGCAGCAACCGTCAGCCATGTCACGCATATCGGTCTCGGTCGAACGCCGAAATTACAGGAGACTCCGCTGACCGCCGAGGGGGATCTCGATCTTAGAACAGTCACTATTCAAGGCGAATTGGCGCATCTTCTGAGCAGCTTCGACTCCGACACCAAGGGCTATCCGTCACGCCGCGCCATGGAAAAGGTGCGTTATGACGGCGACTACGACCACCTTGCCCGCTTTGGCGAATGGGATGAAACGACGCCCGTCACGACAATAGGCCTGTCATGATCGACGACGCGACACAGGCCCAGATCGACGCCGCGGATCCAAGGTTCTCGACGTGGCTGTCCGCCAATGCCGGGTCCGGCAAGACACGCGTTCTGACGGACCGCGTCGCGCGCCTGCTTCTGGCCGGGACAGAGCCCCAGAACATCCTTTGTCTGACCTATACGAAGGCGGCAGCAAGCGAGATGCAGAACCGGCTGTTCAAACGCCTCGGCGAATGGGCCATGCTGGACGATGACGCTCTGAGGCAACAACTGCGCGATCTTGGCGAAGCGCCGCCGGAAAACCTGACGCTTCCGCGCACCCTCTTTGCTCGCGCCATCGAGGCGCCCGGCGGCCTGAAAATACTGACGATCCACTCCTTCTGCTCGACCATCCTGCGCCAGTTTCCTCTCGAGGCGGGTGTATCTCCCCAGTTCCGTGAACTGGATGAGTCCGGCCAGACAGCGCTGATCGACGAGGTGCTGGACCAGCTTGCCCTAGACGACGATCCGTCACTCGGCGCCATCAGCCGAATCTCGTCCGACCAGACCCTGACGGACCTCGCCAGATCAATCGCCAAGAACCGGGCGCATTTTCGACCGCCGCTGTCTCATGACGCCATCTTCCGGCGTTTCGAGATCGATCCTTCGACGGGGATCGAAGATATTCTGGCGGGCGCGTTCGACATTACCGATCTGAAATTCCTGAAAGACGTCGCGCGTGTCCTCGCGACATCCGAGAAAAGCACCGATCAGGGGCTTGCCCAAAAGCTTGCTGGCCTCCCGGATGAACCGTCGGAAACGACACTCGGCATACTCGAAGGCTGCTTTCTCTTCAGTCACAGCGCGAAATCGCCCTTTGGCGCCAAGATCGGAACACTTCCAACGAAGGCGTTTCGCGACGGACCGTTCCAGCCCTATCATGATCGCTTCAACGACATCATGGCGCAGATCGAGTCGGCCTGCCGCCAGCGGCGTGCGCTGAACGCGGCGAAAAAAGCCTCGGCACTTCACGATTTCGCATCGGCTTTCCTGCCGTCCTACGACCGGGCGAAAGAAACCGCCGGCGTGCTGGATTTCGATGACCTGATTCAGAAAGTAGGCGATCTGTTGTCGGATCGCTCTCTCGAATGGGTGCTATACCGTCTCGACGGCGGAATCGAACATATCCTTGTCGATGAGGCACAGGATACATCACCGCAACAATGGGACGTGATCGACTCGCTGGCCCGCGAAATCACCGCAGGCGAGGGGGCGCAGGTGAACCGCACGATCTTTGTCGTCGGAGACAAGAAGCAATCGATTTACAGCTTCCAGGGCGCGGACGCCCGTGTTTTCGACCAGATGCAAAGCACCTTTACGGCGCGGCTGGCGAACGGTCCCACGCTGATGTCGCGCGAGTTACATTTTTCCTTCCGTTCCTCCGAGGCGATCCTGTCATCGGTCGATAGCGTCTTCGATGCAGAGGCGGGCAGGGAGCTTGACCGGAACATGCTGCACAGGGCGTTCCATACCGAGCTTCCTGGACGCGTCGATCTTTGGCCTCTCGCGCCAAAGCCAGAAATGGCATTGAAGCCCGAGTGGTACGAACCCGTCGATCAAACCGCGGCGGACGACCCAAAGGTGGTTCTTGCCGACATGATCGCCAAAACGATCAAGGAAATGATTGGAACAGAGACTATTCCGGGAGAAAAAGGCATACCTCGACGCGTTCGGGCGGGAGACTTCCTCATTCTCGTCCAGGGGCGCGGCGCTCTGTTCGACAATATCATCAGGGCCTGCAAGGCGCTGCAATTACCGATGGCAGGCGCCGATCGCCTCAAGATCGGCGGTGAACTGGCCGTTCGGGACCTGCTTGCGCTGCTGTCCTTCCTTGCCCTTCAAGAGGATGATCTCTCGCTTGCCGCCGCGCTGCGCTCTCCACTGTTCGGCTGGAGTGAGAAACAGCTCTACGGCCTCGCTCACGGTCGCAAGCAGTCTTATCTCTGGGCCGAGTTGCGTGATCGCAAAGACGAGTTTCCCGAGACGTTCGATCAAATGAACGCTCTCCTGCGGCAAGTGGATTTTCTTCGACCCTACGAACTCCTCGAATTGATACTCACCCAATACGGCGGGCGAGAAAAACTCCTGGCTCGCCTGGGGTCCGAAGCCGAAGACGGGATCGACGAACTGCTCAACCAGGCCCTGGCATTCGAGCGTGACTCGGTGCCTAGCCTCACCGGATTTCTGACACGCGCTCAATCTGACGATATCGAGATCAAGCGTCAGTCGGACGCCTCGGGCGATCTGATCCGGGTGATGACCGTGCACGGGGCCAAAGGGCTTGAATCTCCGATCGTGATTCTTCCGGACACGACGAGATCCGAAAAAGGGCAAAGCGACCCGGTGCTTCTGGACGCCGACAACACGCCACTTTGGCGAATATCGGCCGAAGCCCGTCCCGACACCATGCGGGATGCTGCAGAAATCGACAGCGAACTGGCGCGGCAGGAACGCCAGCGTCTTCTCTATGTTGCGATGACGCGCGCCGAAACCTGGCTGATCGTTTGCGGGGCCGAGAACGAGAGAACGGCGAACAAAGGGTGGTATGTCGATGTCCGGGAGGGGATGGAGAAGCTTGCGCCTGCGCCCCTTGACACGCCGACGGGTGCGGGGCTGCGCGTCAGCCGGGGCATCTGGCCAACTTCCCCTCCGGAAGATGAGCGCGAACAAGTCACTGATATTGGGAAATTGCCCGATTTTTTGCGCAAACCCGCACCGGATAGCGACCCGAAGGAAAAGATACTGTCACCCTCCGACATGGGTGGCGACAAGGCCCTTGGCGGCGGCGCCCGTGAGGAAGAGGCCGCGCTGAAGCACGGCCGCCAGATTCACAGGCTTCTCGAATTCCTGCCGTCTTCCGAACATTCGACCGAAGCCGCTTATCGCATTCTTGCAAGCGGCGAAGATCCAATTGACGAGGCGGATGTCCCGCCGCTGCTTGAAGAGGCCATCGGCGTCATCAATGCACACCCTCGGCTTTTCAGCGGAGAAGCACTCGCCGAAGTCGATGTTGGCGCTCTGCTTCCAACGATCCAGGCCCGTATCTCGGGAACCATAGATCGCCTCGTGATCGAACCGGAACGCGTGACCGTGATCGACTTCAAGACGAACCCGGTCGTGCCCGCTTCCGAAGATGACGTTCCCGAGGGCCTTCTGCGCCAGATGGGCGCTTATCTGGAAGCTGTCGAACAGATCTTTCCCGGACGAGAGATCGAATTGAATATCCTCTGGACAAAGACAGCCGGGATTTCCGGACTCTCACACGGTATCGTGAGGCAGGCTTTGGCGCGGCATACCACATCTTGACGTTCCGCCAAGGGCTTCATACTTTCGCACCCCATCACGTTGCCCCAAGGAGACCGATCATGGCGACCGTAGCCGTAACCGACGACACCTTCGACGCCGAAGTCCGCAATTCGGACGTGCCGGTGGTTGTGGATTTCTGGGCCGAATGGTGCGGCCCCTGCAAGATGATCGGCCCCGCTCTGGAAGAGCTTTCCGACGAGTACGCCGGCAAGGTCAAGATCGCCAAGGTCAACGTCGACGAAAACCCGAATTCTCCGGCTCAGCTGGGCGTCCGTGGCATTCCTGCGCTATTCCTCTTCAAGGATGGACAGGTCGTCTCGAACAAGACGGGCGCCGCCCCGAAAGCGGCCCTGAAAGGCTGGATCGACGAATCGATCTGATCCGCCTCGGAGCCATCTGATGAAAGGCCGCCCAAGGGTGGCCTTTTTCATGGACGGTGACGCCTCGGGTTGCAGTCCGCGCAAGCGGTAAGCATATAGCCCCGAACAACGGAGGCATTCATGGCTGAAAAAGATTTCCCCGGCTGGCACGGCACGACGATCATCGGAGTCCGGAAGGGCGGAAAAGTGGTTGTCGCCGGCGACGGACAGGTCAGCCTGGGTCAGACCGTGATCAAGGGCACAGCCCGAAAGGTCCGGCGCCTCAGCCCGGGTGGGTATGACGTGGTCGCGGGTTTTGCCGGCTCAACCGCCGACGCCTTTACGCTTCTCGAGCGTCTCGAAGCCAAGCTCGAGGCGACGCCGGGTCAGTTGCAGCGCGCCGCGGTCGAGCTTGCAAAGGACTGGCGCACTGACAAATACCTCCAAAAGCTGGAAGCCATGCTGATCGTCACCGATGGCGCGGATCTTTATGTCGTGACCGGGGCAGGGGATGTGCTTGAGCCGGAACACAATATCGCGGCCATCGGATCAGGCGGAAACTTTGCGCTTGCGGCGGCACGAGGCCTGATCGACAGCGACCTCGATGCCGAGCAGGTTGCGCGTCGCGCCATGGCAATCGCTGCAGACATCTGTGTCTACACCAACGGCAACCTCACCGTGGAGACGATCTCGAAATGACCGATCTCACCCCTCGCGAAATCGTCTCGGAACTGGACAGGTTCATCATCGGACAGAAAGACGCCAAGCGCGCTGTTGCCGTGGCTCTTCGCAACCGCTGGAGGCGGAAGCAGTTGGCCGACGACCTGCGCGACGAGGTGTATCCGAAGAACATCCTTATGATCGGCCCGACGGGCGTGGGAAAGACCGAGATTTCCCGCAGGCTGGCAAAGCTTGCGAAGGCGCCCTTCCTCAAGGTCGAAGCGACCAAGTTCACCGAAGTCGGGTATGTCGGTCGCGACGTTGAGCAGATCATCCGCGATCTCGTGGAAGCCGCCATTACCATGACTCGCGAGTTGATGCGCGAAGATGTAAAGGCCAACGCGCACAAGGCCGCCGAGGACCGCGTCCTGGCCGCGATCGCCGGAGAAAACGCCCGTGAACAGACACTGGACATGTTCCGCCGGAAACTGAAGGCGGGCGAACTGGATGATACGATGATCGAGCTTGAGCTGCGCGATCAAACAAATCCGTTCCAGGGCTTCGAGATGCCCGGAATGCAACCGGGGCAGGGCGGCATGGGTCTCGATCTTGGTTCGCTCTTCGGCAAGGGTTTTCCTGGACGCACGGTCAGGAAGCGGATGACAGTCGCGCAAAGCTACGACATCCTGATCCAGGAAGAGGCCGATAAGCTTCTGGACGACGAAACAGTCACTAAACAGGCGCTTCACGCGGTTGAGCAGAACGGAATCGTCTTCCTCGATGAAATCGACAAGGTCACAGCGCGCTCGGAAACCCGAGGGGCCGACGTATCCCGCGAAGGTGTACAGCGCGATCTGCTGCCGCTGATCGAGGGAACGACCGTTTCCACCAAATATGGCCCAGTTAAAACCGATCACGTGCTCTTCATCGCGTCCGGCGCGTTTCACATTGCAAAGCCCTCCGATCTTCTTCCCGAGCTTCAGGGAAGGCTGCCCATCCGGGTAAACCTGCGCGCCCTGACCGAAGAAGATTTTGTGCGCATTCTGACTGAAACCGACAACGCCCTGACCCGGCAGTACACCGCGCTGATGGGAACGGAAGAGGTGACCGTCGATTTCACGTCTGACGGAATCGCGGCCTTGGCTCGCATTGCCGCCGACGTGAACCTGTCGGTCGAGAACATTGGCGCCCGGCGTCTTTACACCGTGATGGAGCGGGTCTTCGAAGAGTTGAGCTTCACCGCACCGGACCGGGCAGGCGAAAGTGTGACGGTCGACGCCGCCTTCGTCGAGACGAACCTGGGTGAACTTCTCAAAAGTTCAGACATGAGCCGCTACGTGCTTTAGGATCCAACGCCGCACCACTTTCATCACGGAAATCCCGGGTGCATACTTCCGAAGCATGCTTCGCGCCCGACAAATCATCCTGACCTTCATTTACCTGCTGGTAACGGCCGGGCTTGCGGCCTGCACGCCACGCGGACCGTTGGCGCTCGTTCCCGACGGAGCGCCGCCCGGCGACACGGTGACGGTGTTTCAGGCGTCGAATCGGGCTTACGGCCCGTTGGACGAACCAAGGCTCGGTCGTTCTCCCGAAAACAGCTATGGCCGCTACGATATCCGCATTCCCGAAATGCGGCAGCCGGGGAGCGTTCCGATCACGGCCCGGTCAGTCCGTGCCGACCAGCAATTCCTCGTTGCCGACAAATTATCTCTTGGCGACGAGTCTGCCCTGATCCGGAGCTTGCAACGGGAGCTTTCGCGGCTGCCCGTTGGCGAGCGGGAAATCAGCGTTTTCGCGCCCGGTTTCAACATGTCAGCCGCACAAAGCTTGGCGCGCACGGCACAGCTTAAATTCGACCTCGATATCTCGGGGGTCGCCGCGCTGTTTTCATGGCCCAGCGCCGCAAGTGTGCTGGGTTATGCATATGACCGCGACAGCGCACTTTACAGTCGCGATTCTTACGAGCGTTTCTTGCGCGCCCTGGCAAGAAGCCGCCCCGAACGCCTGATCCTCGTCGCGCACTCGATGGGCTCACTTCTGACCATGGAAACGCTCCGCCAGATTGCGATCAATGATCCCTCGTGGATCAGGAGCCATGTTGGCGGGGTTGTTTTGATTTCTCCCGATATCGATCTGGATGTCTTTCGTTCCCAGGTGGCACGCATCGGCAAACTGCCGCAGCCATTCGTAATTTTCGTTTCCGAAAAGGATC
Organism: Silicimonas lutimaris; assembly: GCF_047314965.1. Classification (NCBI taxonomy): domain Bacteria; kingdom Pseudomonadati; phylum Pseudomonadota; class Alphaproteobacteria; order Rhodobacterales; family Paracoccaceae; genus Silicimonas; species Silicimonas lutimaris. The sequence continues at coordinate 127,812 of NZ_JBLBVK010000038.1, read as the reverse complement.
GCGCACTAGCCCTGTCGTCCAGAATCTCCGGTGACACGCTTCGGCTCGGTGCGGTGACGGATCCTGCGCTGGTTGGCGACATGGAAGTCACCTTGATCGACATTTCACTTTTCAACAGCGGGATCGGACATTTCGACGTCGGCCGATCCCCCGCGCTTCTTACCATCATTAGCCAGATGGCAGCGGTAGAGGAGTCATTCGAAGACGATCCAGCCTCCCGGGTCGATCCACTGACCGGGACTATCCTCAGCGTACGAAACGCAAGCGAGATCATCCTTTTGCCGGTCAGCCAGTAGAACGACCCTGAGATTCACCTGGAGCATTGCGCCACTCGTGATGAGCGCGCGGCCCGTATGGCCGTTTGCGATACACTTTGCAGACGCTTTGCATACGTTGTGCCGATACAGCGAAGTCGCGCCATTGCCTGCAAGAACGGTCGGGCCTTTCCTTTCCCCGAAAACAGGCAGAGATATTGCGAATGGGCTCGATCCGCTTCATTCGCAACAACCTGCGCTTCCTCTCGGCGGGCGTCATCCTGCTTCTATCCTCCTGTCCCGGCCAGACTTTTTTCATTTCGATTTTCGCCGCACAGATCATGTCAGAGTTTGCACTGAGTGACGGCGAATGGGGGCTTGCCTACACTCTCGCGACAACCGCTTCCGCAGTTGCTCTGTTCTGGGCCGGGGCTCTGACCGACCGTTTTCGCGTCCGCCTCCTCGTGGTGATCGTCATGCCCGGCCTTGCGCTCGCATGTGTCGCCATGGGGCTGAACACTTCGGTTATCGGTCTGATTATAATCGTTTTTCTGCTTCGTTTCTTTGGGCAGGGTATGATGTACCAACTGGCGGCAACTGCCATGGCCCGGTGGTTTGTCGGCCGCCGCGGCCTTGCTCTTTCCATCTCTTCGATGGGATTCATGTTCGGGCAGGCGTTCTACCCAATGATCTTCGCTTCTCTTCTCTCCTTCTTTGACTGGCGTATCTTGTGGGGTGTAGCCGCAGGCCTGGTCCTGATCGCATTTCCCATAATCCTTTGGCTTCTGACTCTGGAACGCATGCCGGGATCAATTTCGGATTCGGACAGCGGCTCCGGTATGGACGGTCGTCACTGGACGCGCGGAGAGGTATCGCGCTCGCCGTTCTTTTTCATGCTCCTTCCAATGCTGTTGGGTCCTTCTGCATGGGGAACTTCCCTGTTCTTTCAGCAGGTTCACATCGCAAGCATCAAGGGATGGCCATTGGTTGACTACCTTGCGCTTGTCCCCTTGATGACGGCGGTTTCAGTCGCAGTCACTCTGACATCGGGAAGCGTCATCGACCGCTTTGGGTCCGGGCGGGCAATGCAGGTTTTTCTGATGCCCTGGATCGCTGGGTTTGGTCTTTTGGCAGGAGCAGAAACTCTTGCCGTCGCAGCAATCGCCTTCGTCCTTTTGGGTGTGGCGACAGGTTTGCAGTCGACCATCATTACGGCATTCTGGGCTGAGTTTTTTGGCACCCGTCACATCGGTGCAATCAAGGCGATGTCGACAAGCATCATGGTCTTCGGTTCGGCCATCGGACCCGGCGTCTCCGGGCTGTTGATCGACTGGGGCTTCAATTTTTCCGATCAGATGTTCGCAATTGCAGGATACTTCTTGATTGCAATGCTGATGGTCTGGCTTGCAGTCGAGGCGGCCACGCGTCGGCTACCGCGCGCGACGAAGGTAGACATAGAAGGCGCCTGATCCGCCGTGCCGCTGATGCGACTCGGTTGCCTGTTGAACGATAGCTTGAAGTGGCGGGCGGCCAAGCCATTCGGGCAGACTTCTTCGTAGAACCCCCACACGGGACGGTATCGGTCCATCATCCGTGCCGGGACGGCCTTTTCCCGTAATGACCAGAACCAACCGCTTGCCAGAGGCATGCGCATGAAACAGGAAAGCCGTAAGTGCATTGTAAGCCGCATCCGCAGTCATGCCGTGAAGGTCGATCCGTGCTTCGGGTCGAACCTTGCCGCGTTTCATTTTTTGGAACGTGGCTCGGTCCATGTTGTGAGCAGGGCGGCCAGGAGGGGTGGACGATGGCGATGCGGGGCCTTCGGAAAGCGCTGTGGTCGCTCGTGATCCCACCCGGAATGGCTCTATTCGGAACTCTGCAACCGGTTGAGAGCGGTTTTGGATTCCATCTGCCTGATCCGAAACCTTGATCGAGGGTTTCGGTTGCTTGGAATGCATGGGTCTCGCGGTCTTGGCGACCTGAGCCCAAATCTCGGCCTCCTCCGATCGAAGTGTCCTCGGCTTCCGACGGCTCATCCCGCTATTTCCCGTCAGTCAATTCCAGAGCCGCAGAGACAGGCAAAAGGACGACCATACGACCCCTGTCCCTTATCATTCCCGCAATGTCGCCGGCATCTTCCCCGGTGCCGTAAAATATGTCTGCTCGCTGAGCGCCCTTGATCGCTGCGCCAGTATCCTGCGCCACCATCAAGCGCCTCAAGGGGGACCGACCTTCCTTTTCAATCCAAACAGGAGCTCCAAGCGGAACGAATTCCGGATCAACGGCAACTGTCCGGCCCGCAGTGATTGAACGATTCATGGCTCCAAGCGGACCCTTGTCTGCCGGAACCTGGCTGACCTCACGAAAGAAGACGTATGAAGGATTATGCCACAACAGCTGTGGCCCAGAACCAGGGTTTCCCCTGACCCAGTTCCGAATTGTATTGGCCGATACCTGGTGCTCTTCAAACTCGCCGCGACGAACAAGCTCGACACCGACAGAGCGGTAAGGATGGCCATTTTTTCCGCCATAGCCGACACGAATACTGCCACCTTCGTGAAGACGAATTCGTCCAGACCCCTGAACTTGAAGAAAGAATTTTTCGACCGGATCTTCAAGCCAAACGATTTCCAGTCCCCGATCCGCAAGAATTCCAGAGGACTCGATCTCTTCTCTGGTCAGCCATGGAGTTCCTTCTGGAATATCGTCGGGGCGGCGATAGAGAGGAAACTGGAACCTATCGGAAGACTGCCTCGACCCGACGAGTTCTGGTTCGTAATATCCCGTGAACAAGGGAGCCTCGCCGTCCCTTATGAGAACTGGGCGAAAAAAAGCTTCGAAAAAGGTTCTTGGCTCGCCAATCTTGTGTGCAACCGCACAAATCGCTGGCCAGTCGCCATCACTCAAGTCGCCGCAAGTCTCTAGGAACACCTCAAGAGCTTGGGCATGGTCGTCATTTGCCCATCCGTGCAAATCTGACCAGTCTAGAAGTCGCGTTTCCGCAGAGCCAGGGGCCGATATGGTTATGGCGGCCAAAAATCCGAGCCCCAGTGTTCGCATCACTCCCCAGTCGCCACAAGCTGCCAGTTGGGGTCGGACGATCCCATAACCCGTGAGAACGTCCAGACATCCCGCTGTCTTTTTATCTCGTTGGGGTTCCCTTCGACAATCTGGCCATGGGCATCGCGAACTACAGAAGTGAGCTCACCGACAAAGCGAACCGAGATGTCGCCCTCGTTTGTGTTTCTGTCAAAATCGGCTTCCTTAAGGCTAACTTCACGGATTCCGACAAAATTGGCCTCAACGCTCAGCCCCTGTTCGTTCCGCTGGTCGATAACCGATTGGAATGATGCAGCGACATCGGGCGACAAAAAATCGCGAACAGGATTGAGATCACCGTTTTCAAAGGCCATGAGGATCATTTCGTAAGCGCCGCGCGCTCCTTCGAGAAACGGGCTGACCATGAATCCAGGTTCGGCCATTTTCATTGCGGCGAGTGCTTTCGCGCTGTCGGATCCATCTTCGACATGATCGATTATGTCGTGGTCGGGGCCGCCCTCTATAACGTCGAATTCCGGGCGTTTGGACAGCCTTGACTGGGACGCCCCTGTTACGGGCGGTTTCTCGAAACCATCTCGCGTGCCCAAGACACTTCTGAGACGAAGGATCAGGAACAAAGCAATTCCGGCAAGGACCAGAAGCTGTATCAGTGAGGAGCTCATTATACCTCTCAAACGACGCGATGGTTGGTTTCAGTGTAACAAGGCACATATGTAGGGTGCGGCGCCCGGTAAGTCTACCGGACGAACTGCGGCGAAGAGGATCATATGAAGCTGTTTCTGCTATTTCTGACCGTGCCCCTGATCGAAATTGCGCTCTTCATTCAGGTTGGTGGGATGATTGGGTTGGGCTGGACCCTTCTGATTGTCGTCGCAACGGCTATATTGGGAACCGGCGTCGTCCGCAGCCAGGGCTTGGCGGCGCTGAACAATCTGCGTGGTTCGATGGAAGACTTGCGAGATCCAACTGAGCCCCTTGCCCATGGGGCGATGATCCTGTTCTCCGGGGCTCTACTACTGACGCCTGGCTTTTTTACGGATGCTGTTGGTTTCGCTTTGCTGATTCCGAGTGTTCGAAAGGTAATCTTTGACGCTATGCGAAAACGCATCAGCGTTCAGGAAATCCGTTACGGGCATCATTCCGGTCGCCCGCCACAGTCAGATATCGTCGATGCCGACTTCGAGGTTCTGGACCCGGAAGACAAACCAAACGGACCCTCGGGTTGGACCCGCCATTGAGGGTGATGGCTGCGTCTGTTAGAAACCGGTCGAATTTCTGGATTTTGAAGGACTAAGGACCCAATGGCAGAAAACGAAAACGGCGCCGCCCCGCAACAGCCGGTCATGCCGCAGATGAAAGTTCTCGGACAGTTTATCCGCGACCTGTCGTTCGAAAACATTCTCGCGCGAAAGCCCATCGAAGGCGAAGTTCAGCCCGACATCCAAGTTCAAGTTGCGCTTGACGGTCGGAAGCGTGGCGAAGGAAACCAGTATGAGGTGGTTTCCAAATTCAATGTGACGTCCAAGAACAAAGGGTCGGACACCGTTCTGTTTGTCCTTGAGCTTGAGTACGCCGGATTGTTTCAGATCGACAACGTGCCGAACGAGCAGCTTCATCCGTTTCTTCTGATCGAATGTCCGCGAATGCTTTTTCCGTTTGTCCGTCGGATCGTGAGCGACGTCACGCGTGACGGGGGTTTTCCGCCGCTTAATCTGGATAATATCGACTTCGTTGCACTGTATCGGCAGCAGCTCGCGCAGCGGCAACAGACCCAGGCCGCCGAGAAGACTCCCGCTAACTAAAGCGGGACCACAAAGAGTTTTCGCCCATGGCGCTGACAAATGCGTCGTGGGCTTGCTTTTCCCGATCAGAAAGTCGTGATGGAAGAATGACTTCCCGAGAAGTCGGACGCCATGTTTCGGTTTTGGTCTCTGATGGCCCGGTGGGTTCCACAACGCCGAGAGCAAAGTCCGGCTGGCGACCACCTATAAGCTCAAGATAGACCTCTGCGAGGATTTCGCTATCCAACAAGGCCCCGTGGAGGGTTCGGGAAGAGTTGTCGATCCCGTAGCGTCTGCAAAGCGCATCCAGTGACGCCGGAGAACCAGGAAATTTCCGCCGCGCGATCTCCAGCGTATCGATCGCTCTTTCCCACGGCAGAGCCTGCAGTCCGACCCAACCGAGCTCGGCGTTGATAAACTTCATGTCAAACGCTGCGTTGTGGATAACAAGCTTGGCGTCGCCAATGAACTGCACGAAGTCCTTGGCGATCTCCTTGAATACCGGCTTGTCCCTCAGAAAATCGTCACCTAGTCCGTGCACTTCAAATGCTTCCTGCGGCATTGAGCGTTCTGGGTTGATGTATTGGTGATATGTCCTGCCGGTCGGGACGTGCCGATTCAATTCGACCGCACCAATCTCAACTATCCGATCGCCGGACTGCGGGTCAAAGCCTGTTGTTTCGGTATCAAGTACTATTTCACGCATTGCGTCTTCTACTTCGGATATCTCTGATTACTTTTTGCACGGCTGCTCGAGCTTCATCAAGAGATGTCGTCCAGATCACATAGTCAGCCCGCCGACGTTTCTCTGCATCAAGTAGTTGTTTTGAAAGGATCATTTCCAGTTTTTCGATTGTCATACCGGGCCGTTCCAGCACTCGTCTTCTTTGCTCTTCTTCCGGCGCGGAAACCACGACTACTGCATCAACTCTGGCATCCGCCCCTGTTTCGAATAGCAAAGGAATGTCCAGGACAACCAGATCCGACAAGGTGTCCTTGAGAAATCGTTCGCGATCTGCCGCGACCATGGGATGAACGAGCGCCTCTATTCGAGATAGGCCGTTTGGCGTCTCTGCAATCCATTTCGAAAGGATACCTCTATCCACTCCCTGATCGTTTACTGCATCGGGGCAAAGCGATGCGATGGCAGAAACAGCTTCTCCGTCAGCCGAGTAAAGCCGATGCACTGCTTCATCCGCACTCCAGACGGGAACTCCTTCGGCCTCGAACATCTCGGCCGTCGTCGACTTTCCCATACCAATGGAGCCAGTCAAACCGATGAGAAATGGTCGCTTCACCGCAAGACCGCTTGTCTCAGGTCTTCGTCCACCGCGGGACGAACACCAAACCATCTTTCAAATCCTGGTGCGGCCTGATGGAGCAACATACCGAGTCCGTCGACTGTCCGACAACCAATTGCTCGAGCGTGCGCAAGCAGATCTGTTTCAAGGGGAGCATAGACGAGATCTGTTACGACGGCTGTTTTTTCTATTCCATCCAAAGGGATACGCAGCTGAGGCTTCCCTTCCATACCGAGTGAGCTTGTGTTGACAATAGTTCCAGCCCCCTCGAACATATTTCCGGCCTGAACCCAGTCGTAAACGGTGATTTTTGTACCGAATTCCTGGCGAAGTGCCTCCGCTCGGGTTTTCGTTCGGTTCGACAAACGGATTTCCGGAACGCCGGCATCCAAGAGTGCGCTTGCGATGGCGCGCGCCGCTCCACCCGCGCCGATCACTGCCGCCGGTGTATCTTTGGCGGTCCAATCAGGAGCATATTGTTTAAGGTTCTCGATGAAACCATAGCCATCCGTATTGTCTGCATGGATTTTTCCATCGCTCCTGAAGACGATCGTATTCGCTGCGCCGATCACTGCCGCTCGGTCTGATACAACATCGGCCAGCGCCAGGATTCTCTCTTTGTGGGGAATCGTGACGTTGATCCCGACGAAGCCCAACTTTGGCAGTGTCTCCAACGCTGCTTCCAGGTCATCCGATGCTACATCCATCGGGATATAATAGCCCTGTATCCCGTAGCGTCTTAGCCAATGCTGGTGAAGTCGCGGCGATCGCGAGTGAGCGATGGGCGTTCCAATGACACCTGCTAGTGGGATCTTGAACTGCGTCATGTTGGCAGCGTCCCCCGCAATGTAAGATAGGACAATAGTTCCAAAAGGGGCATTCCGAGAACGGTAAAGTAATCGCCGTCGATGCGGGAGAAAAACCGGACACCTTCCTCTTCGAGTTTGTAGGCACCTACGGAATGGCGAATGCTTTCCCAATTTCGATGTACGTAGTCTTCAATATAGTCGTCGCTGGCGTTGCGCATCGTTAGTCGGACTTGGCCGATATGACGCCATACAGGCTTAGCTTCTTCATAAAGCACTGCTGCTGAATAGAGCTGGTGCGTGGACCCTCGAAGTTTTTTCAGCTGCGAAACCGCATCCTGCTGATTGGCAGGTTTTGAAAAAAGTCTCCCTTGGGCAGAAAGGACCTGATCACAACCCAGAACCAAAGCGTCAGGGTTTCGTGCGGCCACTTTCCTGGCCTTTGTCTCGGCAAGAGCGTCAGCGACATCGCGGGGATGGGCGTTCTCATGAATCATCGAGAGTTTTATCGCCTCCTCGTCGATGCGCGCAGATTCCGCGGAGAATTTTATTCCCGCATTTCTTAGAAGTTGCGAACGTATGCCGGATTTCGACGCTAGTATGAAGCGTTCGCTCATGTGGATAAACCTGTGAGAATTACTGCCTGAGCATACGATGACACGTGCAGTGTCCGGTGAGTAACGAGTTCTTCATCTTCGCCCATGGCGTACCCCGATATCCATCCGAAAGTTGTCCAGAGGGGATAAACTTCCTAACGTCATGTGTTGAAAACATACGATACATTCTGTTCAAGGAGAAAATCCACAGACAAGTGAATAAATCAAGATAAGTTAAATATCTAAAAGCAAATGGTTTTCTGTTGTTCTGTACCGTGGCGGTGGGTAATCAGGCACTTGACGTGGTCTTATGGATAACTGTGCTTGAAGGCCTTGAATTCCACTTATCCACGGGCCTTACAACCTCATCATCTTTTCTTTTAATCTCATTTTATTTTATGAGGATTATGCATGATCTGGAGTTCTTCATGATCGAGTTACTGAGCACTATCTATCCTTGGGTGAAGTCGTTACATGTCATTTCGGTCATCGCCTGGATGGCAGGTTTGTTCTACTTGCCTAGACTGTTCGTATACCATGCTGAGACCGTTGGTACTCAGGGTGAAACCCACGGTTTGTTTCAGACGATGGAGGTCAGACTTCTTCGGGTCATCATGAATCCCGCGATGATATCGACCTGGGCCTTTGGTCTTCTTCTTGTGGCAACGCCGGGTGTTATCTCCTGGTCGGAGGTCTGGCCCTGGACAAAGGCTGCGGCCGTTATCGGAATGACTTGGTTCCATCATTGGTGCGGGCTTCGTAGGAAAGAATTCGCCTCTGGTACAAATATCCGTGAGGGAAGATACTACCGGATGATGAACGAGGTTCCGACAGTCTTTATGATTGTCATTGTCGTCTCGGTAATCGCACGTCCCCTTTAAGTTAGATTGACTCGTAGTTCTTTCGGCCTTACCTACAACGCGCCGGCGGGTGTCCTGCTTGCCGATGGTATGCTCAAACAAAGCTATTCAATGCGGTCGTTTGTGATCGCGATCCGGGGTTTCCTCATGTCTGACCGCCTTAACCTTGCCGATCTCAAATCCAAGTCTCCGAAAGAACTTCTTGCAATGGCAGAGGAACTCGAGATCGAGAACGCTTCCACCATGCGCAAGGGTGAGATGATGTTCTCGATCCTCAAGGAGCGGGCGGATGAGGATTGGGTTATAGGAGGAGATGGCGTTCTGGAAGTTCTCCAGGATGGGTTTGGCTTTCTCCGATCGCCGGAAGCGAACTATCTTCCGGGACCGGACGACATCTATGTATCCCCGGACATGATCCGGCAGTACGCTCTGCGCACAGGGGATTCCGTTGAGGGTGTTATCCGCGAACCAAATGACAGCGAACGTTACTTTGCTTTGACAAAAGTTGAGAAGATCAACTTTGAGGATCCTGAAAAGGCCCGACACAAGATCAGCTTCGATAACCTGACGCCTCTCTATCCTGACGAGCGCCTAAAGATGGAAATCGAGGATCCCACCATCAAGGACCGCTCTGCTCGGATCATCGACTTGGTGGCGCCGGTTGGAAAGGGTCAGCGTTGTTTGATCGTGGCACCGCCGCGGACTGGCAAAACGGTTCTGCTGCAGAATATCGCTCATTCGATCGAAACCAATCATCCGGAGTGTTACCTGATCGTCCTGCTCATAGACGAACGGCCGGAAGAAGTTACGGATATGCAGCGCAGTGTAAAAGGTGAGGTCGTATCCTCAACTTTTGACGAACCTGCATCCCGTCACGTTGCTGTAAGTGACATGGTCATCGAAAAGGCGAAGCGACTGGTCGAGCACAAGCGCGATGTTGTGATCCTACTCGACTCGATCACGAGGCTTGGTCGAGCTTTCAACACTGTGGTGCCGTCTTCTGGAAAAGTCCTTACAGGTGGTGTTGATGCGAACGCACTTCAGCGGCCTAAGAGGTTCTTTGGTGCAGCACGGAATATAGAAGAAGGCGGTTCGCTGACGATCATTGCGACAGCATTGATTGATACCGGTAGCCGAATGGATGAAGTCATCTTCGAGGAATTCAAAGGCACTGGCAACAGTGAAATCGTCCTGGATCGGAAGGTCGCGGACAAACGCGTCTATCCTGCGATAGACATCCTGAAGTCTGGCACACGGAAAGAGGACCTTTTGGTCGACAAGGGTGATCTGCAGAAAACGTTTGTTCTCCGGCGTATCCTCAATCCCATGGGCACAACGGACGGTATTGAGTTTCTTCTGTCGAAGCTGAAGCAGACGAAAACAAACGCCGAGTTCTTTGACTCGATGAATACGTGATTTCTTTTTAAAAACAAACGGTTAAAATATGGATACCATCTTCGCCCTAGCTTCTGGTCGGGGTAAATCCGGTATTGCCGTCATGAGGATTTCAGGACCGGAAGCGGCACGGGTGTTCCAGGCATTCTCATGCAATGCTCCGAAACCTCGGCAGGCTGAGGTACGTATCCTTAGCATGGATGGGGAAATCCTGGATGAAGCGATTGTCGTTCACTTCACCGAACCGAATAGTTTCACTGGCGAGGATGTTGTTGAACTCCATCTGCATGGCTCGGTTGCCACGGTAAACGCGGTTCTTTCATCCCTTGGAAGAATACCCGGATTCCGCCTGGCCGAGGCAGGCGAGTTCACCCGGCGTGCATTGGAGAACGAGAAACTTGATCTGGCCCAGGTTGAGGGCCTATCTGACCTGATCGAAGCCGAGACTGAGGCGCAGCGCCGTCAAGCACTTCGTGTTTTGTCAGGAGGCTTGGGGCGTATTGCCGAGACTTGGCGAAGCGACATTGTTCGCGCGTCAGCCCTGCTTGAGGCGACGATTGACTTCGCAGATGAAGAAGTTCCGGTGAATGTCTTGCCCGAGGTAAAGGAGCTTCTGGAAAGGACAGTTTTGTCTCTCAATGCGGAAGTTCGGGGTGTGGGTGTAGCTGAACGCATTCGCGATGGGTTCGAGGTCGCGATTGTCGGAAGACCTAATGTTGGAAAGTCGACGCTTTTGAACGCATTAGCGGGTCGAGAGGCAGCTATTACGTCAGAGATCGCAGGAACCACGCGGGATGTAATCGAGGTGCGGATGGATTTGGGCGGCTTACCAGTTACGTTCCTAGACACAGCGGGCCTTCGCGACGTGGCGGATGTCATCGAGTCCATCGGAATTGAGAGAGCTAAGGCCCGGGCGGAGCAAGCCGATCTCCGTGTGATACTTCTTGAAAGGAAACATGATGATGCTCCGCTTTCGCCACGTGGTGATGATATCGTTGTCGTGTCAAAGTCCGATATCACGGTTGGCGATTTTTCGGCGATTACCGGCGACGGTGTTGACCGTCTTGTTGGAAGGATCTCGTCCATTCTCGAAGAGAGAGCGGGTATGGCAGGAGTTGCCATCAGAGAACGGCATCGGATTGCCATGGAGAGAGCGAATTCTGCTTTGGGAATCGCATTAGATCGGTTAGAGGCATCGCCTGACTTAGCTGAAATGATCGCAGAAGACGTGCGTGATGCGGTCCGGGCGCTGGACTCACTTGTAGGGCGTGTCGATGTTGAACATATCCTGGACGAGATTTTCGCAAACTTTTGTATAGGAAAATGAGGGGATGTTTCACGTGAAACATCGAGACGCGGATGTTGTAGTTGTGGGCGGCGGTCATGCGGGAGCAGAGGCCGCACATGCAGCGGCGCGGCGGGGCGCTCGTGTTTGCCTGGTAACTCTCAGCTTTTCCGGAATCGGAGTCATGTCATGCAACCCCGCGATAGGGGGCCTAGGCAAAGGTCACCTTGTCAGGGAAGTTGACGCCATGGATGGGGTCATGGGGCGTGTGGCAGACAAGGCAGGTATCCAATTTCGGCTGTTGAACCGTCGGAAGGGTCCCGCGGTTCAAGGCCCAAGGGCTCAGGCGGATCGTGATCTATATCGGTCAGCGATGCAGGCCGAAATGACAGGACAATCCGGAATATGGATTGTCGAAGGAGAAGTGACCGACCTGATCATGGAGCGCGGGAGTGTCGCTGGGGTGATCTTGGGTGATGGCTCTCGCATTACCTCAGCAGCCGTTGTGTTGACGACAGGTACCTTCCTTAGGGGCGTCATTCACATAGGCGATGTATCAAGGCCCGGCGGGAGAATGGGCGACAGACCCTCGGTTAGGCTGGCTGAACGCATTGATGAGTTCGGCTTGCCGCTTGGTCGCCTCAAGACGGGAACACCCCCCCGTATCCGCTCGAAGTCAATCGACTGGGACGCAGTGGAGTCACAGCCGGGTGATGAAGAACCCGTGATGTTTTCGTTCCTTTCTGACAAACCGTCAGCGGATCAAGTGGCCTGTGGTATCACTCACACGAATGAGAAAACTCACGAGATTATTCGAAATAATCTCGGCCGATCTGCCATGTACGGTGGCCACATTGAGGGTATCGGCCCGCGATACTGTCCTTCCATCGAGGATAAGGTTGTTCGGTTTGCCGAGAAGCAGTCGCACCAGATCTTCCTTGAGCCAGAGGGCTTGAAGAGCGACCTCGTCTATCCAAACGGGATCTCGACGTCTTTGCCCGAGGAGGTTCAGTATGATTATGTGCGGTCAATTCATGGCTTAGGTGCGGCTGAGATTGCGCAGCCTGGCTATGCAATTGAATACGACTATGTCGATCCGAGGGCGCTGACATCCAGCCTGCGACTGGCTGACGTCCCGGGGCTGTATCTCGCCGGGCAGATCAACGGGACGACCGGCTATGAAGAGGCGGCAGCCCAAGGGCTGGTTGCTGGTCTGAATGCTGCCGGCGATGCGCTTGAGCTTGATCCGGTCCACTTCGGCCGAGAAACTTCTTATATTGGCGTGATGGTCGACGACTTGATCACCCGGGGCGTCACCGAACCATATCGAATGTTTACTTCTCGTGCAGAGTTCAGATTGTCTTTGCGCGCCGACAACGCTGATCAAAGGCTGACACCTTTTGGGATAAGCGCTGGTTGTGTCGGGGATGGCCGCAGGCGCCAGTTCAATGAAAAAATGGAAAAGATTGCGTTAGGCCGTGAGATGCTGCAGGGCGTACAGGTTTCGGCGTCTGAAGCGGCATCCGTTGGAATACGAATCTCCGCAGACGGGGAGCGACGTGGCGGGATGTCTCTTCTGGCATTTGCAGACGTCGAGTTTGCACACCTTTTGTTGCTGCGCCCGGAGCTGGAGGCCATCCCAGAAGAGATAAGAGATCAACTGAAGCGTGATGGCTTGTACGCGCAGTATATCGAACGTCAGCGCCAAGATGTGGCCAGCCTAAGGCGAGATGAAGCTTATGCCATTCCGCTGGATTTCGACTATTCCAGCCTCAACGGACTGTCGCATGAGTTGAAGCAAAAGCTCACAAAGGTCCGACCCGAGACTCTTGGCCAGGCTGGTCGTGTAGAGGGCGTGACCCCCGCAGCGTTGTTTTTGATTCTCGCCAAGTTGCGACAGGCGGAACGCAGGCGGGCATGAATATTGGCGCGGACGCCTTTCAGGCCCGAAGCAATGTTTCACGTGAAACAATGGACCGTTTGAAGGCCTACGCAGGGTTGCTGGGGCGCTGGAATCCCAAGATCAACCTTGTTTCGAAGGGATCGTTGTCTCAGTTGTGGGAGCGCCATATGCTCGATTCTGCACAGATATTCAATCTACGGCCGCAAGGCTGCCGCCTTTGGGCCGATCTGGGAAGCGGTGGAGGCTTTCCTGGCGCTGTAATTGCAATAATGGCAAGCGAAGCTGCCCCGGATATGCGTGTGACGTTGGTAGAATCAGATCAAAGAAAAGCAGCGTTTCTTCGAACGGTGGCCAGAGAAACGGGCGTTGGATTCACTGTGCTAGCAAACCGTATCGAAGATAATGACCCACTCCACGCCAGCGTCGTGTCAGCACGCGCCCTGGCCCCCCTGACGGTGCTTCTTGGGTTCGCCTCCCGGCATCTTGCATCCGGAGGGATCGCGCTGTTCCCGAAGGGCTCGACGGCCCAAGCCGAGATCGCAGCGGCGCTTGAAAGCTGGCGCTTCGATTGCCAAACTTATCAAAGCCAGACGGACAAAGACGCCGTCATCCTAAAAATCGGAGATATCGAGCGTGTCTGACCTGATCCGACCACGGTTACCGCGGATTATTTCTGTTGCAAACCAGAAAGGCGGTGTGGGGAAGACCACAACCGCAATCAACCTCGGGGCAGCCCTCGCGGAAGGGGGATACAATGTCCTTCTTGTCGATCTCGATCCGCAGGGCAATGCGTCGACGGGGCTTGGGGTTGAGCCGGAAGATCGAAAGTACACGACTTACGATCTCCTTTTGGAGGGCGCCGAGTTGGGTGATGTCCTCAAGACTACCGCCGTGGAGGGCCTCCTTCTTGCGCCGGCAACAACTGACTTGAGCTCGGCGGACATCGAAATGATGGCTACAGAAAAGCGTAGCTTTCTGTTGCACGATGCGTTGAGGCAGCCCGCAATTGACAATTACGATCTGGACTTCATCCTGATCGACTGTCCACCTTCGCTCAGCCTCCTTACGGTAAACGCCATGGTGGCCTCTGACTCAGTGCTGATACCGCTTCAAAGCGAGTTTTTCGCGCTGGAGGGCCTTTCACAACTGATGCTTACTGTTAGAGAGGTTCGCCAAACGGCAAATCCCGAACTCAGGATCGAAGGCGTTGTTCTAACGATGTACGATGTTCGCAACAACCTAAGTCAACAGGTGGAAATGGATGCACGCGGGACACTAGGTGATCTGGTGTTCCGAACTATTGTTCCGAGGAATGTTCGGGTCTCGGAGGCGCCATCGTATTCTATGCCTGTAATTTCCTATGATCCCATGTCTAAAGGCAGCATTGCCTATCGCGCTTTGGCACAAGAAATGGTAGATAGGTTGAAGGAAACCGCATCATAGGGTAGTCACATGACACAAGCGAAGGTAGAGCGCAGGGGCCTGGGACGTGGGCTGTCGGCCTTGATGGCAGATGTCGAATCCGCACCTTCGCGCGCAACGTCTGAGCAGGCGCCACGAAAGCCCGAGACCTTCGTAGACATTGCACTCATTACGCCGAATCCGGACCAGCCTCGACGTACTTTCGCCGAAGATGCCTTGAACGAGCTTGCTGCCTCCGTCCGTGAGAAAGGCATTATCCAGCCGCTCATTCTGCGAAGAAACCCCAGAAACCCAGAAGGCTTTGAAATCGTCGCGGGCGAACGGCGCTGGCGCGCCGCCCAGCGCGCCCAACTGCACCAGGTTCCTGCAATCGTTCGAGATCTTGACGATACGGAGGTTCTCGAGCTTGCGATTATCGAAAACATTCAGCGTGCGGACTTGAATGCCATCGAGGAAGCAGCTGGCTACCGCCAGTTGATGGATCGCTTTGGGCATACGCAGGAACAGCTTGCCGAGGCTCTCGGGAAAAGCCGAAGCCACATTGCAAATCTGCTTCGTTTGTTAACCCTGCCAGAGGACGTTTTAGGTTTCGTGCGTGATGGCGCATTGTCGGCCGGACATGCGCGTGCGCTGATCACTGCAGTTGATCCGTCCGGCCTTGCGAGAGAGATCATCAAGAATGGGCTATCTGTTCGTCAAGCAGAGGTTCTGGCCAAAAAATCTCGCGATGCCAAAAAACCCGTGACGGCAAAAAATGTTGCCCATCTAAAGGATGCCGATACGCGAAGGCTGGAGGAGGACCTTTCGGCGGCTCTGGGATTAAGCGTCACCATTAACCACGAAGCAGGAAAGCCCGGTGGTGCCATCGTCTTGAAATACCGATCGCTGGATCAACTCGATCACATTTGCAGGAAACTTTCGGTTCCCAGCGACCCCAATTTTGACTAGGCCAGAAGCTGGCGAAGTATGAAGTTTAGTACGGGCCGCCCCATTGGGGTGGCCCTTAAGGTTTCAGAAGATACTTCAATCAGCCCCGTATCCACTAACTCATTGATTTTAGACAAATAAATCGGGGAAAAAATTGATCGAGAGACGCCTTCTCTTAGACGCAGACCCATCATGACTCTTTCTTCAAATGCTTCCTCGTCAGAGAGGAGTTCTTGCGTTGCCTCGCCGCTGCCCCGCTTCTCAACGGCTTCCAGCCACGCTCCTGGAGCCGGAAAAGCAGCCGTAGCGACACGACTACCCTGAAATGTACACCTACCGTGCGCACCGGGACCGACAGCTGCCCAGTTCGCAGACCGCCAATAGATAAGGTTGTGGCGCGATTCTTGTCCTGGTTTGGCATGATTGGATATCTCATAAGCCGGGAGACCCGCACGAGACGTAATCTCTTGGGTAGCCTCAAACATGTCGGCTGCCAAATCCTCGCCCGGAAGTCCGGAAAGCTTTCCTCTTGCAAACCTGTCCCCAAAGGCGGTGCCGTCTTCAATACTAAGTTGATAAAGAGAGAGATGATCCGGGTGTAAAGAAAGTGCTTCTGATAATTCATCCTTCCAATCCGCCAGCGACTGGTTCTGTCTGGCATAGATGAGATCGAAGGACACCCGATCAAAAACGGAGCGCGCGATTTCGAGTGCCGCCACAGCTTCTTGCGACGAGTGCAGTCGGCCCAACCGCTTGAGATCAGCATCTCGAAGCGACTGTATGCCAATTGATACCCGGTTCACGCCAGCTTCCGAATAGCCTTGAAATCGGGACGCTTCGACAGACGTGGGATTTGCCTCGAGAGTAATCTCCATATCGTTCGAAGGCGTCCAAACCGATCGTGCTGTTTCAATCACCTTCGCAACGGTCTCAGGTTCCATGAGACTGGGAGTGCCGCCGCCGAAAAAGATCGTATCAAGAACCAACCCTTCTGTTTCCCGGCCCACACGACGAATCTCCGACTCCATCGCGCTTCGCCATCTGGACTGGTCAACTGAAGCGGCAACATGACTGTTGAAATCACAATAGGGACACTTCGCCTGGCAAAAGGGCCAGTGAACATAGAGTCCAAAGCCGGAGCGCTCAGTCATGCTCGAAAACGGCGATCAGCTTTCTAAAGGCATCTGCACGATGGCTGATCCGATTTTTCTGCCAGCGATCCATCTCGCCAAACGTTTGCGCAAATCCTTTTGGCTGGAAGATTGGATCGTATCCATGGCCATGGCCTCCGCGCATAGGCCAAACAATTTGACCTTCCATGCGGCCCTCGAAAACTTCGTCATGTCCGTCCGGCCAGGCAAGCACAAAAGTGCAGCAAAAGCGTGCAGTCCAAGGTTTTGGAGCCCCGCGAGCGACGAGTTCGTCATGCGCACGAGTCATGGCCAACACAAAATCGCGACCTGAAGGCGTTTCCGCCCAGTCGGCCGTATAGACACCGGGTGCACCATCAAGCCCGTCGATTTCGATGCCGGAGTCGTCAGAAAGTGCGGGCAGGCCGGTAGCCTTCGCAGCAGCATGCGCCTTTATCCTTGCATTCTCGACAAATGATGTCCCGGTTTCATGGGGCTCAGGAAGATCTAACTCGGCCGCTCCAACGACCGTGATTCCAAAATCTCCCAACAAGTCAGCGATCTCTTCCAGCTTGCCAGAATTGTGCGTGGCGATGAGCAATGTTTTGCTGGTGAACTTACGCATCAAACAAAGGCAGCCTTCTGGGCCTGCACAAGCGAGCCGACGCCATGTTCAGCCAGGTCGAGCAGGGTAGCCAATTGATCCTTCGAAAAGGTTTGACCTTCAGCGGACATCTGAATTTCGATCAATTTACCTCGACCGGTCAGGACGAAATTACCGTCGACCCCAGCCTCACTGTCTTCAGAATAATCCAGATCAAGCACAGGTTGACCCGCATAAATGCCGCATGACACAGCACCGACATGATCAATCAACGGATCCGATGTCACCAAGCCGGCCTTCATCAGCTGGTTGACGGCCATTCGAAGCGCCACCCAACCGCCTGTAATCGAAGCACAACGTGTGCCACCGTCGGCTTGTATCACATCGCAGTCAATGGTGATCTGGCGTTCACCGAGCGCAGGACGATCCACGCATGCCCGAAGAGACCTACCTATAAGCCTCTGAATTTCTTGAGTTCTTCCGGATTGACCGTTCTTCGCTTCACGCCGGGTCCTTGTGTGCGTCGCTCTTGGAAGCATTCCATATTCGGCCGTGACCCAACCCAATCCAGAGTTCTTCATCCACGGCGGGACACGTTCATCAATGGAAGCGGTGCACAGCACATGCGTGTCTCCGCACCGGATCAGACATGATCCTTCGGCATGTCGCGCCACACCCAGTTCGATTGAAATCGGGCGCATTTCACTTACATCACGACCGGAAGGGCGCATGTGGATACCTCGCTGCGTTTGACAGCGCTTGATAGTCGGGGGCTCATCAACCATCAACCCCGATTGACCCTGCCGACACCTTCCCTTTAATTGCTTTGCTCGAAGGAAATCCAAGGATCATGTCCGACGCAGGTAAACTTCTGGAGGAAATGAACGATCGCTCCCGCGAAGTATTTCGTCGGGTGGTGGAGAGCTATCTCCAAACAGGTGATCCCGTAGGCTCCAGAACGCTGACGCGCGAAATGACCGAGAAGGTCAGCGCCGCGACGATCCGAAATGTAATGCAGGACCTGGAATATCTGGGCTTGCTAGATTCGCCGCATATTTCCGCAGGTCGCATCCCAACCCAACTTGGACTGCGCATGTTTGTGGACGGCCTGCTTGAGATCAGCGAGTTGACCAAGGAAGACCGTGCTGCCATCGACGGGAAGCTGGAAAGTAACGATACGGACGTTACAACTCTTCTCGATCGGGTTGGTTCCGCATTGTCCGGGGTTACGCACGGGGCCAGTCTTGTTCTGGCCCCAAAACATGAAGCTCCGCTCAAGCACATTGATTTTGTCAGTCTTGCGCATGATCGGGCCCTTGTTGTCTTGGTCTTTGGGGATGGGCACGTAGAAAACCGGGTTTTCGTGCCTCCTGCGGGTCAGACTCCAAGCTCGATGCGTGAGGCGGCCAACTTTCTGAATTCGATCATTGAAGGACACACTCTAAGAGAGCTAGGAGTTGTCGTATCTCGTGAAATTGCGCGACGTCGCCAGGAATTGGATGGCTTGGCTCGTGACCTCGTGGAAAACGGCGCCGCATATTGGGAAAGCGAAGGAACGCCGTATGAAAGGCTGATAGTACGTGGGCGTGCGAATCTTTTGGCGAATTCCACCGAAGAACACGATCTGGAGCTGATCCGGAACCTGTTTGACGATCTTGAAAGAAAGCGCGACATCGCGGAGTTTCTTGAATTGACCGAAGCGGGCGAGGGGGTTCGAATTTTTATTGGCTCAGAGAACAAACTCTTCTCACTTTCGGGTTCCTCTTTGGTTGTATCTCCATATATGAACGCGGATCGAAAGATCGTCGGCGCGATCGGTGTCATAGGACCCACACGGTTGAACTATGGACGTATCGTGCCAATCGTTGACTACACCGCCCAACTCGTCGGGCGGCTTATTTCAGACCGAGGCAAAGCATGAGCAACGCAGAAGCCAAGAAACCGGCGAATGAAGAAGAGCTGATCGACATCGACTCTCCGGAGGCGCTGGAAGATCCTACGGACGATCAGCGCATCGCAGAGCTCGAGGCGGAGCGTGATGAGCTCAAAGACAAATGGATGCGCGCGCTCGCAGATGCCGAGAACTCGCGCAAACGGTCCGAAAGGGATCGCCGCGAAGCGGAACAATACGGTGGTTCGCGGTTGGCTCGGGATATGCTCTCGGTGTTTGACAACATGAAGCGCGCCGTTGAGTCAATTCCTGTCGAAAACCGCGAGGCGAACAAGGCCGTGATTGAGGGGTTGGAGCTTACGATGCGCGAACTCCTCAATGTGTTTCGGAAGCACGGAATCGAGCTGATCTCGCCAGATGTTGGCGACAAATTCGATCCTGCCGTTCATGAAGCGATGTTCGAGGCGCCGGTTCCAGGAACGAAGGCTGGAGAGATCATTCAAGTAACCGCCGATGGCTTCATGCTGCACGAACGGTTGCTTCGTCCGGCTAAGGTTGGCGTCAGCTCGAGTCCTGCTTCTTAGACAAAGCCTTTAGCGAATAAAGCGTATCCAAAGCCTCGCGAGGGGTCATTTCGTCGGGCAGCAGCTCTTCGATTATCTTTTCTATTTCGGAGCTTTTGACCGATCTTGGCGCCGGAGTCGGCGCCGCAACGGAAAACAGCGGGAGATCGTCGACAAGCGCCTTTTGTCTTGGGCCGCCCTCTCGTTCGCCTTTCTCGAGGGCCTCAAGAACAATACGCGCGCGCTCGACAACCGCATCCGGGAGCCCGGCTAGACGAGCGACCTGGACGCCATAGCTTCGATCCGCGGCGCCTTTCCTCACTTCGTGCAGGAAAATCACCTCGCCTTCCCACTCCTTGACGGCGACCGTTGCGTTCTCGACTCCTTCAAGCCTGTCGGCAAGCTGAGTCATTTCGTGATAGTGGGTGGCAAACAGTGCGCGGCACCCGTTCGCGTTGTGAAGGTGCTCCAGCGTTGCCCATGCAATCGAAAGGCCGTCATAGGTTGCAGTGCCGCGACCGATTTCATCCAGGATGACAAGTGCACGATCGTCTGCCTGATTCAGAATTGCCGCTGTCTCTACCATTTCGACCATGAATGTGGAGCGCCCCCTTGCCAGGTCGTCCGACGCTCCAACTCGACTGAACAACTGGCTTATGAGACCAATATGCGCTTCCCTTGCGGGTACAAAGCTCCCGGCCTGCGCCAAGAGAGCAATCAAGGCGTTCTGCCTTAAAAATGTTGACTTACCCGCCATATTGGGACCGGTAAGTAGCCAGATGGCAGCAGTTCTGTCGGCGCTCAAGTCACAGTCGTTCGCTATGAATCTTGCTCCGCTGACCGATTTGAGTGCCGTTTCCACAACCGGATGGCGGCCACCAACAATTCGGAAAGTTCGGCTGTCGTCGACTTTGGGTTCGCACCAATCCTCTGCTTGGGCAAGTGTTGCGAAGGCCGATGCAACATCCAGTTCCGCAAGAGCGCTGGCCACAGTTCCAAGGATTCCGGACTGATTCAGGATTGCACCGACCAGCCGGTCGAAAACTCGCTTCTCCATTTCAAGCGCTCTTGCGCCAGCATTGAGGATTTTGGTCTCGATCTCGGACAATTCTAGGGTTGTGAATCGCACCGAGTTGGCTGTCGTTTGCCGGTGGATGAACTTTTCCGAGAATTCGGCGGACAACATCTTCTCGGCATGTGTAGCCGTTGTTTCGATAAAATAGCCCAACACGTTGTTGTGCTTGATTTTCAGAGAGCTGATCCCGGTTTCCCTGACGTAGTCAGCCTGGAAGCCGGCAATTACGCTTCGGCCTTCGCCGCGCAATGTTCGCGCCTCGTCCAAATCTGCGTCGTAACCGGAAGCAATGAAGCCACCGTCACGAACCAGAAGAGGAGGCTCGGCAACCAGAGCGGAATTCAGCATTTCCAAAAGACCTTCGAAGGACGAGAAGTCTTGCAGCCATGCCCCAATGATCTCAGGCACCTCGCCCAACAGAAGGCCTTCTATTGCGGGAAGTTGCAAAAGCGCATTTCGTATCGCGGCGAGGTCCCGCGGACCTCCGCGACCAAGAGCAATTCTTGACATAGCGCGCTGAATGTCAGGGCAACGGCGCAGACACGACCTGATCGACTCGCATTTATCCGACTCGTCAAAGAACCAAGCCGAAGCACTCAGTCGCTGATGAATGGTGAACAGATCCCGAGAGGGTGCTGAAATCCGACGTTCCAGCAAGCGGCCACCGCCGGCGGTCGTCGTTCGGTCGATTGCGCTTAAGAGAGAACCTTCTCGGGTACCTGAGAGTGATCGTGTCAATTCCAGGTTTCGCCGGGTTGAGGCATCGATCTGAACGGTTGACGAAACCGCTTCTCGCACCGGAGGGCGCAGCAGCGGCAGGTTACCCTTTTGTGTTAAGTCCAAATAGTCGACGATGGCTCCCATGGCAGAAATCTCTGCCCGTCCAAAAGCACCAAAGGACTCCAGGCTGCCAACTTTATAGAGGTCCGTTAGACGTTTGGTTGCGGTCTGACTGTCGAAACAACCCGGTGCAAGCGGTGTAAGCGAAGCGCCCGAATCCGAAACCAAGTCATTGTAATCGCCTTCTTTCGATTCGGAGACGATCACCTCGCGAGCCTGAAGGCGCGCAAGCTCGGGCGCAAAACGCGAAGGCGAACAAGGCAGCACCCGGAATTCACCGGTCGATATGTCGACCCAGGCAATGGCTGCCTCTCCACGAACCTCTGAAAGGGAAACGAGAAAATTATTGCGACGGGCCTCCAGAAGCGACTCTTCGGTTAGTGTGCCGGGAGTGACAAGACGAACGACACCCCGTTTGACGACGGCTTTCGATCCTCGCTTTTTCGCCTCGGCTGGGTCCTCAAGTTGTTCACAGACCGCTACGCGAAAACCCTTTCGGATGAGGGTGAGGAGATAGCCTTCCGCCGAATGAACAGGGACACCGCACATCGCGATATCTTCGCCCAGATGCTTGCCGCGTTTGGTGAGCGCGATGTCCAGAGCCGCGGCAGCCGCTGCGGCGTCTTCGAAGAAGAGTTCATAAAAGTCGCCCATCCGGTAAAAGAGCAGCGCATCCGGATGCGCTGATTTAATTTCCAGATATTGCGCCATCATCGGTGTGACGGCGGCGTTCGGGACTGTCACTGCTCACACCCCCCAGTGCGGATTTCGTGGAATCTAACTGGCCGAGTCAGCGGAAGAAAGGCGAAATCGTGCTGTTGCCCCTGCCGTGGGGACCAGTAATGTCAACGGGCACAGGGAGGATAGGCATGGCGAATCCGAAATTTACACGTGAGGACGCACTGTCCTTTCACATGCATCCGACACCGGGAAAATTCGAGATTCATGCGACGGTGCCGATGACCACCCAGAGGGATCTGTCACTGGCCTATTCGCCTGGCGTTGCCATCCCTTGCGAGGAAATCGCAGCCAACCCCGAAGTTGCCTATGACTATACCAACAAGGGAAACCTTGTGGCAGTTGTATCCAATGGAACCGCGGTTCTGGGGTTGGGGAATCTGGGGGCGCTTGGCTCTAAGCCGGTCATGGAAGGCAAAGCAGTGCTGTTCAAGCGTTTCGCTGATGTCAATTCCATCGACATCGAACTTGATACGGAGGACGTGGACGCATTTTGTCAGGCTGTAAGGCTCATGAGCCCAACGTTTGGCGGCATCAATCTCGAGGACATAAAGGCGCCGGAGTGCTTCATCATCGAGCAGCGTCTGAAGGAAGAGTGCGACATACCCGTCTTTCACGATGACCAGCACGGAACCGCGGTGATCTGTGCAGCTGGTTTGCTGAATGCGCTGCAAATTTCAGGAAAGAAGATAGAAGACGTAAAAATCGTCTTGAACGGCGCAGGAGCCGCCGGGATTGCGTGTATCGAACTTCTCAAAAGGATGGGCGCTCGCCACGAGAACTGCATCGTCTGCGATACCAAGGGTGTCATCTGGCAGGGTCGTACCGAGGGCATGAACCAGTGGAAATCTGCGCATGCCATCAAGACCAAGCTCAGAACTCTGGAAGAGGCCATGGTTGGGGCCGACGTCTTTCTCGGCGTCAGCGTCAAGGGTGCGGTGACGCCCGAGATGGTGGAGAGAATGGCGCCAAACCCGGTCATTTTCGCCATGGCAAATCCTGATCCCGAAATCACTCCGGAGGAAGCGCAAGCAGTACGCGAAGACGCCATCGTTGCAACGGGGCGCTCGGATTACCCAAACCAGGTAAACAACGTTTTGGGGTTTCCGTATCTCTTCCGTGGAGCGTTGGACATCCACGCTCGCGCAATAAACGACGAGATGAAGATCGCCTGCGCCAAGGCTCTGGCCGAGTTGGCCCGAGAAGACGTTCCGGATGAAGTGGCCATAGCCTATGGCAGAAAACTGACCTTCGGAAGAGACTATATCATACCCACCCCGTTTGATCCGCGTCTAATTCATCGCGTGCCCACCGCGGTGGCAAGGGCAGGCATGGATACCGGCGTTGCGCGTCGACCGATCGTGGATATGGAATCCTATGAACTGGCGCTCAAATCCCGGATGGACCCTACCGCCAGTATTCTCCGGTCGATCAACGCGCGCGCAAGGGCCGCTCAATCCCGAATGATCTTTGCGGAGGGCGACGATACGCGCGTCCTGCGCGCAGCGGTTTCGTATCAACGCAACGGTTTCGGGAAAGCGCTGGTAGTGGGGCGCGAAGCGGACGTAAAGCAGCGGCTTGAAAGCGAGGGTTTGGGCGACGCGTTCTCCGAGCTTGAAATCGTAAACGCTGCAAATACTGCCCATTTGGATACGTACAAGGACTTCCTCTACAAGCGCCTTCAAAGATCGGGATTTGACCGGACGGACATCCACCGTCTTGCGGCACGAGACAGGCATGTCTTCGCCGCCCTTATGCTTGCACATGGTCACGGTGATGCGCTGGTAACGGGAGCAACACGAAAATCCGCGCATGTGCTGAGCCTTATCAACCACGTATTCGACGCCAGGGCCGAGGACGGCGCTGTCGGCGTGACGGCGCTTCTGCATCGAGGCCGGATCGTTCTTATCGCTGATACCTTGGTTCACGAATGGCCGGATGACCATGACCTTGCGCATATCGCTATTCAAAGTGCGAAAGTCGCCCGGTCACTGGGTCTGGAACCACGGGTCGCGTTCGTCAGTTTTTCTACCTTTGGATACCCGGTCTCCGAGCGTGCTGCGAAAATGCATTTCGCACCAAAGGTTCTGGACGGGATGGATGTCGATTTCGAGTACGAAGGGGAAATGACCGTCGACGTGGCTCTGAATCCGAAAGCGAGAGAAGCCTATCCGTTCTCGCGATTGACCGGGCCCGCCAATATTCTCGTCGTTCCAGCGCGTCACTCGGCTTCGATCTCGGTCAAGCTGATGCAGGAAATGGCGGGAGCTACCGTGATCGGACCAATTTTGACCGGCGTCGACAAGCCTATCCAGATCTTGCCGTCCGTCAGCAGCGTGAACGATATCCTGCACATGGCGGTGCTGGCCGCTTGCAAGGTCGGCTAGAAACTTAGGAGAAAAGCCACCGCGCGAACATCGCTTCTTGGTTGTCGGCGATCAGCCGGCAAACAGTGCAGAGCTTCCCCAGAGCTCGCGGACACGTTTGTCACGACCGCAAGCATCGCGGTAGAACTTGTAGGCATCCATCATCTTTTTCGGGCCGCGTCGCGTGAGCACGATATCGGATTTCTTGTAATAGTCCTGGTGGTAGTCTTCTGCATCGTAGAACGGCTTGGCGTCCAAGATCGGCGTAACGATCTTGCGACCAAGATCGCTTTCGGCGGCGGCTTTTGCGGCCTCTGCTGCTGCGCGCTCCTGGGGCGAAGAAACGAAGATCGCGGTTCGGTAACTTTCTCCACGATCGCAGAACTGCCCGCCCGCATCGGTTGGGTCAACCGAGCGGAAAAACGCATGAAGCAACTGATCATAAGATATTTTTGCGGGATCATACCGAACTTCAACTGCTTCGAAATGCCCAGTGCCGCCGCGTGTTACCTGCTTGTAGGTCGGATTCGCCACCGTGCCGCCGGTGTAACCTGAGACGACTTCCCTGACTCCCTTGAGTTTTTCGAAGTCGGCCTCGACACACCAGAAGCAGCCACCTGCGAAATAGGCCCTTTCGGATGAGGCTGCGCGGGCGACGTTGCACTGGGCCGCAAGTCCGAGGACGATGAGTACCGCCAGAAGCGGGGCTTTCATGGACTGAAGTGTCAGGGTCATTTCAGGGCTCCTGTTCAATTGCCGGAAGAATGCGCCCCAACCGTTGCCCGTAGCAATTCAACGGCGCGTGATGTCGCGCTTGTGTGATCTGTGTTTCAATCCTAGCGTCGCCCGGAAAAGGAGGCTTTCAATGCGAATTGCCATGTGGTCCGGGCCGCGCAACATCTCGACAGCGATGATGTATTCCTTTGGAAACAGGGAAGATTTCGCGGCGTGGGACGAACCGTTCTATGCGGCCTACCTGGCGGCGACGGGGATTGATCATCCGATGCGGGATGAGGTGTTGGCGGCGCATGAGAGCGATCCGCAAAAGGTGGCGGAGGCCTGTGTGGGACCCATCCCGGATGGGAAAGAGCACTTTTACATGAAGCATATGCCATTCCACATGGTCGATGGTTTTCCGATGGACTGGGCTCGTGACTGCGTGAACGTCCACCTGATCCGGCACCCGGCACGGGTGGTGGCGAGCTATGTGGCAAAGCGCGAGAATCCGACGATGCAGGACATAGGCTACGCGCGTCAGACGGAACTATTCCAGCGCATCCCGGGGCCGGTTCTGGACAGCGGCGATATTCGCAACAATCCCGAAGGGATTCTGAGAAAACTATGTGATATCATTGGATTGCCCTTCGATACGGCAATGTTGTCGTGGCCTGCCGGCCCGAAGGGTTTTGACGGGGCCTGGGCGCCGCACTGGTACGGGGCGGTGCATCGGTCGACCGGCTTTGCCGGGCCCGAAGGACCATTGCCGGAGGTTGGTGGAGCGCAGGCGGCTTTGGTGGAAGAAGCCCTGCCGCATTATAAGAAGCTGTTCGAGCGGCGGATTCGTTAACGACTTCTTCCCACAAGGTTCGCGTCGTTCTGCTGCGTCGTGCGGGGCCAGGAGCAGATTCCCTTAAAAGCAAGGGCAAGACGCGATCGGCAAACCGTCCGCAAAGCGTCGGCAAAGCGTATGGCAAAGGAAAATGCTATATATCCGGCGCTACCAGATGTAGCGATCGGGGGAGGGGGCTCTGCCCCCGTCGCGCAAGCGCGACTCCCCCCGAAGTATTTTGGCCAAGAGGAAGGACAATTTTAGTCGAATTGTCCTGAGCTTCTCGATCAGCCGAGACGGCGCTTTCTTGCTGCCAGCAGTTTCAGCCGGAGCGCGTTCAGCTGGATGAAGCCCTGCGCGTCCTTCTGGTCGTAGGCGCCGGCATCTTCCTCGAAGGTGACGTGCTGTTCGGAATAGAGCGAGTGATCCGACCAACGCGCGACGGTGCGGGCCGAGCCCTTGTAGAGCTTTATGCGAACAGTGCCGGTGACATGTTCCTGGCTTTTGTCGATCAGCGCCTGGAGCATCTCGCGCTCGGGCGAGAACCAGAAGCCGTTGTAGATCAGTTCGGCATAGCGCGGCATGATCGAATCCTTCAGGTGACCCGCGCCGGAGTCGAGCGTGATCTGTTCGATGCCGCGATGGGCTTCGAGCAGAATGGTGCCGCCGGGTGTCTCGTAGACCCCGCGCGATTTCATGCCGACGAAACGGTTCTCGACGAGGTCGAGGAGGCCGACGCCGTGCTTGCCGCCAAGCTCGTTGAGTTTGGTGAGGATCGTGGCAGGCGACATCGCCTTGCCGTTGATCGACACCGCGTCGCCCTTTTCGAAGCCAATCTCGATGAACTCCGGGGTATCCGGCGCCTGCTCGACGGGAACGACGCGCTGGGCGACGTAGTCGGGAGCCTCGACCGCAGGGTCTTCCAGCACCTTGCCTTCGGAGGAGGTGTGCAGAAGGTTTGCGTCGACCGAGAACGGCGCTTCGCCACGCTTGTCCTTGGCGATAGGGATCTGGTTCTTTTCGGCGAAGTCGAGAAGTTTCGTCCGCGAGGTCAGGTCCCAGAGCCGCCAGGGCGCAATGACCTTGATATCGGGGTTCAGCGCATAGGCGGAGAGTTCGAAACGGACTTGGTCATTGCCCTTGCCGGTCGCCCCGTGGCTGACGGCGTCGGCGCCAGTTTCGGCGGCGATTTCTACCAGCCGCTTGGAGATCAGCGGGCGGGCAATGGAGGTGCCGAGCAGGTAGAGACCCTCGTACAGCGCGTTGGCGCGAAACATCGGGAAGACGAAATCCCGGGTGAATTCCTCGCGCAGGTCTTCGATGTAGATTTCCTTGACGCCCAGCAACTCGGCCTTGGCGCGAGCGGGCTCCAGCTCTTCCCCCTGGCCGAGATCGGCGGTGAAGGTGACAACTTCGCAGCCGTATTCGGACTGAAGCCATTTCAGGATGATCGAGGTATCGAGGCCGCCGGAATAGGCAAGCACGACTTTCTTGGGCGCGGACATGGATGTTTCCCGGATTCTGGTATCCGTGGGCGTTTACGTTTTTTCAGGCGCGGGAACAAGGTGGCGAGGCAAAGGAAAAGGGCGGCCGAAGCCGCCCTTGTTGGTGGATTAATGCCGGATGCTATTCGACGGCGGCGATTTCCTCGTCCGGAGCGCATTCGGTTGATTCTGCGTCACACTCAGTTAGCTCCTCTTGGACCGGCTCTTCTTCCGTCGATACGTCGGCTTCTACCTCGGCCACAGCGGCTGCGATAGCCTCGGCTTCGGCGTCGAGCCGTTCATGTAACGCAGCGAGGAGCTCAGCTTCGGTTTCGGCGGGCGCGGTTCCGGACTTGTTCCAGAGCGCGAGGACTTCGGCCTCGGCCTCGGCCTGGCCCGCCACCTTTTCATTGGCTTCGGTGACTTCTTCTTCGCTCGGTTCAGTCTTTTGAACGTCCGTACGGGAGGCCACATCGCCGTCGAGGTTTTCGATGGCACCGTTGAGTACCGTGTCTTCGTCGGCCGGGGGCGTGCCGGCCTTGTCGGACAGATAGTCAGCGAGCGGATCGTCACCTTGATACATCGCATCTGCCAAGGCCTGATCGAGGTCGGCCTGGGCATCGACCGGATCGGTGTAGGCGGAGATTGCGTCATCGACCTGGATGACGCCGGCTCCCGCGGCGAGATAGTCGTCAAGAGCGGTGTCGCCGAAGAACCCGGCGCCTTCGAGCGCCGTCTTCAGGTCGGCCTCGGACTGCTCGGCACTTGCCAGCGCACCGATCGCGTCCTCGATCGGCTGAATCGGTTCGATCGGGTCCTTGCCATCGAGGGCGGCGAAATAATCTTCGACACTTTCGTAACCGGCACGCTGGAGTTCGCCCTCAAGCGTCAGGAAGTCCTGCTGAAGGTCAAGAACGACCTGACCTTCGTTCGCCTTGGTCTTGGCAACCGCGAGAAGCGCCATGGCGCCGACAGGACCATTGGTGTTCCCGTTCTTGATGTGCGCCAGAACGGCGTTGATATTTGCATTTAGCGCGCCGTTCATGTTGCCAAGGTTGCTGGGGTGCATCGCATCCTTGACAGGACGCTCTTTCGGCTCAGCCGAGGCGAGTTTTGCCGAGTTGCCCGTGGACTTTGATTTGGCGGACTTCGCCTTGTCCTTGCCGGTCAGCTTCTGGAAGAAATTGTCCAGCCCGCCATGGCCGCGGCTCTTGCCGCCGCCGGAGGAGGAAGACGCGGATTTCGTTCCCGAGTTGCCCTTTGAGCCGCCTGCGGATGATTTTGCGGAACCGCCCTTGCCGTTGCCATTGCCACCGGCCTTGTCGGACTTTGCGAATGCGACATCGGCCATCGCGACGTAGGCGATGGTTGCAGCGGGTACGATGGCCAGAGACGAGACCATAAGAGCGGTCAATGGACCCTTGAACTTGTTCGACATGTATTCATTTCCTCCGTGTTTCGGCGTGGGGGCCAGTCGGGTTCCCAGGGACGCTAGGCAGCGTATGTGGCGAGACTTTGGCAGTCATCACCGGATGTTCGGAAATGAGCGGGAAATTGCGACCTTTGATGAGGCGGATTGTGATTTTCAGGATGGAGACTTGGGGGAATTTATTTCCGGAAAGACATTATAATATATATAAGTAGTTGTTTTATATATAGAAAGAGTAGGTTATTAAATTTTTTGGACGAGATCGAAGCCACTACATCTGCCAATGAACTACGAGGCGCGCGATTTGGACGCGTATGCAAAAGAAATTCTGCATTTGTCCACAATGCGGCATCAATCATGGCATGAAGATGTCACTGAGCATAATGCGCGAATAACCGTTTCAAGGGCGTGTTCAGTTTTCTATTCGAGTGCGAATCGGTGAGAGGAACGATCTGGTCGTGTCAGGTTTCCAATTCCAGACACAATGCCTGCCGGGCCTTGCGGAAAGCGTGCATGATCGGCGCCAGGTCGGGTGGATTGCTGGCGTCGCTGCGCCAGGATTTCTCGGCGGCGAGACAAAGTTGTCCGACCTCGGACATGCCGATGTTCAGCGCGCTTCCCTTCAGGAAGTGGAGATCTTCACCGAGGTTTCCTGAGGGATGCCTCCGGATACGATCCAGCGTTTCCTCAACCTCCTCGCAGAAGAGCGCAACGACTTCGGCAAGGTCTTCGGCGCCGACCTCTTCCCTGAGGTCGGCCAGGCGTTCTGTATCGATCATGGCGATACCTCCTGCGAAACCTGATAGCCGGCGAAGGTAAACAAGCGGTTCTTCATTCAATTGCTATCCTTCAGCGCGTCTTAACGTCTTTCGGAGATAGGCGACGACATGGCGCGCGAATTTTCCCTTCCCGAGAATGCTCATCCGGTGGCCGGCGGAGAGATGGTTCTGGTCGTTGACGACAGCCGTGCGCATCGCCAGCTGATGACCCGCACACTTGCGCGGTGGGGGTATTCGGTGGTGGAGGCCGAGAGTGGTGAAGAGGCCCTGGAGATTTGCCGGACGTGCGACATAGGGTTGATCATCAGCGACTGGATGATGCCCGGAATCTCGGGTGTCGAGTTCTGCCGGATCTACCGGAAAATGAAACGTGACCGGCCCGGTTACTTCATCCTTCTAACCGCGCAGACCGATCGCGAGATTCTGGCCGAGGGTCTGGAAAGCGGAGCGGACGACTTTCTGTCGAAACCGGTCAGCTCAATAGAACTGCATGCAAGGCTGCGCGCGGGAGAGCGTGTGCTGAACGCACAGCGCGCCCTGTCGGTGAAGAATGCGGAACTACGGCTGACGCGGGACAAGCTTTCGGAGGCATATTCGGCGATCGACCGCGATCTTCGCGAGGCGCGGCGCTTCCAAGAGGGCCTTGTGCCCGACGCTTTCGTTCCTCTTGAGGGTGCCGATGTCTCGCTTCTGTTCCGGCCCAGCGGCCATGTCGGCGGCGATATGGTCGGTTATTTTCCGATCCGAGAGGGCGAGCGGGGCATTTATGCCGTCGACGTCTCGGGCCATGGGGTCAGCTCGGCGCTCATGACGGCGCGGATCGCGTCCTATTTCAGCGGTGCCGCCCCCGAGCGGAACATCGCACTGGTCGCCACGGCGGATGGTTTCGATATGCTTGCCCCGGATGAAGTGTGCGACAGGCTGAATGTTCTTCTTCAGGGGGACACGGACTCGGACCAATACCTGACAATGGTTTTGGCGTGCGTGTCCCTGCGAACCGGTGAAGTCGTCCTGTGCCAGGCGGGACATCCCAGCCCCTTGATCCTGCGGGCAGACGGCCGGATGGAGTTTCACGAAAGATTTGGCATGCCCATCGGCCTTGTGAACACAGCCCAGTACGAGGTCTCGAGAATCACGCTTGGGTCGGGAGACCGACTTCTGATCTATTCGGACGGCATCACGGAATGTCCGGACTCAGAGGGAAATCTCCTGGCAGAAGGGGGCCTTTCGCAGATTCTGCGGGACAGGGCTGAACTGCGAGGCCCGGCCCTGCTGTCCGGTCTGGTCGATGCGCTGGGCGCGTTCGCATCGAGCCGCGATTTTCCGGACGATCTGTCGGCAATCCTTGTCGAGCGCGCCTAGATTGCGAGACCGGCGGTCTTTTGAATGAACATCCTGTCGCCGGGGTTGGCGACAAGTTCGGCCGCAATATCGGGCGAGGTCCAGATGGCTGTGTGCCCCTCTTCGGTTGGAGGGCCGAGCCGCATCGAGGGGCGCGCCAAATAGACGTGACAGATCTTCTCTGCCCAAAGGTCGTATTCGGGCATGTAGGTGAACCGCCGGAACACACCAAGACGGGTGGCGCGGCCGATCCGCCAGCCGGTCTCTTCGAGTACTTCGCGATGCAGGGCAGGGATCGGATCCTCGCCCGGATCGATCCCGCCGCCCGGAAGCTGGTATTCCGGTTCGGGTTCCATCTGGTGGGTCAGGAGCACGGCACCGTTGCGTATGAGGACAGCGTAGATACCGGGTCTCTGCCGATATCTGATTCCGGCCCTTACAGGTTCGCCGATGCGAGGGATCATGCCTTGGTCCTCAGCTTGCAGTGACTATATAGACGCGGTATGGCACGCAGCCGTTGCCCAAGGAAACCCCATGAGTATTGGATCGAAAATCGCCTGGGACGATACCGTCCTGCCGTTTCAGCTGGACCGGACCGACACGCGTGGCCGCGTGGCGCGTCTGGACGGAGTCCTGCAGCGGGTTCTTGCCCAGCATGACTATCCTCCTGCCATCGAGGCCCTGATCGCCGAGGCGACCTTGCTGACGGCAATGATTGGCCAGACGATCAAATTGCGTTGGAAACTATCGCTGCAAGTGCGCGGCGACGGTCCGGCGCGCCTGATCGCGACCGACTATTACGGGCCTTCCGAGGATGGTCAGCCTGCGCGCATTCGTGCCTATGCCAGTTTCGACGAAACGCGGCTTGAGCCGAATGGCGATCCGTTTCGCCAGATCGGAAAGGGTTACTTCGCGATTCTCATCGATCAGGGGCAGGGCATGACTCCCTACCAGGGCATCACGCCCATTGCGGGCGGATCGCTGGCTGCCTGTGCCGAGACCTATTTCGCGCAGTCTGAGCAGTTGCCTACGCGGTTCGCTCTGAGCTTTGGCCAGTCGCAGACGCCTGGTGAGCCGCTTCACTGGCGCGCCGGTGGCGTGATGTTGCAGCAGATGCCGGAGGCATCGCCGCATGCGACCGGTGGCGGATCGGGCGACGGCGGGCTTCTGGAGGCCACCGACATCCTTGAGGGCGACGCCGCCGAGGACTGGAACCACGTGAACGTCCTGCTGGATACGGCCGAGGATATGGAGCTGATCGGTCCCAGTGTGCAGCCGTCCGAGTTGCTGGTCCGCCTGTTTCATGAAGACGGTCCGCGGGTGTTCGATGCGCAGCCGGTGGAATTCGGCTGCACCTGTTCGCCTGATCGTGTGCGCCAGACGTTGTCGATCTACTCGGCCAAGGACATCGGCCATATGACGACGGACGAGGGCATCGTGACGGCGGATTGCCAGTTTTGCGGCGCGCATTACGAATTCGACCCGGCGACGCTTGGGTTCGAGGCGAAGGATGACATCTGATCTTCGGTTCCGGCTTGATCGTGCGCTTGCGATGCACGGGCGTCCGTCGTCGGACTTTGACCTGAACAAGGGCGTGGTGCTGCCCGAGGGGCGCCCGCTGCGCGCTGCCGGCGTGCTTGTGCCTGTAATTGACAGGGGGCGCGACGCGCATGTGCTTCTGACCAAGCGCTCGTCCGCGCTGAAGCACCATCCCGGCCAGATCGCCTTTCCGGGCGGCAAAGTCGATCCGGACGACCGCGACGTGGTGGCAACCGCTTTGCGCGAGGCGCGCGAGGAGATTGGTCTGATCGAAGGTCAGGCAGAAGTCCTGGGCGCGCTGCCGTCGCATGAGACGGTGACCGGGTTTACCGTGACTCCGGTGCTTGCGCTGATCGATCCCGGGTTCCGCGCCATGCCCGAGGCCGGCGAGGTCGAAGAAGTCTTCGAGGTGCCGCTGGATCACGTCATGGACATCGCGCAGTACAGGATCCAGTCGCGCCGCTGGCGGGGGCAGGTGCGGTCTTACTTTGCGGTTCCTTGGGGACCCTATTACATCTGGGGAGCGACGGCGCGCATGTTGCGGGCCCTGGCTGATCGGATGGCGGATGACGCGGATTGAGGCGGACTGGCTGAACGCGCGAGCGACCCAAAGGGTTTTCGCAATGCTGCTTGATGCCGGGTTTCAGGCCTATGCGGTCGGGGGCTGTGTGCGCGACAGCCTCTTGGGCATGCCCGTCAAGGACATCGACATAACGACGGATGCCCGGCCCGAAATGGTTCTGAACCTTGCGGTCGCAGCCGGATTTCACGCCGTGCCGACGGGGATCGATCATGGAACGGTCACTGTCGTCTCAAGCGGCGTGCCGCATGAGGTGACCACGTTCCGCCATGATGTCGAGACGGACGGGCGGCGCGCGACCGTGGCTTTCGCGGGGACAATCGACGAGGACGCGCGCCGGCGCGATTTCACGATGAACGCGCTTTATGCCGACAGCGAGGGTCATGTGCAGGATCCGATCGGGGGACTGCCGGACCTTGCGGCGCGGCGCATCCGGTTTATCGAGGATGCCCCGACGCGTATCCGGGAGGACTATCTGAGAAGCCTTCGGTTCTTCCGGTTTCACGCCTGGTACGGGGATTCGGCGGAAGGTTTCGATCCCGAGGCGATCGCGGCGATCGCGGCCCATGTGGACGGTCTGGCTGCCCTATCGCGGGAGAGGATCGGGGCCGAGGTGATGAAGCTGCTGGCGGCGCCCAATCCTGCGCCGGCTGTTGCCGGCATGCGATCGACTGGCGTTCTTTCCGCGATCATGCCCGGGACCGACGACCGGGCGCTGGCTCCGCTGGTGCACCTGGAGCATTCTGTCGGGCTTGCCCCCGATGCCTTGCGTCGGCTGGCGGCGCTTGGTGGAGAGGGCTTGCGGGAAGGCTTGAGGTTGTCACGCAGGGATGCCGCCCGGTTGTCGGATATCAGGAAGGCGACCGCGATGTCGCCGGCAGAGGCGGGATACCGGCTTGGTGCGCGAACGGCTTTGGACGGTCTGGTTCTGGCGGCTGCATCGATCGGGTCATCGGTGGACATGGCTGCGATCACCGACGCGCGGCATGCCGCGGAACAGGAATTTCCGATCAGGGCGGTTGACCTGATGCCGGAGTTCTCGGGGCCGGACCTGGGCCGGATGATGGACACGCTTGAGCAAGCATGGATCGACAGCGGGTTCGGCATTACGCGGAGCGACCTGTTGAGGCGCGCAGGCAAACGGGGATGACAGCCCGGGTGCGATCCGCTATTCAGTCGAAGCCGCACGTGGAGGGCAGCCGATGAAGTTCAGGATCCGCACAGCACTGGCCTGACTGGCCCGGTCCTGAAGGGACGGCCAGGCCACACGCCGTCTTTCATTGCAGCATATCCACCAGAAGGCTTTTTGCCCGATGTTTCGTTTCTTTGAGAATCTGGTTGATCCCTATTGCGACTATCCGCTTGAGGATCGGCCCCCGACAAAACTCTGGCCATTCCTGAAGGCCTATGCCCAGCCGTTTCGCGGCCTTTTCGTTGTGACCGCCATCCTGACGTCCGTCGTGGCCTTCATCGAGATCTGGCTGATCTCGTATATCGGGCGGCTGGTAGACGTTCTTGCTGACACGGAACCCTCGGCCTTCTGGTCCGAGCATGGTGTGGAAATGGCCCTTGTCGCCATTTTCCTCCTGTTGCTCCGGCCGCTGCTTCAGATGCTGGATGTCGGGCTGCTGAACAACGCGATCATGCCGAATTTCGGCACGCTGATCCGGTGGCGCGCGCACAGCCATGTGTTGCGGCAGTCGGTGGGATGGTTCGAGAACGATTTCGCCGGGCGCATTGCGAACCGGATCATGCAGACGCCGCCGGCGGCGGGCGAAGCGGTGTTTCAGGTCTTTGACGCTCTGACCTATTCGGCGGCTTATGTCATAGGTGCGGTGGTCCTGTTGTCGGGTTCCGATCCGGCGCTCACGCTGCCTTTGCTTGTCTGGCTTGTCCTTTACGGGCTTTTGGTGCGCTGGACCGTTCAGCGAGTCGGCCCTGCCTCGAAGGCCGCTTCGGACGCGCGCAGCGCTGTCACGGGACGCGTCGTCGACAGCTATACCAACATTCATTCGGTGAAGATGTTTGCGCATACGTCGACCGAGCGCGACTATGCCAAGGAAGCCATCGAGACATCGCGCCAGACGTTCCAGGTCGAGATGCGGATTTATACGCGAATGGACGTGGCGCTGACCCTGATCAACGGGTTCCTGATTGTAGCGGTCGTGGGCTGGGCGATCTGGCTTTGGTCGGTGGATGCCGCAAGCGTGGGAATTGTCGCCGTCGCGTCGTCACTGGTGCTGCGCCTGAATGCGATGACCGGATGGATCATGTGGGCGCTTACCAGCTTTTTCCGGAACCTGGGCGTTGTGGCAGAAGGTATGGAGACCATCGCGCAGCCCATCGATCTTGTCGATGCGCAGGGTGCTTGTCCGCTGCTACCCGGTCCGGGCCGGATCGAGTTGGAGGGTGTGTCGCATCACTATGGGCGCGGCAGCGGCGGTCTGGACCGGATCGATCTGACGATCGAGCCCGGTGAAAAGGTCGGACTTGTTGGCCGTTCGGGCGCGGGCAAGTCGACGCTGGTCAAACTGTTGCTTCGGTTTTACGACGTGGAGACCGGGCGCATTCTGATCGACGGACAGGACATCGGCCTGGTCACGCAAGACTCACTGCGGGCGCGGATCGGCATGGTCCAGCAGGACAGCTCGCTGCTGCATCGTTCGGTGCGCGACAATATCCGTTACGGACGCCCCGATGCGACCGAGGATGAGATTGTCAGGGCGGCGGAGCAGGCCGAGGCGCACGACTTTATCCGGGACCTGTCCGATCCTGCGGGGCGGACCGGCTATGATGCGCATGTGGGCGAGCGCGGCGTCAAGCTGTCAGGCGGTCAGCGGCAGAGGATTGCGCTGGCCCGTGTGATCCTGAAAAACGCGCCGATCCTTGTGCTGGACGAAGCCACAAGCGCGCTGGACAGCGAGGTGGAGGCGGCGATTCAGAACACGCTTTACGGGATGATGGAGGGCAAAACGGTCATCGCGATTGCGCACCGTCTCTCGACCATCGCGCATATGGATCGGATCGTGGTGATCGACGATGGGCATATCGTCGAGGAGGGAAGCCACGATGTGCTTCTGGCGCGTGGTGGTCTATATGCAAGGTTCTGGAACCGCCAGTCGGGCGGGTTCATCGGGATCGAGAAGGACACCGCGGCGGAATGAGTCTCTCCGATCGTCTCACGCGCATGATCGACCCCTATGCCGAGGCGGCGGGGTCACCGCCGCGGCAGTTCTGGCCCTTCGCGCGCTGGGCTCTCGCCGGAGCCGGGCCCGCGATTCTGGTGGCGGCGGTCATCATCTTCGCTGCCGCAACGACCGAGGTTCTGTCGGCATGGTTTACGGGCTGGGCCATCGACATCGCCGAGGCGGCGGAACCCGGAAGTTTCTGGGAGCCATTCACACCAGTGATCCTGGTGGGGGTCGTCTTCTTTCTTGTGCTGCGCCCCATCGTCTTTGCCGCCGATGCCGGGGTGACGTCTGTCTTGCTGGGACCGCATCTGTTTCCGCTGGTGATCTCGCGCGTGCATCGTCACACGCTGGGACAGTCGATGCGTTTCTTCGAGAACGATTTCGCAGGGCGCGTGGCGCAGAAGGAGATCCAGACGGCTTCGGCGTTGACCGAGATCGTGATCGAAGTTCTGGATGTCGGGCTTTATGCCGCCGCGATGTTCTTCGGAGCGCTGATCCTGATGGGTGGGCTCGATCCACGACTTCTGGGCATCTTTGCGATCTGGGGGGTCGCCTATGCCGCGGCGCTGGTGTTCTTCATTCCGCGCGTGCGCCGCAGATCGAAGGCACGGGCTGGCGCGCGCGCGGGCATGACTGGTCAGGTCGTGGATACCATCACCAACATCGCAACGGTCAAGTTGTTCTCGGACGACGAGTTCGAGAACCTTGCCGCTCGGCGTGCCTTCGAGGATTTGCGCCTGCGGTCCGTTGAGTTCGGCGTTCTCTCGATGTGGTTTCGGCTGACGCTGACGGCGTTGTCGGGCGTTTTGCCATTTGCCGCGATCGTGGGCGCGCTTTGGCTTTGGAGCGTCGGTCAGGCGAGTTCCGGAGATATCGCAGCCGTGGCGATGGTTGCGACGCGGCTTGGCATGGTGACGAACCGGTTCGGCCGGGTCGCGGTGATGATCTATGCCCATGTGGGCGAAGTTCAGGACGGGATCGCCACGCTGGCGCCTCCGCATGAGGTGCAGGACCGTCCGGGTGCGGTGGAGCCGGCGGAGGCGGGGGAGGTGCGGTTCGAAAATGTGCGCTTCGCCTATGGCGGCAGGGTCAGCGCCATTTCGGGGATCGATCTGACGATCCGTCCGGGCGAGAAAGTTGCGCTGGTTGGCGCGTCGGGTGCCGGCAAGTCGACGCTCGTGGCGCTGTTGCTGCGCCTTTACGATGTCGAGCATGGCAGGATCACGATTGGCGGAATCGATGTGCGCGACATGACGCAGACCGGGCTGCGGCATTTGATCTCGGTGGTTCGTCAGGACGTTGCGATGTTCAACCGCACGGCCAGAGACAACATCATCTACGGCCGCCCAGACGCGACAGAAGACGAGATGATCGATGCGTCCAAGCGGGCCGAAGCGCATGAGTTCATCCTCGGCTTGCAGGATCATGTGGGACGGCAAGGGTACAACGCCTATCTTGGGGAGCGCGGGGTCAAGCTGTCTGGCGGCCAACGCCAGCGGATCGCGCTTGCGCGCGCGATCCTGAAGGATGCTCCAATCCTTGTTCTCGACGAAGCGACCAGCGCTTTGGACAGCGAAGTTGAGGCCTCTATTCAGGGGGCGCTGGAGCGTGTGATGGAAGGCAAGACGGTTCTGGCCATTGCGCATCGCCTCTCTACCATTGCCCATATGGACCGGATCGTGGTGCTGGAAGACGGGCAGATCGTCGAGCAGGGCACGCATGACGAATTGCTGGAACTGGACGGGACCTATGCGCGGTTCTGGCAGCGCCAGTCGGGCGGCTTTATCGGGATGCAAGAGGCGGCGGAATAGCGTGAAGGTCATCATCGAACGCCTGGGGCATCTTGGCGATGGCATCGCTGACGGACCGGTTTTCGCGCCCCGCACCCTGCCGGGCGAGCTGGTGGAGGGCGACGTGGTTGACGGGCGCATGGCTGCACCGCGGATCCTTTCTCCATCGCCGGACCGCGTGAGCGCGCCCTGCGTCCACTACAAGAGTTGCGGCGGTTGCGGGTTGCAGCATGCAAACGACGACTTCGTGGCGCGATGGAAGGTCGATGTTGTGAGACAGGCGCTTGCGGCGCGGGCGATAGTCGCGCCGATACGGGGCCTTCACACCTCTCCTCCCCGCTCCCGGCGACGGGCGACATTCTCGGGCAAGCGCACCAAGAAAGGCGCAACGGTCGGATTTCACGCACCCTCCAGCGACGTGATCCGGGATGTGCCCGACTGCCTTCTGGTAAGGCCCGCACTGGCCAGCGCGCTGCCGCGACTGGCGGAGATCGTCGAGGCGGGAGGAAGCCGAAAGGGCGAGATGCGCCTGACGGTGACCGAAACCGAAAGCGGTCTGGACCTGGCTGTCACAGGCGGCAAACCCCTTGATCCCGAGATGATCCAGCAGCTTCTGGCGCTGGCCGTAGGGAATGGATTCGTGCGCCTGACGTGGGATGGCGAAACCTTGGCGACGCAGACGCCACCAGTTCTGACGTTCGGAACCGCACCTGTCACCTTGCCGCCCGGTGCATTCCTGCAGGCGACGGCGGAGGGCGAAGCCGCGCTCTTTTCGTCGGTGCTTGAAGCAATTGCAGCGGCGAAGGGGCCGGTCGCCGATCTTTTTGCGGGGATCGGAACCTTTGCCCTGCCTATTGCCGCCGGTCATGAGGTTCATGCCGTCGAAAGTGAGGGTGCGATGCTGGATGCGCTGGACCGTGGGTGGCGCCATGGCCGGGGCCTGCATCGGGTGACGACCGAGCGCCGCGACCTCTTTCGCCGACCACTGGTTTCTGATGAACTGGACCGCTTCGGCGCTGTCGTCATCGATCCGCCTCGCGCGGGTGCCGAGGCACAGACGATGGAACTGGCGCAAGCCGAAATCCCTGATATCGCCTTTGTCTCGTGCAATCCGGTCACCTTTGCCAGAGATGCGGAGATTCTGACTAAAGCGGGATACGAAATCCGCTGGCTGGATGTCGTCGATCAATTCCGCTGGTCGCCACATGTTGAGCTTGTGGCGCATTTTTCTCTTGCCTGAAGGCAGATTCCTGAGGTTACTCATCGTAAAAGTCAGAAAAACAATGACGGGCAGGTTTCGATGAGGGTCTTGATCAAAGCCGCTTTGGGGCTGGCTGTGCTAATTGCACTTTCCGGCTGTGCGACGAAATTCCGCTCCTACGACGGACCGGAGGTCACCCGGGTCATCGTCTACAAGGAATTGCGGCGTCTATACCTTTTGCACGAAAATCGCGTTCTGAAATCCTATCGCATCGATTTGGGTTTTGCGCCGGAGGGCGACAAGAAGGTCGAGGGTGACGGCAGAACGCCTGAGGGTCACTACCTGATCAACCGGCGCAACCCGGACAGCGACTATCACCTGTCTCTGGGAATAAGCTATCCCGACGAACGGGATATCGCCGAGGCGCGCGCACTGGGAAAAAACCCGGGAGGCGACATTTTCATTCACGGACGCGGAAAGCTTTATTCGCTTCTGCGCAAGGACTGGACCTGGGGATGCATCGCCGTCACGGATGACGAGATCGAGGAGATCTATGCCATGGTCCGCGACGGCACGCCGATTTCAATTTACAAATGAGCCCTGCGCGCTGGGCTGGCCCACGATAAGCGTCCACCAGATTTTGCCGTTCGACTCCTGGAACCAGGCGAAACCCATGTCGCGTCCCCGGGCATCGAGGATGACTTCGCGCGTGTCAGGCTGAGACATCCATGCCGAGAGCGTCTCCAGCTCGGATTCGTAGGTCTCGGAGATGTTCTCGCCAAGGAGGCGACCCGTATATCCGACGCGGCGCACCCGATCGAGGGGGCTTGAGCCGTCGGAACCGAAATGCCAGGGCCGGTTCTGGATCGACATGTCGCGGGAATGAGTCGCGGCGGCGGCGTTGAGCTCTGACGAGAGGCGGAGAGGAACAGCGCCGCGTGCGGAGCGCAGTGTGTTGATCGAATCAAGCATCCGGAACTGGATCTTGGCCGTGTCCCGCGCCGAGATTTGATAGACCTGCGGCAACGGCTTGCCGTCCGGGCCGAATCGCGGTTCTGGCGTCGAACACGCCGAGAGGCCGAGGGACACAATCGCGAATAGTGCAAGGGATCGAAGCATGTTGCCGGTCTTCTCTGTTTTCCTGCCGCAAGCCTTACAGTCTTGGCTGCGCCTGTTCAAACACAAGCGGGCCACAGATCGGCATTCTGACGCTTCTTTGATTTGAAGGTGCTGCAATGCCGCACTATTATAGATTGGTCAAAGACAGACGAGAGGCGAGAAATGTCCGTCCAAAAGAAAGAAACGCTGAGCCGTCGTGGCGTCCTTGCCGGAGGCGCGGCGCTTCTGGCCAGCCCTGCTATCGCGCAAGAGGCTGCGCCCGACGTCATCGAAGGTCATTCACCGATTGCCGGGAACGTCCGCCGCAATGCGTCGTCGTTCAGGGCGCTGGACTGGCAGCCCTATTTCAACAACACGCGGGGGGGCGCGATCCTTGTCGACGTCACGTCACGGGCGCTGCACTACTGGAGCGAAGACCAGACGATCTACAAGCTTTATCCGACCAGTGTTCCG
This sequence comes from Silicimonas lutimaris, assembly GCF_047314965.1. NCBI lineage: Bacteria > Pseudomonadati > Pseudomonadota > Alphaproteobacteria > Rhodobacterales > Paracoccaceae > Silicimonas > Silicimonas lutimaris. Next base: position 86,560 of record NZ_JBLBVK010000038.1, on the reverse strand, counting down.
ATCAGCGAGGAGCTTACCCGCCTGGGCCGGACAAAGGTGGTCCGGAAGGTTGAAGGCCCCGATTGGCGCCCGACACCGTCCATGAAGCTGCGCAACCCGGAATGGCCGGATTACGTTCCGCCGGGTCCCGATAATCCGCTGGGTACACACGCGCTGTACCTGAGCTGGACATACTACCGGATTCACGGAACGCATGACACGCGGAAGATCGGGCGGCGGTCGTCGAACGGATGCATCGGCCTCTACAACGAGCATATTGCGGAGCTGTTCGGCCTTGCGCGGAATGGAACGCAGGTTCTCCTGATCTGACGGAGTAACATCCGTTGAGTTTCGAAAGCCGGCGCAATTGCGTCGGCTTTCTTGTTTGCTGGTGAGCGGTTCGGAAATCCGCCCACGGCTTCCTGACTCAGGCGGTTATTGCTGGATCGAGGCGATATACTCGACCAATGCCAGCACGCGATTCTGAGCATAGGCGCGGGCTTCTGCCCAGGAATAGTGCGCCGTCGCGTCCTCGCGCATTTCCGTCATGTAGCGGTCGCCCCAGACCGGCATGTCCCGTCCGCCGTGAACGGCCACATCCGCTGTTCCGTCGATGATGGAATAGACATTGGCGATGGGAAATACCCCGTCGTTCGTTTTGCTAAGAATAGTCAGGTCCGGCGGTGGGTTGAGGAGATATGGGGTGACCGGGCCATCACCCTTTCCGTCCGCTCCGTGGCATTGGGCGCAACTATTCGCGAACTCGATGGCGCCCAAGTCTTGCGCGGCGGCGGGTAGTGCCAGCAGGGTCGTCAGCGCGAGCGCGATTGTTCCAGTTCTTGTCATTGCATTCCTCCCTTTTTGGAATCCCAACTGGTTAATTTACATATGAACAATTTAATGTTTTGGATGGCTCACCACTTGATCTGCATCAATCCGATAATTCCCTGACGGGCTTGTGTATTGAGATCAATGGCATAAGACCCGATTGACTTTCCTGTCGCCACAGGCTCAAGGGTCATGCATGTCTGAGTATATCCTCCTTGCAATCGCCGGACTGGCCGGCGGAATGGTGAACGTCGCCGCTGGCGGAGCGAAGCTGTTCGTCTTCCCGCTTCTGCTTTCCCTGGGTCTGCCTCCTTTGGCGGCCAACGCGACGGGAACCGTGGCGCTTTGGCCTTCGACTTTGCCGGGCGCTTTCGCGCGCAAGGGCTCCGAGGCAAAGCTGGATATACCCGGGCTATGGATCGACCTGCCGCTTGTCGGAGTAGGCGGAGTAATAGGCGTTGCGCTATTGATCGGCCTGGGTGAGCGCGTCTTCGTCAGTGTCGTGCCGTTCCTGCTGATTCTCGCGCTCGCGGTCATCGCCTTTGGCGACCGCCTGAAGACCTTGGCAGAGCGCGTGCAGGCCGACGGCGGAAAGACACTTCGTCGGGTTCTGATTTTTCTGTGCGGAGTCTATGCAGGGTATTTCGGCGCCGGAATTGGTTTTTTCCTGGTGGCGTCGATGGTCGTCTCGGGGACGACGCATTTTCACAGCGCGGTGCGGCAGAAGAACCTTTTCGTCGCCTTTGCAAATACGGCGGCTGTTTCAGTTCTGGCGTGGTCCGGTCTGGTGACCTGGCTTGCGGCTGGGATCATCTTTGTATTCGCCATAGCGGGCGCAAGCATAGGCGCGGCCATCATCCCCAGGATCAGTCCAAACATCCTGCGCGGATTCATCCTGATCATGGGATCGATTCTGACAGCGCGTTTCGTGATCTTCGGTTAACCCGGATCAGCCACCGCGCCGCATCATTGCGTCATGAACGGCTTCCATCCCGCGATTGGCCATATCGGTGACTTCCGCGGCGTGCACCTGAAGCGCCTCTACCAGTTCCGGGTCGTCCGATGTCTGAACCACGACGATGCCCTCGTCGGTGATGTCGATCTCGGTCTCGATGCGGTCCCCTTTCAGGAAAAATACGTCCAGTGTGGGACTCTGGATGAAAATCTGGGGATCTCGGCCTTCTTCGACGCGGTTGATCATGCCGGTGACGTGGCTGACGAGATTGGCCATGACCTCTTCGTCGGAGGAATTCGTGATGGTGCGGATGCCGTTGGGGAGGTTCTCGACCGTGCGGTCGATCAGCTGGAAGTTGTTGAACATCACCGCCAGTTCGGCGCTTTCCTCGGGCGTTGCGTCGAGCCCGCGGAGACCGGGCATATTGGTCATGTCATGTTGCATCATGCCGCCAGCGCCGTGACGATGCATGCCGCCACCGCCATGGCCGGCCATCTGTGCCACTGCGATCGTTTGACCTGCGGCAAAGGCACCGACAGCCACAAGGGCGGCCACAGAGAGCAGGAGAATACGGCGGGCGGCAGGGGCGCGAAATTTCATGGCGTTTCCAATTATATTGCATTTCCAAATTCCGATTTGTGAATGAAACTTACGCAAGTCAAGAGGAGCCATGCAAAGCGCCGTTCACTTTGCCGGCATACCAAGGACCCTTGTCTAAGGGACGGCTGAAGTCAGAGTGGCGCGGCCGTCTAGTCGCCCGCGCCCATTGCCCAGCCAAGAGCCTTGGCAACGGTGAAGATGTCCTTGTCGCCGCGGCCGCACATGTTCATGCAGATGATGTGGTCCCTTGGCAATTCAGGAGCTATCTTTGCCACGTGGGCGAGAGCGTGCGACGGCTCCAGCGCGGGGATGATGCCCTCGGTTTCGCAGCAGAGCTTGAATGCCTCAAGCGCCTCGACATCGGTGATGGCCACGTATTTCGCGCGACCGACATCATGCAGCCAGGAATGTTCGGGCCCGATGCCGGGGTAGTCGAGGCCGGCGGAGATGCTGAAGCCCTCCAGGATCTGACCATCCTCGTCCTGCAGAAGATAGGTACGGTTGCCGTGCAGAACGCCGGGGCGCCCGCCGGTGAGGGAGGCGCAGTGCTCCATCTTCTCGTTCACACCCTTGCCGCCTGCTTCGACGCCGATGATGTTCACATCCTTGTCGTCGAGGAAGGGGTAGAACAGGCCCATGGCATTCGATCCGCCGCCGATGGCGGCGATGATGGTGTCGGGCAAACGGCCTTCGGCCTCCAGCATCTGTTCCTTGGCTTCCTTGCCGATGATTGACTGAAAGTCGCGCACCATTGCGGGGTAAGGATGCGGACCCGCGACGGTGCCGATGCAGTAGAACGTATCGCGGACGTTCGTCACCCAGTCGCGCAGCGCGTCGTTCATGGCGTCTTTCAGCGTGCCGCGGCCGCTTGTTACCGGCACGACTTCGGCACCAAGAAGTTTCATGCGGAAGACGTTTGGCTTTTGCCTCTCCACGTCATGCGCGCCCATGTAGACGATGCACTTCAAGCCGAACTTGGCGCAGACGGTGGCGGTGGCCACGCCGTGCTGGCCGGCGCCGGTCTCGGCGATGATCCGGGTCTTGCCCATGCGGCGGGCGAGAATGATCTGGCCCAGCACATTGTTGATCTTGTGCGCGCCCGTGTGATTCAGCTCGTCGCGCTTCATGTAGATCTTGGCGCCGCCCAGGCGTTCAGTCAGCCGCTCGGCGAAGTAGAGGGGCGAGGGGCGACCAACGTAGTGCTTCCAGAGGAAATCCATCTCGTCCCAGAAGCTTTGATCGGTCTTGGCCTTCTCGTACTCGGCTTCGAGATCCAGAATGAGCGGCATCAGGGTTTCGGACACGAAGCGCCCGCCGAACATTCCGAATCGGCCCTTTTCGTCCGGCCCGGTCATGAAGCTGTTGATCAGATCGTCTGGCATCGCATGCCTCTCCCCAAAGTAACCGTCTGGGTTTAGCGGCAGGACGTGTGGGCGTAAAGCGGTCTTGAATTCCGCCAAGGCCATAGCACCCACCGCGATGGGCGACCGCCATCCGCCTTTCAGTCCAGCCAGCCTTTAAGATTTTCCTCGATCGTTTCGCAAAGCGCGTCGATGTGAGCATCATCATCGTTGAGACAGGGGATATAGGTGAAACGCTCGCCCCCGGCTTCTTCGAAGCTTTCGCGAATCTCTTCGTTGATCTCTTCCAGGGTTTCGATGCAGTCAGCGCTGAAAGCGGGAGCGATGACGGCGATCCGCTTTTTGCCCTGTTCGGCCAGTCGAGCGACTTCTTCGACGGTATACGGCTGAAGCCATTCTTCCGGACCGAAGCGTGACTGGAAAGTGGTCCTGATCTGGGTATCGTCCCAGCCAAGCCGTTCCTTCAGAAGGCGCGTCGTCTTCTGGCACTGGCAGTGATAGGGGTCGCCTTCCATCAGGTAGCGTTGCGGCACGCCGTGATAGGAGCACACCAGGATATCAGGCTTGGTGTCCATCGCGCCGTAGGCGCGCTCGACGGATTTCGCCAATGCGTCGATATAGGAAGGGCGGTCGAAATAGGCGGGAACGGTACGGACGGGCGGCTGCCATTTTTCTTCCATCAAGGCGCGGAAGAACTGATCGTTCGCGGTGGCCGTCGTTGCGCCCGCGTATTGTGGGTAGAGCGGGAAGAACAGGATCTTGCGGCAGCCGCGCTCTGCCATCACGCGGACCTTCGACTTGGTCGATGGATTGCCGTAGCGCATGCAGAAGTCGACGATCACGTCCTCGCCATAGCGGGCGGCAATGGCGTTCCGTATCTTTTCCGTCTGTGCCTTCGTGATTGTCATGAGCGGGCTCTCGCCCTGCTCCTCGTTCCAGATCGACTTGTAGGCTGCGCCCGAAGAAAACGGTCGCTTGGACAGGATGATGAGCTGCAAGAGGGGCTGCCAAATCCAGGGCGAGTAATCGATCACACGGCGGTCGGACAGGAACTCGTTCAGGTAGCGGCGCATCGACAAGTAGTCATAGCCGTCTGGTGTGCCGAGATTGGCCAGCAACACGCCGACACGTTCGCGTTTGACCGGCGGATGATCCGCCGGAAGATGCGCGTTCACGGTCTCAGTATCATCCATGGCAGCGTGTCCGGTCCGGTCTGACTTTGCGTCGAGCATCCTTAAACGGTTCCTGTGCAGATGTCTTCCTGCCTTGGCCAGATAATTGGAAATCGGGCCGGGTCAACGCGTTCGGGGTGCGACAGGATCACCTGTTGGTTGTTCGTCGACGCCCAATGCATCGGCCAGTCGTTGCCTTGCCGACCCCGGTTGAAGCGGTTTCTGCTGATTCTCCGAAGGCGCCCAACCGGTCAGAAAGGCCATCTCGAATGTTGCTTTCAGATAGCCGTCTGCATCCGAGAAGTGCTGGCGGTAAAGCTGTTCGGTAAGTTCGAAAAGCGCGCGAGGAGGTATCGCCTTGTGACGCGTCTGGAGTGCATTTGTTTCGCCCATTCCACGAAGGTCGGCGACCAAGCGTGCAAGCGAGGGATATCGGACGGTCAGCTTGAGATTGTCCGCCACCGGCAATGCGAGGCCGGCGCGTCCGATCAGCCCGCCAAGGTCTCGGAGGTCGGCCATCGGAAGCACCCGGGGCGACAGACCACCGCTGAGGCGCGCTTCCGCCTCGGCCAGAGCGGTCCGCAATTCGCTGAGCGTGGCGCCTCCGAAAAGCACCGCGATGAACAGACCGTCAGGCTGTAGGGCGAGGCGCGACTGGACCATCTGCCCGATAGGGTCGTCCGACCAGTGCAGCGCAAAGCTGTGCAAGACGATGTCATGGGTCGAGGGCTGGACCGCGAGCCTTTCATCGTCGGGAATGATTGGCGCCTCTGGGAAGAGAGACCGGATGGGCGAAGAGACGTGACCGATCAGAAGGGGTGCAATGAACGATTTCTTAATCTCGGCAAGTCTTTCTTCGATCTCAGCTGCGGCTTCCTCGTGCAGGAAGAGAACGGGGTCGCGCGCGGCCCGCTGACGGTGACGATTAAGCGCGTCGATATCGGTGATCTTGGGTGTGCCGGTCATATCCGGCCCATAGGTAAAGTCTGATGCTGGGAATGCAACGCGCGTTGTCACTGATCTTTCCGGATCAATGCGTGCTTTGCCCCGAACTTGTGGAAACATCGGGTGGGCTGTGCGCATCGTGCTGGCGGGAAGTGACGTTTCTGCGCGGACTCGTCTGCGACGCCTGCGGTGCGGCACTTCATGGCGAAGATGACGGTGTCGCCGCGCTCTGTGACGACTGTCTCTCGACGCCACGCCCCTGGGACCGGGGGCGGGCCGTTTTCTCCTATGGCGGCTCCGGGCGCCGACTTGTTCTTGCTTTGAAGCATGGCGACCGGCCGGACCTCGCCGGACCGGCCGCGCGATGGCTGGAGCGTGCGGGAGCGCCATTTCTGGAGCCCGAGACGCTGCTTGTTCCTGTCCCCATCCACTGGTCCCGCTTGCTGCGGCGGCGCTACAACCAATCGGTCGAACTGGCGCGCGCGTTGTCGCGGCGGACGGGTCATCAGCTTTTCCCTGACGCCCTTGTCCGGGTTCGGCGGACTTTGGTGCAAGATGGTCTGGGCGTGGATCAGAGGTTCGCGAATGTCGTGGGCGCGATCGAAGCGCATCCAAGACGTCGCGAGATGCTCGAGGGGCGCAATCTGTGCCTGATCGATGACGTTATGACCTCGGGAGCGACGTTGTCGGCAGCGGCCAAGGCCTGCCATGATGTCGGTGCAACCCGGGTTTCGGTTCTGGTACTGGCGCGGGTCGAGAAAGCGTCCTAGATAACAATCTTGTACAGTTATTGGATGCATGCCGATGAAAACGGTTGAAATCTACACCTCGCCGCTTTGCGGTTTCTGCTATTCGGCCAAGCGACTTCTTAACCAGAAGGGCGTGAGCTTCACCGAAATCGACGTGCTGCAGGATCCCGAGCGGCGGAAGGAGATGATGCAGCGCGCGAATGGACGTCATACAGTCCCTCAGATCTTCGTGGGCGATCTGCATGTTGGGGGGTGCGATGATCTTTATGCTTTGGAGCGGGCGGGAAAACTTGACCCGATCCTCGCGGCCTGACTGGTGCGGGTAGCCCTGATCCAACTGAACTCGTCGGACGATCCGCCCGAGAATCTTCCGGTAACGCGAGAGTATGTCGAACAGGCAGCCAACGCAGGCGCCAGGTTCATCCTGACGCCCGAGGTGACGAATTGCGTTTCCGCAAGTCGTACAAGGCAGACAGATGTTCTGCGTCTTGAAGGCGAGGACGAAACTCTTACGGCGCTTCGCGCCGATGCCAGGCGTCTGGGTGTGTGGATCCTCATCGGGTCTCTGGCGCTGAAACAGGCTGACGGAGAGCGTTTCGTGAACCGTTCCTTCCTGATCGGACCGGATGGTGAGGTACGCGCGAAGTACGACAAGATCCACATGTTCGATGTCACAATCTCGGAGACCGAGACCTATCGGGAAAGCGACGGGTATCAACCCGGCGACGCGGCGGTCATGAGCGAGGTGGATGGCGTGCCGGTCGGGCTGACAATATGTTATGACGTGCGCTTCCCCTATCTTTACCGCGGCATGTCGAAAGCGGGCGCGAAGATCCTGACGGTTCCGTCGGCATTTTCGCCAGAAACGGGAGCGGCGCATTGGGAGACTCTCTTGCGAGCGCGGGCCATCGAGACCGGCAGTTTCATCCTTGCTCCGGCCCAGTGCGGAGAGCATCGCGCGGCGCTTGGACGGACCCGCCGAACACACGGGCACTCTCTTGCGGTCGATCCCTGGGGCAGGGTCCTGGCGGATGGCGGCGAAATGCCCGGGGTGGTTATGGTTGATCTGGAGCTTTCGCTTGTCGATGATGTGCGCAGGCGGCTTCCGTCACTGATGCACGAACGACAGTACAAGATGGTCTGATGGCCGAACAGAAAGAGCACATCGATTCCCTGGCCATCACGCTTTTCAGCGAAATGTTCATGGCTGACCAGTTGGCGCGAGCGCGGCTTGCGAAGGCATTGCCCAAGGGCATGGAGTTAAGCCATTTCTCGGTTCTGAACCATCTGGCCCGATCGAAAGCCGAGCGAACACCGGCGCAGCTGGCGCGGACCTTTCATGTCACGCGCGGCGCGATGACCAACACCATCGGAAAACTGGAATGGGCGGGACATGTTCACGTACGCCCGGACTGGGATGACGCGCGGCGCAAATTCGTTTCGATAAGTCCGTCGGGAATCAAGGCGCGGGACGCGGCGATTTCAGCGATCACACCCATCGTTGCGGATGTTGTCGAAGCAATCGGCGCGTCCAACGTGCGGAATGTCCTGCCCGTGCTGCGCGAGATGCGTCTGCGTTTCGAGGAAATCGAGGCGGGGGCTATGCCGGGCGAACAGAAGCCGTGACGTAGTTGACCGAGAGGTCTCGGTCGGACAGGCGCCAGCTCCAGGTGACGGGGTTAAAGACGAAGCCCTTGCGATCGACCGGATCCATCCCTGCCTGTCGAAGCAGATCGTACAGTTCGTCGGGCGTGATGAACTTCGACCATTCATGGGTGCCCTTCGGCAGCCAGCGCATCACATGCTCGGCTCCAACGATGGCCATCATGAAGCTTTTCGGGTTCCGGTTGATCGTCGAACAGGTCATCAGCCCGCCGGGCTTCAGCAAGTCATGGCAGGCCGTGAGGTAGGCGAGCGGGTCGGATACATGTTCGACCACTTCCATGTTCAGAACCGCATCGAAGCGTTCTCCGGCTGCGGCAAGATCTTCCGCAGTCGTGTGGCGGTAGTCGATATCGAGACCCTGCTCTTCGGCGTGGACCTGTGCGACGGGAATGTTTCGCTCTGCCGCGTCGGCGCCGACAACAGTAGCCCCAAGGCGCGCCATCGGTTCTGAAAGCAACCCGCCGCCGCATCCTATGTCGAGGATGCGGAGCCCCTCGAATGGCAGGGGATCGGTGAGATCACGATCGAACTCGGCCGCGATCTGCGAGGTGATATAGTCGAGCCGGCAGGGGTTCAGCATGTGAAGCGGCTTGAACTTGCCGTTCGGGTCCCACCATTCCGCGGCCATCGCCTGGAACTTGGCGACCTCGCCGGCGTCGATGGTGGATACTTGCGTCATGTCAAAGCTCCGCGCGAGAATTTCTTGTCATTTGGGCCGTGGAACACCGCCCCGCCCCGCTATATAGGTCGGATATGGACAGACCCGCAGGGAAAAAAGGTGCGTCACATTTTCTCTACCCGCCGATAGACCCGTTCGATCAGCGGATTCTGGACGTGGGAGATGGTCACCGCGTCTATATGGAGCAGTGTGGATCGCCGCATGGTGAACCGGTCGTCGTGTTGCACGGCGGGCCGGGTGGTGGCTGTAGCCCAGCGATGCGGCGCTATTTCGATCCTTCACATTATCGCGTCATCCTGTTCGACCAACGCGGATGCGGGCGCTCGCGGCCGCATGCCAGTGTCGAAGCCAACACGACCTGGCATCTTGTTCAGGATATCGAGCTGATCCGCGAGACATTGGGTATCGACCGATGGATCGTTTTCGGCGGCAGCTGGGGCGCGACCCTTGCGCTGATATATGCCATCCAGCACCCTGAGCGCGTACGCCATCTGGCGCTGCGTGGCGTCTTCATGATGACCGAGGCTGAGCTGCGCTGGTTCTATGGCGGGGGTGCCGGCGCTTTCTGGCCCGATGTCTGGAAGCATTTCGCCGGCATGATCCCGACGGACGAGCAGGATGATCTGATCGCAGCCTATGCCCGGCGGCTGTTCTCGGGAGATCTGCAAACCGAGACGCGGTATGCCCGCGCCTGGGCATCTTGGGAGAACACGCTGGCTTCTATCGCGAATGACGGTCCCGGCGGCGATAGTCCGGCAGAGTATGCGCGCGCCTTCGCGCGGCTTGAGAACCATTATTTCTCAAACCACGGGTTTCTCGAGCACGACAACTGGATCGAGGCCAACCTTGATCGGATCGCCGACATACCCGGTACCATTGTCCAGGGCCGATATGACATGATCTGCCCTCCCGCGGCGGCGTACCGGCTGAATGCCAAATGGCCCCGATCCGTCTTGCGATTCGTACCTAGGGCCGGACATGCGCTGAGTGAACCCGGCATCAGCGCCGAACTTGTTCGCACGATGGATACGCTTCGGCGCGCCGGGTAGCGCCGGAGCAGTTATTGGCCGAGCGTCCGTTCGCAAGTTGAGAACATTCTTCGATCTCGGTATCAATTTCCCCACGTCTGCCGATCCAACGCCAATGTTTGGCCGCATTTTCGCAGAACTGTGCCTGCGTTGGGGGCGCTGCCAGGGGACTTTGGGATGACAATGAAGTTCATCGCCGCATGCGTATGCGCCGCCATTACTTTCGGGCTGTCGAGCGCTGCCGATGCATGCAGCCGCTCGGTGTCGAAGGCTGCGTCCCAATCGTTGGTTCCCGCGAAGGGTATTGACCAGCCGCTGCTGGAAACCGCCATTCGCGCCGAGGTGAATTTCCATCGCTGCCGCGCGGGACTTCGCGCAGTTTCCGATGGCGGAAATGGCCTGGCGAACCAGGCGCATAAGCATTCGATCTGGATGGCCAAGACCCAGCAGCTGACCCATCGCAGCACCGTTGCGGGCGCGGCGACGCTACAACAAAGAGTGAAGAACGCGGGTTTGAAGGTGCGCACCGGGTCCGAGAACATCGGGATGGTGCATCGGTATCAGATCGACAATCGCCGTTTCAAAATTCTCGATTCATCAGGCTGCCATTTTGCCACCTACGAAGGGCAGCGCCTGCCGGCACACTCCTATGCTTCGCTTGCCCGTCATATCGTGAACCTTTGGATGGAGTCGCCGGGCCACAGGAAGAACATTCTGGACAAGCGCGTATCCAAGATGTCGGCTGCTGTCGCCTTTGATCCGAATGCCCAGTATTGCGGCCGCTTCTGGGTGACCCAGAATTTCGTCGGCTAGGCGAGCCTTCGATGACGATCGGCCAATAGCCGACGTCAAGCCAACCAGACATCGAGGAAAAGCATCACCACGAGACCGACGGCAAGTCCGAGGGTCGCCTTGTTCTGGTGGCCGCTCCGGTGAGTCTCGGGAATGATCTCGTGACTGATCACGTAAAGCATCGCGCCTGCCGCGAAGGACAAGCCCCAGGGCAGCAGTGGCGCAGAGACCGAAATGATGCCGGCGCCAACCAGACCGCCCAAAGGTTCGATCATGCCGGTTAGTGCTGCGATCGCCACCGCCCGTAAGCGGGAGTATCCCTCACCCAACAGGGCCACTGCTACGGCAAGACCCTCGGGCGCGTTCTGCAGCCCGATTCCGATCGCCAGGGGCAGGCCACCTTCGAAGCCGTGGGCACCGAAACCGACTCCGACCGCGAGTCCCTCGGGGAAATTGTGAATCGTGATCGCGATGACGAAGAGCCAGACACGCCGGAGCGACGCGGCCTCGGGACCTTCACGGCCAGAGGTGAAATGCTCGTGCGGAAGTAGTTCGTTCATCAGGTGTACGGCGATCATACCCGAAAGGATGCCCAGACAGGCGATCCCGGCCGGGATCGCGCCGTCGCCAAAGGTTTTAGCCGCAGCGTCAATGGCCGGAATGATGAGGGAAAAGAACGAGGCCGCCAGCATGACGCCCGCCGCGAAACCGAGAAACATGTCGCGGGTCGCCCGGGAAGGAGCGCGGCCGAAGAGGACCGGAACCGCGCCGACGGATGTCATCAGGCCCGCGGCCAAGGCGCCGGTAAATCCGAGCATGACTGGCGACATCGTGTCCAAGGCGGCCTCACTTCCGGAAACGTTTGCCCATCCATAGCCGGAGCGATGCCGAGATCACAATGCGCGAGGGCGGTTTGGACTGAACCTCGGTATTCGAAAGCGTGGTGCGTTCCGCTCTTGCAGTTTTTCGGAGCGAAGCGTATATGCCCTTCAACAGCGGCGCTTCGGCTTCCAACCCCGAGGCTCCACCGGAAACCACCGACGGGCCCGCTGGCCCGTTTTTTTGTGTCTGAGCGAATGTCCGATCTGATTGCGAAAGCCAGTATCGACCGGCGCCTAGCCGAGATCATCACCCCTGTCATCGAGGACATGGGGTTTGAACTGGTGCGCGTTCGCCTGATGGGTGGCCAGACCAAGACTTTGCAGATCATGGCCGACCGTCCTGAAGGCGGTATCGAGGTCGACGATTGTGCGGATATCTCGACCGCGGTCAGTGCGACGCTGGATGTCGAGGACCCGCTTGAAGACGCCTATACGCTGGAGGTCAGTTCTCCGGGTATCGATCGGCCTCTTACCCGGCTGAAGGATTTTGCGACCTGGGAAGGGTATGTGGCCAGGCTTGAGACCGAAGAGATGATCGACGGGCGCAAGCGGTTCAAAGGTATCCTTATGGGTGTCGAGGGCGACGAAGTCCTGATCGAGATCGAGGTGAATGGTGAACCAACGGTGATCGGGCTGAAATTCGATTGGCTGGCGGATGCCAAGCTTGTTCTGACCGACGAGCTGATCCGCGATGTTCTGCGTGCCCGAAAGGATTCGGGCCAGGTGGACGAGACACAATTTGACGAAGTGCAAACCATCATGGATGGCGACGAGGAGACCTGAGACATGGCGATCACATCCGCAAACCAGCTTGAACTTCTGCAAACGGCCGAAGCGGTCGCGCGCGAAAAGATGATCGACCCTTCGCTGGTGGTCGAAGCGATGGAAGAGAGCCTCGCCCGAGCCGCGAAGAGCCGCTACGGCAGCGAAATGGACATCCGCGTGTCCATCGACCGGAAAACCGGAAAGGCGACATTTACACGCGTTCGCACCGTGATTGGACCGGAAGACGAGCTGGAAAACTACCAGGCGCAACTGACTGTTGAGCAGGCCAGACAGTACCTCGACGATCCGAAGCCGGGCGATGTGATCGTGGACGAGGTGCCGCCGGTCGACATGAACCGGATCGCTGCGCAGTCGGCCAAGCAGGTGATTCTGCAAAAGGTACGCGAGGCCGAGCGTGACCGTCAGTTCGAGGAATTCAAGGATCGTGCGGGCACCATCATCAATGGTGTCGTCAAGCGCGAGGAATACGGCAATGTCATCGTCGACATCGGACGGGGCGAGGGCGTTCTGCGCCGCAACGAGAAGATCGGCCGGGAATCGTACCGTCCGGGCGATCGCATCCGCTGCTACATCAAGGATGTCCGGCGCGAGGCTCGCGGCCCGCAGATCTTCCTGTCCCGGACCGCGCCGGAGTTCATGGCGGAACTGTTCAAGATGGAAGTCCCGGAGATTTACGACGGCATCATCGAGATCAAGGCCGTGGCGCGGGACCCGGGAAGCCGGGCCAAGATCGCTGTCATTTCCTATGACAACTCGATCGACCCGGTTGGCGCCTGTGTCGGTATGCGTGGTTCGCGGGTGCAGGCCGTGGTCAACGAACTGCAGGGCGAAAAGATCGACATCATCCCGTGGAACGAGGATGCGCCCACGTTCCTTGTGAACGCGCTGCAGCCCGCAGAGGTCACGAAGGTCGTTCTTGACGAAGAGGCCGAACGTATCGAAGTCGTGGTGCCGGAAGAGCAGCTTTCGCTGGCGATCGGCCGTCGCGGTCAGAACGTGCGCCTTGCTTCGCAGCTGACCGGCCTCGATATCGATATCATGACCGAGGAAGAGGAATCGGCGCGGCGCCAAAAGGAATTCGAAGAGCGGACAAAGCTGTTCATGGACACGCTGGACCTGGACGAGTTCTTTGCACAGCTATTGGTCTCGGAAGGTTTCACCAACCTCGAAGAAGTTGCCTATGTCGATGTTGACGAACTTCTGGTCATCGATGGCGTCGACGAAGACACGGCGGCCGAGCTTCAGGCGCGTGCGCGCGATTTCCTTGAAGAGCAGAACCGCAAGGCGCTGGAGAGCGCCCGTGCGCTGGGTGCCGAGGACAGCCTGATCGAATTCGAGGGTCTGACTCCGCAGATGGTTGAAGCCTTGGCCAAGGACGACGTCAAGACGCTGGAAGATTTCGCCACCTGCGCCGACTGGGAACTGGCTGGTGGCTGGACCACCGTCGATGGCGAGCGGGTCAAGGACGACGGTGTGCTTGAGCCGTTCGACGTGTCGCTGGAAGAAGCACAGCACATGATCATGACCGCGCGAATCCAGCTTGGCTGGGTCGATCCCGCAGACCTTGAAGGTGATGACGCCGAAGACGGCGAAGAGGGTGCAGACGAGGAGGCCGGGGCCTGATGGCCCTGGATTGGCGCCTTGACCCGCGGCGGCAAGGAAAAACTGCACGGCGATCCTGAGCGCCGCTGCATCGCGACCGGTGAGGTTCAGCCCAAGCGAGGACTGATCCGGTTCGCGGTGTCGCCTGATGGTATTGTTGTGCCGGACATCCTTGAAAAACTGCCGGGAAAGGGCATTTGGGTAGCAGCTGAACGCAGCGCTCTGGAGACAGCGGTGAACAAGGGCCTTTTTGCCCGCGCCGCTCGTCAACCGGTGAAGGTTCCCGAGACCCTTGTCGCCGATGTCGAGGCAGGATTGGCCAAGAGATTGATCGATGGCATTTCCATGGCGCGCAAGGCCGGACGCGCTGTTGCCGGGTTCGAGAAGGTCAAGGACTGGCTTGGACGGGAAGAAGCGAGAATTCTGTTTCAGGCCATAGACGGCTCGGAACGCGGTAAGTCGAAACTGTATCCGCCGGGTGGACGGGGCAGTTTTTTCGAGGTTTTGACGGCCTCAGAATTGGGTTTGTCCTTTGGGCGCGAACGTGTGATACATGCGGCGCTCGGTTTTGGCGGACTCACTGAACGGATCAGAGAGGACGCCATCCGGCTATCTGGCGTTCGCGAATTGGACGGTGGGGACACCACCGGAAAGGTAAAGAAGACCACATGAGCGATAGTGACGGCAAAAAGACACTTGGACTGCGCGGCCGCGGGCCGGGACAGGTGAAGCAAAGCTTCAGCCATGGCCGGACCAAGAGCGTCGTGGTCGAGACGAAACGCAAGCGCGTTGTCGTGCCTAAGCCGGGTGCCGCCGGAGGAAAGTCCGTGGCCGGGCCCGGGAGCCAGTCTCCTGCGACCGATCCGTCGAACCGGCCTGCCGGGATTTCGGACGCTGAACTGGAACGCCGCATGAAGGCACTTGCTGCCGCAAAGGCAGCAGAGGCCGAGGAAGCCGAGAAGCGCGCGGCCGAAGAGCAGGCTCGCGCCGAGGAACGTGAACGTCGCCGCGCCGAGGCTGAGGCAAAAGAGCGCGAAGAGCGCGAGCTTGAAGAAAAGGCGCGTGCCAAGGCCGAAGAAGAAGAACGCAAGAAGCGCGAAGAAGAAGAGGCGAAAGCCCGAGTTGCAGAAGTACCGGCGGCCGTGCCGGACGAAGAGCCGTCTGGGCCCGCACGCGGTCCTGGAAAGCCGGCCCCGAAATTGCGCGAGCGTGACAGCCGGGAAGAGCGTCGCGAGACACGTGGCGGTCGCGGAAGCCGGGATGATGGCGAGCGCCGGTCAGGAAAACTGACCCTGAACCAGGCTTTGTCCGGTGGGGAAGGCGGACGTCAGAAGTCCCTTGCGGCGATGAAGCGCAAACAGGAGCGCGCCCGTCAGAAAGCCCTGGGCGGCCAGCAGGACCGCGAGAAGGTCATGCGCACCGTTCAGTTGCCCGAAACCATCGTGGTCAGCGAGTTGGCCAACCGGATGTCGGAGCGGGTGGCAGACGTCGTCAAGTCCCTGATGAACAGCGGCATCATGGCGACGCAGAACCAGACAATCGACGCGGATACCGCGGAGCTGATCATCGAGGAATTTGGCCACAAGGTTCAGCGCGTTTCGGATGCCGACGTTGAAGACGTCATCCAGACCGAAGAGGATCGGCCGGAAGAACTCGTGTCACGCCCGCCGGTCATCACGGTCATGGGCCACGTCGACCATGGCAAGACCAGCCTTCTTGATGCGATCCGCAACGCCAAGGTCGTTGCGGGCGAAGCAGGCGGGATCACACAGCATATCGGCGCCTATCAGGTCGATCAGGATGGTACCAAACTGACGTTCCTGGATACCCCGGGCCATGCGGCGTTCACGTCGATGCGCGCCCGCGGCGCTCAGGTCACCGATATCGTCGTTCTCGTTGTGGCGGCGGATGACGCTGTGATGCCCCAGACGGTTGAAGCGATTAACCACGCCAAAGCGGCGGGTGTGCCGATGATCGTCGCGATCAACAAGATTGACCTGCCGGCGGCCAACCCGAACAAGGTGCGGACTGATCTGCTGCAGCACGAAGTGGTCGTTGAGAAGATGTCCGGTGAAGTACAGGACGTAGAGGTTTCGGCCGCCAAGGGTACGGGTCTGGACGAGCTTCTCGAAGCGATTTCGCTGCAGGCGGAAATCCTTGAACTGAAGGCGAACCCTAGCCGCGCTGCTCAGGGCGCCGTCATCGAAGCTCAGCTTGATGTGGGCCGTGGCCCTGTTGCAACCGTGCTCGTTCAGAACGGCACGCTGCGCCAAGGCGACATCTTTGTCGTTGGCGAGCAGTGGGGCAAGGTTCGTGCGATGGAGAACGACAAGGGCGAGCGCGTCAAGGAAGCTGGACCTTCGGTTCCCGTAGAAGTTCTTGGCCTGAACGGCACGCCCGAGGCGGGCGACGTCCTCAACGTTGTTGAGACCGAAGCTCAGGCACGTGAAATCGCCGAGTACCGCGCCAATGCTGCAAAGGAAAAGCGGGCTGCGGCCGGTGCTGCGACTACGCTGGAGCAGCTTATGGCGAAAGCCAAGGCAGACGAAAACGTGGCCGAGCTGCCGATCGTCGTGAAAGCCGACGTGCAGGGTTCCGCGGAAGCCATTGTTCAGGCGATGGACAAGATCGGCAACGAAGAGGTACGCGTGCGCGTTCTGCATTCGGGTGTCGGCGCGATCACGGAATCCGATATCGGCCTTGCCGAAGCATCTGGCGCGCCGGTTATTGGTTTCAACGTCCGTGCAAACGCGCCCGCACGTCAGGCCGCAAACCAGAAGGGCGTCGAAATTCGTTACTATAGCGTGATTTACGACCTTGTTGATGACGTCAAGGCGGCGGCTTCCGGCCTGCTGTCGGCCGAGGTTCGTGAGAACTTCATCGGCTACGCGCAGATCAAGGAAGTGTTCAAGGTATCGGGCGTCGGCAAGGTAGCGGGCTGTCTTGTCACTGAAGGCGTGGCCCGTCGTTCGGCCGGTGTTCGTCTGCTGCGCGACGACGTGGTGATTCACGAAGGCACGCTGAAGACGCTGAAGCGCTTCAAGGACGAGGTAGCCGAGGTCATTTCCGGTCAGGAGTGCGGTATGGCTTTCGAGAACTACGACGATATCCGGCCGGGTGACGTTATCGAGATCTTTGAGCGCGAAGAAATCGAGCGGACGCTGAAGTAAAACAAAAACGCCGCCTTTCGGGCGGCGTTTTTCATTCAGGGCTTTGAGACCCTGGAAGCGATCAGCCTACGGGATACCCACTGAAGACGCGCTTACCCACGCGTACCGCGATGCGGCCATCCGTGAAGGCCTGAACAAAAATGCCCTGTACCGATACGCAACTTCCCATCAGGATCGTCCGAAGCATTCGACGATACCCCCATTAGTTTCGGCAAGACGGAACGTAATTCGATTTAGGACAAAATGCACGCAGATATTTCCGTTTGTTTCCGAAAATTGTGCGAAAGAAAGATGGTTAAAGCCAGTCACGCAATATTGGGATAAGCGGGATATCAGCCGGAGGCATCGGGAAATTGCGCAACTCATTCGCTTTTGCCCATTTCAGAGCCTGTCCCTCGCGAGATTGCGGGGTTCCTTCCCACTTTCGGCAGGCGAAGAGTGGCATGAGCAGGTGGAAATCGTCATAGCTGTGGCTGGCGAATGTCAGGGGAGCGAGGCAACTGGTCCAGGTCTCGATTCCCAATTCTTCATGCAACTCGCGCACGAGCGCGGCTTCCGGGGTTTCTCCCGGCTCCACCTTGCCGCCAGGAAATTCCCAAAGACCGGCCATCGATTTCCCCTCGGGACGCTGAGCCAAGAGGACACGGCTGTCCCGGTCGATCAGGGCGACTGCGGAGACGAGGACGGTCTTCACGAACGATAGTCGGCGTTGATGGCGATATACTGGGCGGTGAGATCGCAGGTGTAGACGGTCGAACAGCCATCGCCCAAGCCCAAATCCACCGAAATAGTGACGTTTTCACCCTTCATGTGGGCCGCAGCCTCTGGTTCGGAGTAGCCCTCGGCGACCATCCCGTTCTGTGCCACGAGGACATCTCCGAAGCGGATGGTGAGCCGATCCCTATCCGCCTCGGCGCCCGACTTGCCGACAGCCATGACGATGCGACCCCAGTTCGGATCTTCCCCGGCGATCGCGGTTTTGACGAGGGGCGAGTTGGCGATGGCCATTGCCACCAATTTCGCATCGCCGGCCGAGGCCGCGCCCTCAACGCCAATCGTGACGAATTTCGTCGCGCCTTCCCCATCGCGGACAACCTGGTGGGCAAGGTCCATCATGACGTCGGTGAGCGCATCTGCAAATTCGGAAGAACCGGATACATCCACACCAGAGGCACCAGTTGCGGCGACCAGCAGCGTGTCGGACGTCGACGTGTCGCTGTCGACAGTGATGCAGTTGAACGTCCTGTCGCAGGTCTGCCCGGTCATCGCTTGCAATGCGGGGAAGTCGGCTTTCGCGTCTGTGAAGATATAGACCAGCATCGTGCCCATATCCGGCGCGATCATGCCGGAACCCTTCGCGATCCCTGCAATAGAGACTGTTTTTCCGTCAATCTCCACCGTCCGAACCGACCCCTTTGGATAGGTATCGGTGGTCATGATAGCTCGCGCGGCGTCGGCAATACTGTTTGGCGAGAGAGATGCGTTCAACGCATCGATCACGTCGGTGATCCGCTGGTGGGGCAGAGGTTCTCCGATCACCCCGGTAGACGAGGTGAACACCCGGGACTCCGGAATACCCAGCGCGCCCGCGACCTTGGCAGTCACAGCACGCACGGCCTCGACCCCACGGCTTCCGGTAAATGCATTGGAATTGCCCGAGTTCACCAGGATTGCGGCCCCTGCGTCCGAAGTGCCGCCCAGTTTCGCTTCGCAGTCAAGAACCGGAGCCGAACGCGTTTTCGACCTTGTGAAGGTTCCGGCAATTACCGTTCCGGGAGCAAGTTCCGCCAGCATGACGTCGGTACGGCCTGCATATCGAACGCCTGCTGCAACGGTTGCGAAACGAACGCCACTTATGACCGGCAAGTCCGGGAAACCGGATTTCGGGGCAAGCGGTGAGACGGGCAGTGCTTTTGCCATGGGATGCCTATTCGATGACGATGGAGATGTCGTTCAGAACGTTTGGATCGATGCTTCCGGCTTCCACCCGGTCGATCGAGGCGCCCTCGGTCAGTTCTACAACCCGGCTTTCGATCGCCTCGCGGCGCAGAGCTTCACTGAGTTCACCGCGGACAGCGTCGAGGGCTGGGGCGTCTTTGAGCCTTGTCTCGTTCAGGCGGATCACATGCCAGCCAAACTGGGTCTGCACCGGAACAGAAACGGTCCCCACTTCCATGGCGACGACGGCTTCCTCGAACGGAGCGACCATGGCGCCCGGCCCGAACCAGCCAAGCTGGCCTCCATTCGGGCCCGAAGGACCTGTCGATTTTTCCTGGGCGAGAGTCGCGAAATCCGCGCCGCCGGCCAATTCGTCGATCAGCGCCTGTGCTTCTTCCTCGGTTGCGACCAGGATGTGAGACGCATTGTACTCGGTTTCGGGCTCTGCATTCGCATAAGCGGCGTCATAGGCCTTCTGCACGGCATCCTCGGAGATGGCGCTATCGGTGATGCGCTGAATTTCCTCGGCGGCGCGTAGTGAGCGGGATTCGTTTTCGAGAACGATGCGAGAGCCGAGCGAAAGTTCGTCCACGCTCTCTCCGAGCAGGGTCTGCTGGACAAGCTGGTCTAGGATCCCCTCGAACAGGACATCGGCCGGAAGTTGCTGATACTGGGCCGGCAGGCGCTGTTTCAGGACGATCATGTGCCCAAGTGTGATGTCGGTGCCATTGACGGTTGCGACCACGGTATCGGCGGCCAGATGGTTCTCGGCATTGCCAGGACCGGCAAGTGCCAGGGTGAGCGCCATTGCGGCTGCGGTAATTCCGTGTCTGAAAGCCATAATCTTTCCTCTCTGGATGCCGCGCGGGTCCGCGACGTTGACAGTCTGAAACCCGCCCCTTACATCGCTGAACAACGGGTCAGGACGGTCATCGCCTTGCCCTTCTATGGCGGGCCAGAGGCACGGGCAAGCGCATCCCCTCACACAACCTCGTCAGATCAGCGCAAGAAGGCAGTATTGATGCTTGGATTCGGAAAGATTGCGAAGAAGGTTTTTGGCACAACCAATGACCGCAAGGTCAAGGCAACGCAGCCCGTGGTCGAAAAGATCAACGCGCTGGAGCCGGAGTTCGCGGCCCTTTCAGACGAAGGCCTGATCGCCAAGACCGAAGAGTTGAAAAAGCGAGTCGCCGAAGGCGCCAGTCTTGACGACGTCTTGCCCGAGGCCTTTGCCAACTGCCGCGAGGCCGCCAAGCGAGCGCTTGGCCTCCGCGCCTTCGATGTGCAGCTGATCGGCGGCATATTCATGCACCAGGGAAATATCGCCGAAATGAAGACTGGCGAAGGCAAGACGCTGGTTGCGACGTTCCCGGCCTATCTGAACGCGCTGACGGGGAAGAGCGTGCATATCGTCACGGTGAACGACTATCTGGTTCGCCGCGATGCCGAATGGATGGGCAAGGTCTTTGCGCATCTGGGGATGACGACCGGCGCGGTCTATCCTCAGCAGGGCGAGGAAGAGAAGCGAGCCGCGTACCAAGCCGACATCACCTACGCCACGAACAACGAGCTTGGGTTCGATTACCTGCGTGACAACATGAAATCGAGCCTGTCCGACCTTTCGCAGCGCGGGCATTACTTTGCAATCGTTGACGAGGTCGACTCGATCCTGATCGACGAGGCGCGGACCCCGTTGATCATTTCCGGGCCCAGCCAGGACCGGTCGGAGCTATACCGCACAATCGATATGCTGATCCCCGAGGTCCGGAACGAACATTTCACGCTGGATGAGAAGACCCGGAACGTCACCTATACTGACGAGGGCAACGAGTTTCTGGAGCAGCGCCTTCACGAGTCGGGTCTGCTGCCCGACGATCAGACCCTTTACGATCCTGAGTCGACCACGATCGTTCATCACGTGAACCAGGGATTGCGGGCCCACAAGCTGTTCACGCGGGACAAGGACTATATCGTTCGTGACGGAGAGGTCGTCCTGATCGACGAGTTCACCGGCCGGATGATGCCCGGGCGCCGGCTGTCGGAGGGTCTGCATCAGGCAATCGAAGCCAAGGAAGGCGTGGCGATTCAGCCTGAGAACGTGACCCTGGCAAGCGTGACGTTCCAGAACTATTTCCGTCTCTACGACAAACTGGCCGGCATGACCGGCACGGCCGCGACCGAGGCCGAGGAATTCGGCGAGATCTACGGTTTGGGCGTGATCGAGATTCCGACGAACCGCCCGATTGCGCGTGTCGACGAAGACGACCAGATCTATCGCACCGCGCGCGAGAAATTTGAAGGAATCGTCAAGGCGATCAAGGAGGCGCATGCCAAGGGCCAGCCGGTTCTGGTGGGCACCACCTCGATCGAGCGGTCGGAATTCCTTTCCGAACTGCTGAAGAAGGACGGCATCCCGCACAATGTCCTGAATGCACGCCAGCATGAGAAAGAAGCCCAGATCGTCGCTGATGCGGGCATCCCTGGCGCCGTCACGATCGCAACCAACATGGCGGGCCGCGGTACTGACATCCAGCTTGGCGGAAACGTTGAAATGCGGGTGATGGCCGCGCTGGCCGAAGACCCGGAAGCGCATCCCGACGAGATCCGCGCACGGATCGAGGCCGAGCACAAAGACGACAAGGAGAAAGTACTTGCGGCCGGTGGCCTGTTTGTACTGGGGACCGAGCGACACGAAAGCCGTCGAATCGACAACCAGCTGCGCGGTCGGTCCGGTCGTCAGGGTGACCCGGGGCGTTCCGCATTCTTCCTGAGCCTCGAAGACGACCTGATGCGCATCTTCGGCTCCGAGCGGCTGGACAAGGTTCTCTCGACACTCGGCATGGCCGAGGGCGAGGCGATCAAGCATCCGTGGGTCAACAAATCGCTCGAACGGGCGCAGGCCAAGGTGGAAGGTCGGAACTTCGACATCCGTAAGCAGCTTCTGAAGCTGGACGATGTGCTTAATGACCAGCGGAAGGCGATCTTCGGTCAGCGCCGCGAGATCATGGAGGCCGAGGAGGTCGAGGAGGTCGTTCAGGACATGCGCCACCAGGTGATCGACGATCTGGTCGATACCTACATTCCGCCCAAGTCCTATGCCGACCAGTGGGATACCGAAGGGCTGAAGTCCGCCGTCGAGAAGTCGCTGGGCATTTCTGTGCCCGTCGTCGAATGGGCTGACGAGGAAGGCGTGGATGACGCGGAAATCCGCGAACGGCTGTACGAAAAATCGGATGCGTTCATGGACGCCAAGGCGCAGCAGTTCGGCGTCGAGAACATGCGCTCGATCGAAAAGCAGCTTCTTTTGCAGACCATAGACGCCAAGTGGCGCGAGCATATCCTGACGCTGGAACACCTGCGGTCTGTCGTTGGATTCCGCGCCTATGCGCAGCGTGATCCGGTGAACGAGTACAAGACAGAAGGCTTCCAGCTTTTCGACAGTCTTCTGAATGGTCTGCGCGGTGAGGTCACCGAGAAGCTGGCCCAGATCCGTCCGATGACCGAGGAGGAACAACAGGCCTTGATGCAGCAGATGCTGGCGCAGCAGCAGGCGGCAGCCGCGGCAGCCGCGGCAGCGGCCAGCAGTCCGCCTGCGCCCACAGCCGAGGCCATCGACGCCGGTTTCGACGAGAGCGATCCTTCGACTTGGGGAAATCCAGGCCGGAATGATCCTTGTCCCTGTGGATCGGGCAAGAAGTTCAAGCATTGTCACGGCGCGCTTTGACGCGTTGTGGCATGCGCGTCGCAGCGCTTCGTAAAAATTTGTCATCTGAACGGTTTGCCCGCCAACGCTAAGTTGGCGGGCATTATGCTTGAAACAATGGATCTGCCGTAAAAGAGCGGACCAAACGGAGGCAGGCATGAACTCTCTTGCATTGCTTGGCAGGCGCCGGGCGGTTTCGGCGTTGGCAGCGCTTCTGCTTGCCTTTGGTGCCGGGTACCTGATGCAAAGCGTTCTGGTTGAGAACACCCCGCTGGCGACCGTTGACGAAATGCCGGATGCCGCGCCGCTTTTGCGGTCAGCCGATCAGCCTGGCAGCTTGCCAACGCCACCGGCCGCGACGCTTGTCCCACTGGTTCCAAATCCACCCATCATGCCGAACCGCGTCGACAAGCCCGATCC
The DNA here is from genome assembly GCF_047314965.1 of Silicimonas lutimaris. NCBI lineage: Bacteria > Pseudomonadati > Pseudomonadota > Alphaproteobacteria > Rhodobacterales > Paracoccaceae > Silicimonas > Silicimonas lutimaris. The sequence continues at coordinate 63,307 of NZ_JBLBVK010000038.1, read as the reverse complement.
TGTTTTGCCGCAGATTTGGGACGATGCACGGATGAGTCCGTTCGGGTTCGATTGCACTCCGGATCTGACCGTTAGTGTTCTGGATGCTGCAATGATCGAAGTCTTGTACTTCGCAGCCTGCGACCCCAACCGAAAGGTGACCGTTCGGCATGGTATGCTGGAAATCGATGTGACGACCGATTCCTTTGGTCGTGCCGAGACGCTGGTTCCGGCACTCACAGACATCGAGGAGGTGCTGGTGATATCGGAACGCCAGACGGCTCGGGCGATTTCCAACGTCAGCGATGCCCGTGCCTTTTCGCGCGTGATCCTGGCATGGGAGGGCACGCAAGTATTCCGGATGAACGCCTATGAACTGGGGGCATCACGAGGCGAAAGCGGACATATCCGGGCCGGATCAGCGAAAACGCCAGCGCGTGCGATGCGCGGAACCGGAGGTTTTCTTGTCGCGATTGGCGATGGAACTGGGCGCAGCGCCGAGGTCTATACGTTTCCCACGGGTTTCACGCCTCTCAAGGGCGTCGTTGAGCTTGTGGTGGAAGCCGATGTGACAGAGACGAATTGCGGGCGTATGATCAGTGCTCAAGCATTGCAGAGCGGACCACTTGGAGGGATGACCGAAACGGACGTCAGGGTCACACTTCCTGAATGCAATCGCATCGGCGACGTCATTGAGTTGAAAAACCTATTGCAGGACATGAGACTGGCCGGGCGTTAATCGGACGTCTGGCTGCCAATGATCCAGAAACTTGCCGCTTTGGCGGTGATCGCCCTTGTGCCCGGCACCGGATGGAGTTCCGGCGCTGTCGTTTTGACGACGCTTGACGGGTCGCACAGCGTCTCGGGCGAATTGTTGTCCTTCGATGGAGAATACTTTCGGGTCGAGACCGAGTTCGGCGCGTTGACATTGGATCGGGGGGACGTCTCCTGCGATGGTCCCGGGTGCCCCGAACCCGAGGCATTGGTCGCCCATGCGAGAGTTGGTGGACCCGCCGACATGATCCATCTTCTCATGCCGCCGCTTCTGGAGAGTTTCGCCAGACGGCAGGGACTGTCGTATCACCGGATTTTCACAAGTGATGAGACGGTTACCTGGGAACTGACGGAAACTTCGACAAGCCGATTGGTTGCTCGGATCGAAGGAGCGGTCGCGCCGGAGGAAGATGTGCTGACCCAACTTGCCTCTCGAGATACGGATCTCTCTCTGGGTCGAAAGGAGGCTGGAAAATCGGTTGACCAAGATGTGATTGCGCTGGACGCACTGGTTCCTGTGGTATCGTTGGATAACCCGAGGGCGATGGTCACGCTGGAGCAGTTTCGAGGGCTTCTGACGGGTGATATCGACAACTGGGAGGAACTCGATGGCCCCGACATGCCGGTCGATCTTCATCTTCCCGAGGGGCGCGATGTGACGAGGGCCCTGGCGCGGGTCTTTCCCGGTCTGCGAGCCGGGAGCGCCACGAGGCACAGGGACAAGAAGCTTCTTGCGACGGCGGTTGCGAGCAGTTCATCGGCTCTCGGGCTTGTCCCGCTTTCTCGCCTCGGCAACACTGTACCGCTGGTCATAAGCGGTTCTTGCGGTCTGGCCAGTCCGGCTACGCGCGGGACAGTAAAGGCCGAAGACTATCCTCTGACGCAACCGCTGTTTCTGCATCGCAATGGCGCAAGACAGCCTCGGATCGTGCGTGATTTCATTGCCTACGTCCGATCGCACGAGGCGCAGCCGGTGATCCAGGCCGCAGGCTTCGTGGATCAGGGGATCGGGTTTATCCCGTTCGATCGTCAGGGTGATCGGCTGGCGAATGCGGTTCTGACAGCTGGAGATGATCAGGAGCGAATGCAGGAAATCCAGCGAATGATCGCAACATTGATGCTAGGAGAGCGGTTGACCCTGACCTTTCGTTTCCGCGATGGGTCCAGTGAATTGGATCCGCAGTCCGCCTCCAATGTTCGCAGGCTTGCGGATGCGATCTGGCGTGGCGAGTTCGATGGCAAGGAGCTGGTTTTTGTCGGCTTCACTGATGGCGACGGGCCTGCAGAGGGAAACCAGCGTCTGTCCATGCGGCGTGCCAGGGCCGTCAGGCAGGCTGTTGGTGCATTCACCGGGGATTCACCTGTGAAACTCGAAGTGGATGGCTATGGAGAGATTCTGCCGATGGCGTGCGACGACACTGCCTGGGGACGGCAGGTGAACCGACGGGTGGAAGTCTGGCTGCGAGGCCCGACCCCTTAGCCGGACAGGTGACCTTCCGAGCGGAACGAAAACTCTGCTGATCTTCCTATGATCAGGTGGTCATGGATCGTGATCGACAGAGCCTGTGCCGCCGCTTCGATCTGGCGTGTCATTGCAATGTCTGCTTCCGACGGTGTCGGATCGCCTGACGGGTGGTTGTGGACGAGAATCAGGGCCGAGGCATTCAGTTCGAGCGCGCGTTTGACGACTTCGCGGGGATAAACCGGAACATGGTCGACGGTGCCTTTCGCCTGTTCCTCGTCGGCAATCAGGACATTCTTGCGGTCCAGAAACAGGACCCGGAACTGTTCCGTTTCAAGGTGGGACATGGAGGTGTGACAATAGTCCAGGAGCGCCCCCCAGCTTGAGATGACGTGCTGTTTCAGGACTCGGGCGCGGGAAAGGCGGTGCGCCGCCGCCTCGACGACCTTCAGGTCCACAGCCACCATGTGTCCCACTCCCCGGACCGCTGTCAGGCGCTCGACCGGAGCCGAGAGCACCCGGTTGAAATCGCCGAAGGTATGCAGAAGGCGATGGGCCACCGGCTTGACGTCACAGCGGGGTAAAGACCGGAACAGAACGAGTTCCAGGAGTTCGTAATCCGGCATGGCGGAAGAACCGCCGATCAAGAAGCGTTGGCGCAGGCGACTACGGTGATCCTTGATATAGGACGGCAGCTTTCCCTGGGGCCCTGTCAGAATGAATTCCTGTCCCTCGAAAAGGGGCAATGGCGGTTCGTCGAAGGAGCTGGTGCCGGTCATAACCGGCACGCTGACCTGTTCGTAGTGAAAATTCAGTTAACTCTAATTCGCGTCGCCAAAGCGGATCTGAACACTGCGCGCACCGGGGAATACTTCTGCACAGATCTTGGCGGGCACATCAAAGATGTTGCCTGCAAGATCAGCCGAATGCACATCGACCAGTCGGGTCTGAACACGGCGGGAATCGATGAGGTCGCCAGTTGGCAGGGCAACTTTGTTCTGTCCCTCGAGGACGGATGTCGGAACGAAATAGGTCAGCATCCGGCCTTTGCGATACAGCCGGGTCGCCACATGATGACTGGCTTCTTCGTGAGTGCCTTCGAACAAAGCACGGCACAGGGCAATCGTCTGTTCATCGAATACAGCCTCTACTGGCCGCACGGACGGGCGAGAAACCGACGCACTCGGGGGTTTTGGCGTATCGTCTTCGGCGGACTCGAAAAGCATTTGATAGGCTTCCGAGATCCGCGCGAATTCGTCGTCAGCGCCCTTGCATTTGTCCGGATGCTTTTCGAAAGCCAGTCTGCGGAACACGTTTCGGACTTCCGACTTTGTAGGATTGCCTTGCAATCCAAGTGTGGCAAGAGCTTTGCTTCGGACGGAAACGCGTTCGATGGGGGTCATATCGGTACTCGTCACTTGTGCGCGGGGCGGGGCGCTAAACTAATTAATGACGAAATTTGTACACGCTTTTGCCTTATTCACCAAGAAATCGGGTGGAATTGGGGCGGATTGAACAAGGGCCAATCACGGTATCCCGGATCGGCCCTCATTGTTTCGGAATTCAAGAATCAAATGTCAGCTTTTCATGCTGTCCCAAAAGGTTTTGACCTTTTTGAAGAAGCCCGAGGATTCCGGGTTATTCTCCTCTGAAAGCTTCTCGAACTCTTTGAGCAACTCTTTCTGCCGGCTTGTCAGGTTGACCGGAGTTTCCACCGCGAGTTCGATCATCATGTCGCCGCTCCCGCCGCCGCGAAGAGCTGGCATACCCTTTCCGCGTAGCCGCATCTGACGTCCTGACTGGCTGCCTGCCGGAACCTTGACCCGGCTGCGTCCACCGTCGATGGTTGGCACCTCAATGTCACCGCCGATTGCAGCCGATGTCATAGAGACGGGGACGCGGCAATAGAGGTTCATGCCGTCACGCTGGAACAGCGCATGTTCTGTCACTTCGATGAAGATATAAAGGTCGCCTGAGGGCCCGCCTCGCAGGCCGGCCTCTCCTTCGCCTGCCAAGCGAATTCGTGTACCCGTCTCGACACCTGCCGGGATGTTCACGCTGAGAGATCGATCCTTCTCGACCCTTCCGGCTCCACCGCATTTCGCGCAGGGATTCTTGATGATCTGACCCATACCAGAGCACGTCGGGCATGTTCTTTCGACTGTGAAGAAGCCCTGTTGGGCACGCACCTTACCCATTCCGGAACATGTCGGACAGGCCTGAGGCTCGGCTCCGCTTTCTGCACCGGTACCATGGCAGGTGTCGCACTGCACAGCTGTTGGCACCTGTATGGATTTCTGGAGCCCGCGATAGGCGTCCTCCAGAGAAATTCGTAGATTATACCTCAGGTCCGAGCCACGAACGGCGCGTTTGCCCGCGCTACCGCCACGCCGGCCCATGATGTCACCGAACAGGTCATCGAAAACGTCGGAAAAGGCGCTGGCAAAATCGCCGCCGGCATAGTTTCCGCCACGAGGGCCACCGCCCATCCCGCCTTCGAAGGCTGCGTGGCCGAAGCGGTCATATGCGGCTTTCTTGTCCGCGTCCTTGAGGACGTCATAGGCTTCGTTCACTTCCTTGAACTGAGCCTCGGCATTGGGATTGTCCTGTGCGCGGTCGGGGTGCAGCTCTTTCGCTTTCGAACGATAGGCTTTCTTGATCTCGTCGGCGGATGCGCCTTTCGAGACCCCTAGTACCTCGTAGTAATCGCGCTTTGGCATCTGGTTTTTCCCCTGGAACGCGCAGGCTGGCCCGATCGGGTCGGGCCAGCCCGTTTGCCGCGTTCACACGCGCCTTAGCCGGCGCGCTTATCGTCGTCGAGATCTTCGAAGTCGGCGTCGACAATGTCGTCGTCGACATTGCGCGGACCTTCGTCGTCAGGATCGACCTCGCCGGCCTTTTCCTGTTCGGCCTTGTAGATGGCTTCGCCAAGCTTCATCGACGCCTCGCGAACGTTCTGGATCCCGCCGCGGATCTTGCCGGCGTCGTCGGTTTCCAGCTGTTCGTTGAGGTTCGCAATGGCCAGCTCGATGGCTTCGACCGTGGTCGGGTCAACCTTGCTGCCATGCTCTTCGATGGCCTTTTCCGTCTCGTGCACGACACGTTCGGCCTCGTTCTTGGCTTCGACCAGTTCGCGGCGACCCTTGTCGGCCTCGGCGTTCGCCTCGGCGTCCTTGACCATTTGCTCGATCTCTTCGTCGGACAGGCCGCCCGATGCCTGGATCGTGATCGTCTGCTCCTTGCCGGTGCCCTTGTCCTTCGCGGACACGGCTACGATGCCGTTGGCATCGATGTTGAATGTGACCTCGATCTGCGGCATGCCGCGCGGTGCCGGCGGGATGTCCTCGAGATTGAACTGGCCCAGCATCTTGTTGTCCGCGGCCATTTCACGCTCGCCCTGGAAGACACGGATCGTCACGGCGTTCTGGTTGTCTTCGGCGGTCGAGAAGATCTGCGACTTCTTGGTCGGGATCGTCGTGTTCCGGTCGATCAGGCGGGTGAACACGCCACCGAGCGTCTCGATGCCGAGCGACAGAGGCGTGACGTCGAGAAGGACAACGTCCTTGACGTCACCCTGCAGAACGCCGGCCTGGATCGCGGCGCCGAGGGCCACGACCTCATCCGGGTTCACACCCTTGTGCGGCTCTTTTCCGAAGAATTTTGTCACCTCTTCGATGACTTTCGGCATGCGGGTCATGCCGCCGACAAGAACGACCTCGTCGATATCGCTTGTCGAAAGGCCAGCGTCTTTCAAAGCTGCTTGGCACGGTTTGATCGACTTTTTGATGAGGTCGCCAACCAGCGACTCCAGCTTTGCGCGGGTCAGTTTCATGACCATGTGCAGCGGCGTGCCGGTGTCCTTGTTCATCGAAATGAACGGCTGGTTGATTTCGGTCTGCGAAGAGGACGACAGTTCGATCTTGGCCTTTTCGGCCGCTTCCTTCAGGCGCTGAAGCGCCATCTTGTCGTTGGTCAGATCAACGCCATGCTCTTTCTTGAACTCATCGGCGAGGTAATTGACGATCCGCATGTCGAAGTCTTCGCCGCCGAGGAACGTGTCGCCGTTCGTCGATTTCACTTCGAAAAGGCCATCGTCGATTTCAAGGATGGTGATGTCGAAGGTACCGCCGCCAAGGTCATAGACCGCGATGGTCTTTGTCTCTTTCTTGTCGAGACCATAAGCCAGAGCGGCAGCTGTTGGCTCGTTGATGATGCGCAGGACTTCAAGGCCGGCAATCTTGCCGGCGTCTTTGGTGGCCTGACGTTGTGCGTCGTTGAAGTAGGCCGGAACGGTAATGACCGCTTGCTCGACCTTTTCACCCAGATACGATTCGGCGGTTTCCTTCATCTTCTGAAGGATGAAGGCGGAAACCTGGCTGGGCGAGTACTTCTCGCCGCCGGCTTCGACCCAAGCGTCGCCATTGCCGCCATCAACAATGTTGTAAGGAACGATCTTTTTGTCCTTCGTCACTTCCGCGTCGTCCACGCGGCGGCCGATCAGGCGCTTGACGGCAAAGACCGTGTTTTCGGGGTTGGTGACGGCCTGACGCTTGGCCGGCTGTCCGACAAGGCGCTCGCTGTCGGTGAAGGCGACAATGGACGGGGTCGTCCGGGCACCTTCGGCATTCTCGATCACCCGGGGCTGAGACCCATCCATGATGGCGACGCAGCTGTTCGTCGTCCCGAGGTCGATACCGATGACTTTACCCATGCTCTTTTCCTCTCTTTAGGCGATGTTCGGGACGAAGGCCCGTTTTGGCACCTCGGTCCCATCCCAAGGAATATGTGACGACCCAGGAGGGACGATCACGGCTTCGGGGGGTATATAAGGAGGGGGTTTCGGGCCTGCAAGCGCCGTGAACACTTGAAAAGACTCAAAGACAGGGAGTTTTCCGAATGGGCGATCTGTTTTCCGACAAGTTGGAGTTGAACGGGGTCGCCGTTTGTGCCGGTGCACTGGATCGACCTGCTCAAGAACAGATGGTGAAGGACCTGCGCCTTTTGGCGGGAAATGCGCCATTTCGGCAGTACCAGACACCCGGTGGCCGAAAGATGAGCGTGCGCATGAGTGCGGCCGGTGCGCTGGGCTGGGTAACGGATCGTTCGGGCTACCGATATGATCCTCATCAGCCCGATGGCAGGGACTGGCCTGAGATTCCCGAAGGTGTGCTCGCGGTTTGGCGGCGGTTCTCGGGCGTGAATCGGATACCGGATTCTTGCCTAGTGAACTTCTACGGGAAGGGGGCGAAGATGGGCATGCATCAGGATAGGGATGAGGCCGATACAAAGTGGCCGGTCGTGTCGATTTCGCTGGGTGATGACGCGCTGTTTCGGGTGGGAAGTGCCGAACCGCGCGGGCCGACCAAAAGCGTCTGGCTGAAATCCGGGGATGTTGCGGTTCTGTCAGGCGAGGGGCGGATGGTCTATCACGGGATCGACCGGATCAGGTTTGGTTCGTCCGATCTTCTTCCGGACGGCGGTCGGCTCAACGTGACGCTGAGAGTGGCTGGATAGAGCAGCAGCCCGAGTAGAGCCCAAGTGCGCTTTGGTCCATTGACGCCTCTGGCGATGTCAGAAGCATGTCAACGGCGATGCCGTATTCCCGATCCGACATTCCATCATTACAGGACTCCATCCGTACCGAAAGTTGGACGTCCAACGAACCGTTTTCGGTTCGAAAGAACGCTCCGCTGAACGCGAAGCGGTCGCGGCGTGATCTGGAAGAATGCATGGATGACACAAGACCGTCCCTCGGCTCGGCGCCCGGCATGTTCAGTCTCACCTCTGGCTGGCCGACTTCCAGTGACCAGAAGGGTTCGGTCCCGAAGCATTGCCTGATCTTGGGGAACTGACCGTCCCAGTACTGAACTGCCCGCTCCAGGAAATTGAGCGATACCCAGCCGGACCCTTCGCTTGAATTCACAAGGCCCCATGTTAGATCGTCATTCGGGCGGATCACCTCGATGCCCTTCGCGTCATGAGCCAGGGTGCCAACGATATCGGAGCCAGCGCCGGGTGCGCTTCGCACATTGAGAACGTCGTCCGTGGCGACGCCTGTTACGTCATAGATTGCGGGCCAGCCGTCGACTGTCGCCGCCGCCGGAAGCGCTGTAAGAAGCAAGATGGCAAGGGCCCGCATCACCTTCCGGCGGTCCAGCTGAGCGACACGCGTTTGCGCGTGAAGCTTTCGCCGATCAGCCCGATCACAAGCAACACAATAGAAACATAGACCGGGTACATGAGTGATGTTTTCATCGGGTTGTAGTTGATGAAGATATAGCCCCGGCCCTGATCGATGATGTGGAACAGCGGGTTCCAGGCGAACATTGCGACCATGGTGGCGGGCAAGGTGTTTGCCACGAACATCTTGCCGGAGGCGAACATGTTCACCCGGGTATAGATTTGCTGAATGATCCCGGTGGTTCCTGGCATCCACGGTTTGATCGCCAGAAAGATCGATCCCACGGCAACGCCAAAGAACCACGCCAACAACAGCATGGCCAGCGCACCCATTGGCTGATGCACCTCTATTGGGGCCCACACAAGATGATACGCGAAAAGCACCGCGCCCAGCGATATCACCTGAATGTAGAGGGCGCTGAACGCTGCGGCCCAGATCGATACGGTAGTCGACATGGGAAGATGCTGCATCATCGGAGACGCCGGACCCTCGGCGCTGGCAACGGCCATCAGCGCCTTGACGTGCACCATGAAGACGAAAATCCCGGACATCACATATAGAAGGAAATCTCCGCGTATCGCTGCGCCGCGCATTCCGAGAAGCTCGAAAAGCGCGTAGAATGCGATGACCATGATCAGGGTTTGAAGGATATTGACGAGGATCGCGAAAATCGCATCTCGATGTGACTTACGGACCGTGCGGACCGTGTTGTGATAGATCAGGTCCAGCATCGTTAGTGCAGCCGAACCGAGAGATTGTCTTTTCTGAACGTCAAACATCGTGAACGGCCCGAAACCTGTCTTGCCTCTGAAGATGCGAACCTTGTCATGGCCGCTTGGAGCCATCATAAGCCTGCGACAAGCTTTTTGATAGAGAATGGTGTCCGAAAATGGCCAGTATTGACCGAAAAGCACTTTTATCGGCGATGCGTCGCCTGTCGATCGAAGCAGGCAACTCGATAATGGAAGTTTATCGCCGGGAAGATCTGGGGGTGCGGTCGAAATCGGACGCAAGTCCGGTCACCGAGGCGGATGAAGCCGCTGACAGGCTGATTTCAGCCGGTTTGTCGAAAGAGTTTCCGAACCTGCCGCTTGTCACGGAAGAGCAAGCCGCGACCCACAATCTGGATGTCACGACGTTTCTGATTGTTGATCCCTTGGACGGAACCAAGGAGTTCATCAAGCGGCGCGGCGATTTCACGGTGAATATCGCCCTGGTCGAGGATGGCGTGCCAACGCTTGGCGTGGTTTACGCCCCGGCCAAAGAGCGCCTGTTCATGACTGCGGCCGAGGGCGGTGCGCTTGAAGAGGTGGGTGCCTTCGATCTGGACGAACCCGGCCGAACCGTTGCGCTTCACGTATCGGAGCCCGACAACGACGCACTTCGTGTCGTTGCGTCGAAGTCGCACAGGGATCAGGCAACAGACGATTATATTTCTCTCTATCGGGTCGCCGATGCGGTGAGCGCCGGTTCTTCCCTGAAATTTTGTCTCGTGGCATCCGCCGAAGCGGATTTCTATCCCCGCCTCGGGCCGACTATGGAGTGGGACACCGCGGCAGGACATGCCGTGCTTAGGGCCGCCGGAGGTGAGGTATTCGACCGAGAGACGCGGCGACCGCTGCGCTATGGCAAACCGGGATTCAGAAACGGGCATTTTCTTGCCTTCGCACCCGGTGTGGAACTGGCTGCGGAGTGATGTGGCCCGAAGCGTCACAACGCTTCAGTATCATCGTCGCCACGCGCGAACGTCCGCGTTCCTTGCTTCGAACTCTAAGGGCCATCCGGCAGTTGGATTACCCGAATTTCGAGGTTGTCGTTGTCGGCGATGCCTTGGCCGACGACGCGTTGTCGGGGGCCGAGTGGGGCTGGTTGCGCTTTGTGCGGTTCGATCAGCCCAACCTGAGCGCAGCACGAAATGCCGGGGTTGCCGCCGCTGCGGGCGACGTGCTCGCGTTCATCGATGACGACGCGGTACCTGAACCAACCTGGCTTACCCATCATGACTCCAGCCTTCTGGAAAGCGGTGCTACAGCGTCGGTGGGTTTCGTGCGGGGGCCAGACGGAATTCGATTTCAGTCACGTTTTCACTCGATTGATCGCGAGGCCAGGACACACGACGAAAGGGCCGATGGAGAATCTCCGTTTGTGCCTGACCTGCCTGAGGGTCGAGCGGTCAAGCTGATCGGTACCAACATGGCGATTCGAAGCGATGTGTTGCGCGCGTTGGGAGGGTTTGATTCGAACTATCACTATTTCCTCGAAGACAGTGATATTTCGCTTCGGCTCTCCGACGCGGGCCATCGATCCGTGGTCACGCCATTGGCTGAGGTGCACCACTCATTGGAGCCCTCGTGCCTTCGAACCGCGCGCCGTGCGCCCCGAACACTGTTCGACGTGGGGCGCAGTACTGCCATTTTCCTGAGGCGGCATTCCCGCGAACCCGTGGAGGAGTTTCTGGAGTTCACGGCGAAAGATGAACGCAAGAGAGCCGTCGGTCACATGATCCGCGGCGACCTCGAACCGGGGGACATCGGACGGCTGATGCATTCGCTGAGGATTGGCTGGAGTGAAGGAATTTCGTGTAGTCTTGAGTGTTTGCCGCGTTTGCCGACCGGTCCTGAAATCTTCCTGAAGGTAAGCCCTTTGCCAGCGGGTCACCAGGTTTTGGTATCCCGCCGGTTCGGCCGAGCGTCGGCGCTTCGCCATGCAACAGATCTCGCCCGACGGGCTGCGCGCGCAAGCGTCTTCAGTTTCTCCTTAACTTCATGGCGACATACTGTGCGATACACCGAACGCGGTGTCTGGTTGCATGCCGGTGGACAGTTTCGGGAAACAGAATCAACCGGAAGGCGTTTCAGGTGGTGCAGATTTGCAAGACGGGCAGATGAAGAGATAGCCCGCGTTGCAAAGAGACGCGGTTTGGACGATGGTAAGTAATGTCAGCCCGGTCAGGTCCGCAGGCGCTGACAACGAGTGTTTTTGTGTGTGTCCAGAGGAAGGGCGAAGTATTTTATGAAACGCAGGGTGACCAAGGCGATTTTCCCCGTAGCGGGGTTGGGTACGCGCTTTCTGCCAGCAACCAAATCCGTCCCTAAAGAAATCATGACGCTGGTCGATAGACCGTTGATCCAGTATGCGATCGACGAGGCAAGGGCAGCCGGTATCACGGAGTTCATTTTCGTCACGTCTCGCGGAAAGGGTGCTCTCGAGGACTATTTCGACCACGCTCCGCAGCTTGAGGCGGCGCTGCTAAAAAGCGGAAAAACCCAACTTCTGGAAGCGTTGCGGGCGTCGAACATGGAGTCCGGCGCCATTGCTTATATCCGTCAGCACAAGGCAATGGGCCTTGGGCATGCTGTCTGGTGCGCCCGTCGCCTGATTGCGAATGATGAGCCCTTTGCGGTCATCCTTCCCGATGACGTGATCGCTGCCGATACGCCTTGCCTGCAACAAATGATCGAGGCCTACGAAGAAACCGGCGGTTCGATGGTTGCGGCGATGGAAGTGCCTCGGGAGAAGGCATCATCCTACGGCATTCTCGATGTAAACTCGGAACGGGGGAATCTTGTGTCCGTGCGGGGTATGGTCGAAAAGCCGAAAATGTCCGAGGCTCCATCGAACCTTGCTGTGATTGGCCGTTATATCCTGGCGCCCGACGTTCTGAACAATCTGAACAATGCCCAACTGGGTGCGGGCGGGGAAATTCAACTAACCGATGCAATCGCGAAGGAGATCGAGGATGGGCGGCCGGTTCACGGTTTGCGGTTCAGCGGTCAACGTTTCGATTGCGGTTCAAAGGCAGGGTTTCTCCAGGCGACGGTCAGTTTCGCCTTGGCACGCCCCGAGCTTCAGGACGAGTTTGCAGCTTTCTTGAGAGATACCGTTCCACTTCTGCGCGTTGCCGAGTAAACAGGTCCGGACACCAATAAGAACGACGAGCACGGTACGTGGCCACTCCTGTACTTGATCTCAGCAGATCGTTTTCCCGTTTGGGGCGTGGACCCGCCACGGGTATCGACCGCGTTGAGCGCGCCTATCTGGACGAAGTGATCCGGCGGAGTGGATGGGCAATCATCCGGACGCCCCGCGGGTTTCTGATGTTCGAGCCGGACAGGCTGCCCCGCCTGCCGGACTATCTGGACCGGACCGACCTCGATGGGGCGGACCAGGCGTCTACCATCCGAGCCATTGCGTCCTCTCGCGCGGCGACTCTTTCGATCCGAAAGATCATGTGGCGGATGCCCAATGGGCTTGCCTACATCAATGTCGGGCATACGAACCTGAATCCTCAGACCATGCGGGCGATGATGGAAATGCCGGATCATACCAAAATCGTCATGATCCACGACACTATTCCGATCGACCATCCCCAGTTTCAAACCGAGGCTTCCCGCGCCAAGTTTGTCGAGCGCCTCACAACCGTGATCAATTTCGCGAACCACATCATTGTCCCATCGGACGAGGTGCGCGAGAGCGTCGAGCGCCGGATGGTTGGTACCGGTCACCGCGTGCCTGTGATCGTTTCACCACTGGGGGTCGATATCGGTGCTCCGCCCGTCGATCCGGTAAAATCGGACAAGCCCTACTTCGTGGTCATAGGAACGATTGAACCGCGCAAGAACCACGGTTTTCTTCTGGATATCTGGGAGCGGATGCATCGAAAGATGGATGAGAGCCGGATTCCGGAGCTTCGGATCATTGGAGCCCGCGGCTGGCGCAACGAGGAAGTGTTCGACAGGCTTGATCGTTCGCCGATGATGGGCCGGACGGTTTTCGAGTTGGGTCCGTTGCCGGACAAGGAAATGAAACGGCAACTGGCTGGGGCCACCGCGCTTTTGTTTCCAAGTCATGTCGAAGGATTCGGCCTGCCGCCCTTCGAAGCGGCGACGATGGGGATTCCGACGATTTCCGCACCATTGCGGACTACCGAAATCCATCTGGGCGACATGGCCGTTTACGCAGATACCGACGACATGTATCAATGGTTCAAGGCCATCAGAGATTTGGCCAGCGAAGATTTGGCAGAGCAGTCCCGGCGTCATGCTGCCTTGCGGGCCTTCCGGCTTCCGACCTGGGAAAAGCACTTTGACCGAGTCTTCGGATTGATCTGAACGCCGGTCACTAAACGCCGGCGACCTGGGGTGGACAGGAGAGCTTGGGCGTCATTTCGGCATACAGGTTACGCCTTGAGCGCAGACGTTGGCTGGCGCGCGCCATTCGGAAGCGCCGCGAGCTGATACCTGTCGCAAATCGAACTGGGCGGCTTTCACCAAACGCAATCCTTGCTTTCTCGACCATTCGCAATGAGCGACCAAGACTGCGCTACTTTCTGAAGTATTATCGCCGTCTGGGGGTGGATCACTTCCTCTTCGTCGACAACGGCTCTGACGACGGCAGTGCCGAGTTCCTTGCGGGCGAAGCCGACGTTTCTCTATGGCGGACCGACGCCAGTTATCGGAAGAGCCGCTTCGGTACCGACTGGTTGAACTGGCTTAAGCTCCGTCACGGTCACGGACATTGGACATTGACGCTCGATCCGGACGAATTCCTTGTTTATCCGTTCTGCGATACGCGTCCGCTTCCGGCCCTCTGTGACTGGTTGGATCAATCCGGCATCCGTAGTTTCGGAACCATGCTTCTGGACATGTATCCGGACAAGCCCCTTGCGGGGATACGCTATCGAGAAGGGCAGAATCCGTTTGAGCTGGCTGAGTGGTTCGATCCCGGGAACTACATGATCTCACGCAATCCGAAATACCGTAACCTTTGGATTCAAGGAGGTCCGAGAGCGCGGGTCTATTTTGCTGAAACGCCAGAACAAGCGCCGTCGTTGAATAAGACTCCGCTGGTGCGCTGGGACCGTAGATTCACCTATGTCAGCTCGACGCACATGCTTTTGCCGCGTGGATTGAACAACGTCTATGACGAGGCCGGAGGAGAAAAAGCGTCGGGCTGCCTGCTGCATGCCAAGTTCCTTGATAGTTTTGTTGCCAAGGCGGCGGAAGAAGTCGAACGGCGCGAGCATTTTGCCGGGGGGCGGGAGTACGCCGCCTATCACCAGACAGCGGAAAGCGAGCCCGGCCTCTGGTCGGCATGGTCCGAAAAATACATGGGCTGGCGCCAGCTGGAGATGCTGGGACTTATGTCGAAAGGCAACTGGGCATGACGGTCGGTTTCGTCATGCTTGCCCATACAGCGCTGAACCGCGCGGCAGATGTCGCCCATGGAATCGCGGCGGAGGGGTGTCCGGTTGTGATCCATGTCGACAAGCGTACGCCCGGGAGGGAATTCGACAGGCTTGTCGGCAGGATCGCCTCCGAGCCTAGAATATCGTTGGCCGAAAGGTTCAGGTGTGATTGGGGGACCTGGTCTTTGGTGGCGGCCTCGCGAGGCGCCTCAGAGCAATTGCTCGCACAGAATCCAGGAATCCGGCACGTGGTGCTGATCTCGGGTGCCTGCCTGCCGATCAAGCCCATTGCCGAGTTGAAGTCTTTTCTTTCCCGTCACCAGGGCACCGACTTCATCGAAAGCGTAACGGTGGAAGACGTTCCGTGGACGGCCGGCGGGTTGAGTGAAGAAAGGTTCACGTTGAGTTTCCCTTTCGCATGGAAGCGGAACCGACGTTTGTTCGACGCTTGGGTCGAACTTCAGCGGAGCATAGGCTGGAAACGGGCCGTACCGTTGGGTGTGACACCGCATCTTGGTTCGCAGTGGTGGTGTCTTTCGCGGGAAACCTTGGAAAAGATTCTCGACGACCCCGAACGCCCTGTCCTGGACCGCTACTTCCAAAGAGTTTGGATTCCGGACGAGAGCTATTTCCAGACCCTGGTCCGGCGGCATGGAACCAGGATCGAGAGCCGTTCGCTGACATTGTCCAAGTTCGACTTCCAGGGAAAGCCGCACGTCTTTTATGACGACCATCTTGGTATGCTGGCGGACAGCCCGGCGTATTTCGCCCGTAAAATCTGGCCCGGCGCGAAGCGCCTGTACGGGACTTTCCTGTCTTCGGAGCCGGTGCCGAAACCAATGTCCAGCGGCGTTCCAGGCTCCTTTGCCGATCGGATATTTGGAGAGGCGGTTCACCAGAGGACAAGCGGACGAGCCGGACTTGCAATGGCCGGGCGATATCCGCGCGAGGGGTTCGAGAACGGCGTAACCGCAGCGCCCTACGCGGTTTTCCACGGGTTTGACGATGTTTTCAAAAGCTTCGCCGGGTGGGTGGAAAGCCAGACCGGCAGCCGGACGCACGGGCACTTGTTCGCTCCGGACCGGGCCGAATTCTCTGGCAACGAGACTATGTGGGCAGGTGCATTACCTGACAGCGCAGCTCTGCGTGACTATGATCCCGAGGCTTTTCTACGGAACCTGATCTGGAACACTCAGGGTGAGCATCAGTCCTTTCTGCTATCTCCGCGGGACAACCTGAAGATTGGTCAAATGCTTGCCCGGGACAGGAACGCGACCGTGTTCGTGATCTCCGGCGCATGGATCATCCCGTTGCTGCATTCGGGAAGACAGGCCTCAGAAGTACGAGCCGAAGCGGCACGCCTGCAGGCTGAAGAGTCGCGGTTCATTGAGCGGTTCAAGGAAAGGCGCAGCTTTGCAAAAAGCCATATCTGGACATTGGCGGATGTTCTGCAGCGCCCGTCCGAGCCGTTTCAGCGTATCCTTGACGATCTGACCGGTACGGACAATCGGATGCTGTCGAGCCTGCCCCGCTTCAGCGATCTGACGGGACTCAAGGAGCTTTGTCAGTCTTTGCGGAATGCCGGAATGAACCCGTATCTGGCGGGAGAGTTGTCCGGCCTTGCACTTCCGGACGAGCATGAGAAGCGGGCCAACGTGATCAGGCTCCGCTAGCATGCCGAAGGGTTACCACGACTATTTCGTAGTGCTCGCGGGGATGCGCACCGGCTCGAACCTTCTTGAAGAGCAATTGGCCGCTATGCCGGGAATTCAGTCCTACGGCGAGTTGTTCAATCCACATTTCTTCGGGAACCCCAAGCAGTCGCAGCAGTTCGATCTTTCCTTGGAGGCCCGCGACCGCGATCCGGTGTGTGTCATCGATGCCATGTGCAAGCAGGCCGTCGGACTTCCGGGGTTCCGCTTGTTCTATGATCACGATCCGCGGGTGATCGACCATGTTCTGGCTGACCCGAGCTGTGCGAAGATCGTCCTGACGCGGCGGCCCGTCGACAGCTATGTGTCGCTCAAGATCGCCCGCCAGACAGGGCAGTGGTGGCTGGGCGACATGCAGGCAGCGCGTTCTGCCAAGGTCGTTTTCGATGCAGCTGAGTACGCAGAGTTCCTGAATACGCTGACTGCCTATCAGGAACGGATTCGCCACGCTCTCCAGGTTACCGGACAAACGGCTTTCCAGCTGGACTATTCAGACTTGTCCGATCCTCAAGTGATCGCCGGCCTTGGACGTTTTCTGGGATCAGGTGGGGTTCCGGATCAGACCAAGGTGCGCGCCAAGGTGCAGAACCCAAAGCCGGTTTCCGAGCGGCTGACCAACGCAGCGGCGGCCGAGGATGCGCTGCGGCAGCTCGCTTTGCCAGACCTCGGCTATATTCCCAGTCATGAGCCCGAGCGAGGCCCTGGGCTTCGGCTCTTTCATGCCTGCCGAACGGTGCCTCTTTTATATATGCCGATCAGAGGTGCCGGACCCGACCCTGCCCCGAGTTGGATGCAAAGGCTGGATCCGGAGGGAAGCGTTGATCGAGGCATGACTCAAAAGGAGGTGCGGCGCTGGATGCGGCAGCATCCCGGGCATCGATCCTTTACCATTCTGCGGCATCCCCTGCCGCGTGCCTACGATGCCTTCTGCAAATTCGTGCTTCCATCCGGGATCGATGGTTATGGCGAGATCCGTGAGGCGCTTGTTTCGCGCTACAACGTGCAGTTGCCAGTGGACGGGCCTGGCGAGGACTGGACGATTGATCGGCAAAGGGACTCGTTTCTGGCGTTCCTGAATTTTCTTGGCGGAAACTTGGGCGGTCAGACATCTGTGAGGGTGGACTACAGCTGGGCTTCGCAGTTGAGCTTCCTGGAGGCCATCTCGCGTTTCGCCGTGCCTGACAGGGTAGTCCGTGAGAACACGGTTTCGACGGAGTTGGAGCAACTTGCCGAGCTTGTCGGATGCGCGGATGCCTCTTGGCCGGGCGGCGCTTTCCATCTGGAGGCACAATTCCCTTTGGAAAGCATCCGAACAGCAGAAATAGATGCGGCATGCCAGGCAGCATATCGCCGTGACTATGTGTTCTTCGGATTCGAGGCTTGGACGCCGATGACTCAGGCAGCCTGAACGCTTGGAGTTTCCGTCAGAATCGTGTGGAGAGTGGCCGTGTCCGAGTTGGCGCGGAGCTTGGCGCACAGTCCCTGATCGCGCATGGTCCGCGACACAAGGGCCAAGGCCTTCAGGTGTTCCACGCCAGCATCCTGCGGAGCAAGCAGAGCGAAGACCAGATCGACCGGTTTGCGGTCGACCGAGTCGAACTCCAAGGGTTTCTCGAGCCTGATGAACAGGCCGACAACTTTTTCAAGACCCTCAAGCCGAGCATGCGGAAGCGCGATACCCTGCCCGACGCCAGTGGGGCCAAGGCTTTCGCGTTCCTGCAATGCGCTGGACACATCGGTTGACTTCAGCCCATAGACTGATGCTGCAAGCTCGCCCAATTCCTGGAACAGGCGTTTCTTGCTGCTCGTCGCGACGACCGCACGCACTGCGTCCGGTCGCAAGATCTTTGTCAAATCCATATCTATCGTATCCCGCCGATAGTTCCGACCAGTCCCGGACCCCAACAGATCAGTTCGGGTCGATCCAGCCTATGTTCCCGTCATCCCGGCGATACACGATGTTCACGCCGGACCCCTGCTTTTCGTTACGAAAGACCAGAACCGGCGCCCCTGCGATCTCCATTTGCATGACAGCTTCACCGACGGACAAAGAAGGGATCTTCGTCTCCATCTCGGCAATGATCATGGGCTGGAGTGTTTCGGGTTCCGATTCTTCCGGTCCTTCCGTTGAGGCGAGGATATAGGAGGATGCCTGAAGAAGTTCAACAGGTTGGGCGCGCTCGCGATGATGATCCTTCAATCTGCGCTTATAACGCCGCAGTTGTTTTTCCATTTTTTCGGCGCAGGCGTCGAAGGCGGCATAGATCTCGTTCGCGTGGGCCTTGGCCTGGGCAGTGAGTCCTGTGGAAAGGTGAACGGTCGCTTCACAGACATGCTCGTGACCACTTTTCGAGAAAACGATATTGGCGTCGGTGGGACGGCCTGCATATTTCGCGACTACTTCGTTGAGGCTGTCGCGGACATGTGTTTGCAGCGCTTCGCCAATGTCGATCTGTTTTCCGGTGATCTGGTACTGCATGGCTGTTCTCCCTTCTAGGCGAGCGGAACGACTCGACCCGCACTTGGTGCACGACCGTTAATGATGATGGATGTGGGTGCCTGATAAACTGCCTCTCGGCAATCAAAGCGGTTTCTTTGGACCGTGTCAGTCATAAAGACTTCGTTCGTTTTCATTGACTTCATTGGGGCAAAACGGCGGTCCGAAGTCAATGAGTCGTTTGCATGTAACTCGAGTTGCTTACGAGATGCGGAAGCTTTGCCCAAGATAGACCCTGCGGACCTTCTCGTCATTCACCACCTCATCGGCGGTTCCACTCATCAGGACGCCACCATCGTGCAGGATGTAGGCGCGATCGACGATTTCCAGAGTTTCACGGACGTTATGGTCGGTGATCAGAACGCCGATCCCGCGCTCCTTGAGATCAATAACAAGGTCGCGGATGTCGCCTACGGCGATTGGGTCGATACCCGGAAAGGGTTCGTCCAGAAGAAGGTACTTGGGGTTGGCGGCAAGGCTTCTGGCAATTTCGCAACGCCGGCGTTCACCGCCAGACAAAGCTACGGACGGGGTGCGGCGCAGGTGCGAAATCGAAAACTCGTTCAGAAGTTCTTCCAAGCGTTCGCGGCGGCGCGTTCTGTCCTTCTCGACGATTTCGAGGATCGCCAGGATATTGTCCTCGACATTGAGGCCCTGAAAAATTGACCTTTCCTGCGGCAGATAGCCAATTCCCAGCTTGGCGCGCCGGTACATCGGATAGTTGGTCACATCGTGCCCGTCGATCATGACCTGGCCGCCATCTGGCATCACCAGACCGGCGATCGCGTAAAAGCAGGTTGTCTTGCCGGAGCCGTTTGGGCCGAGAAGGGCAACGACCTCGCCCCGCATGAGTTCCAGGCTGACATCGCGGATCACCGGGCGCTTGCGATAAGACTTGCGCAGGTTCCTGACTTTCAGACCCTGATCGCCGTTCTCGACACTTAAGGTTGGCGCAGCCATCAGTTTCCGCCTCCGGTTCCGAAAACGGTTCTGACGCGGCCCTCCATTTGGCCTGTACCGGAAGCGAGGTCGATGACAAGCCGATCCCCGGAAATCGCGTTCTGTCCCTGCGTCAGCAGCACCTCGCCCGACAGGGTGACCGTCCCGGTCGCAACTGAATACGTTGCCTGTTGCGCTTCGGCAGCGTCCGTGGCGGTGACGAAGGTAACTCCGCCTTCGGCTTCCAACCGGTCAATTCCGCTTGCCGAGCCGCCGTTGGCCGTAGCGTAGACAACAAGGATACGGCCGGCGGTCATGCGTACGTCACCCTGTACCACCAGAACATTCCCGTCGAAGACAGCCTGGCCTGTTCCCTGGTCGACGCTGAGAGTGTCGGCGGAGACTTCGACCGGTTGACCGGCGTCGAAGCTAGTCGTCCCCATTGCGATGCCGGCACCTTGCGACAGAAGCCCAGTCGCGGTCATCACGACAAACGGAAAGGCGAGAAGTGAGCTAAAGATTTTTTTCATGACTTAGGATCGTATAGCAAGCGTACACCCTCCTTGAAAACAAGAAGGTAGCCAGATTCTTCTCCGGGTTGGCGCCGAAGTTCCATCGCTCCTGCGGTGATGTCGCCCGCAGGCCCCGTGATCCGGACTTCGTTGTCAGACCACGCCTTCGCCTCTCGGAACGATGTTGCGATGGATTCGGTCTCGATCCGGTAGCCTGTAGAGCTTTCCAGAAGTGCGCCACCCTGCAGGATGGCCTGACCGGTATCGGCATCGATCATTCCTTCCGGACTTTGTATCGTGATCTCGCCGCGATCCGGGATGGTCAGGGCTGCCTTTAGTGTTTTGCCGATCAGTCGCGATCTCCGGTCTGCTCCGGGCCGGATTGATTCGGCTGACAGGGCGATCTCGACTCCTTCAGTGGTCACACCGCCAAAGGTTGGGCGAGTCATGCCCTGTTCCGCAAGAATGCGTTCCACATCCACTTTCGCATAGGGAACGGCCGCCTCGGGATCCAGGGTTTCGGCGACGAAGAAAAGTGTCGACAGGATTGCGAGCGCGGCAAGTGGCAGAGCCACCTTGAGCCAGAGCACAAGCCTGGAGTATTTGTCGGCGCGATCCATTGCAGCCATATAGGCCTTCCTGGTCAGTGCGCGAAGATATCAATCTCGGGCCAGCCGGCAAGATCCAGCCGAGCGCGCGTGGGAAGAAAATCGAATGCCGCCTGGGCAAGGTCGGTTCGGCCTTCCCGTTCCAGCCGCTCATCAAGTCGTTCTTTCAGACGGTGCAGGTACAGAACATCAGATGCCGCATAGTCAAGCTGTGCATTGGTAAGGCGAGGCGCGCCCCAATCGCTCATTTGCTGAAGCTTCGAGATGTCGACGTTCAGCAACTCTTCCAGGAGATTCTTGAGGCCGTGGCGGTCAGTATAGGTACGTACCAGCTTGGACGCGATTTTGGTGCAGTATACCGGTTCGGCGAGCGCTCCGAAGGCATTGTAGAGTGCGGCGATATCGAAACGGCCGAAGTGGAAGAGTTTCAGGATCGATTTGTCCGCCAGCAGCCGTTCAAGATTGGGCGCGCTGTCTTGTCCCCTTTCGATCTGAACCATATGCGCGTCGCCGTCGCCGAAGGACAGCTGAACAAGGCAGAGTCTGTCACGATGAGGGTTAAGCCCCATCGTCTCGCAGTCGATCGCGACCGATGAGCCGAAGCCAAGGTCGTCGGGAAGATCGCGGTGATGAAGATGGTTGGTCATGCAATTCTCCGAAGCCTTCGGAGGATTGGTGCCCAGGAGAGGACTCGAACCTCCACGTCCGTACGGACACTAGCACCTGAAGCTAGCGCGTCTACCAATTCCGCCACCTGGGCAGGTGTCGTGAGCGGGGGACATAAGCGCAGGACAGGAGCCTGTCAACGGGCAATCGCGCGTCGATTTGCGCCTTGCCCGCCGGCGATGCGGCGGCTACACCCGAACCGGGAAAAACGAGGCCTAGTCTCATGTCGAAACTTGTTACGATCTACGGCGGCTCTGGGTTTGTCGGACGATATATTGCCCAGCGTATGGCGCGGCAGGGCTGGCGCGTGCGCGTTGCCGTGCGTCGTCCGAATGAGGCGATGTTTGTGAAACCTTACGGTGTCGTCGGGCAAGTCGAGCCCGTTTTTTGCAACATTCGCGACGACGACAGCGTGCGCGAAGTCATGTCGGGGGCGGACGCTGTTGTGAACTGCGTGGGCATTCTGGCCGAATCGGGCAGGAATACCTTTGACGCGGTGCAACATGAAGGTGCAGGTCGAATTGCCCGGATTGCGGCTGAGCAGGGCGTGGGCCGTCTTGTTCATGTCTCGGCGATTGGCGCGGACATCGACAGCGACAGCGTATATGCCCGATCCAAGGGTCAGGGCGAAGAGGATGTTCTGGCGGCGTTTCCTTCGGCCGTTATTCTTCGCCCCTCGATCGTGTTCGGGCCCGAGGATGAGTTCTTCAACCGCTTTGCCGGCATGTCGCGAATGGCTCCGGCAATCCCGCTGTTCGGGGCCCAGACGAAGTTCCAGCCGGTCTATGTCGATGACGTTGCCGCGGCGGCGGAGATGGCGGTTCTCGGAAAAGCGGAGTCCGGGATCTATGAGCTGGGTGGTCCCGACGTCGCGACGTTCCGCGAGCTGATGCACACGATGCTTGGTGTCGTGCGTCGCCGCCGCCTTGTGATAGGCCTGCCATTCTGGGTCGGTCGAGCGATGGGCCGCGTCTTCGGGGCGCTGAGCTTTCTGACCGGAGGCCTTGCGCCTTCGCCGGTGACCGTCGATCAGGTTCGGCAGCTGGCGCGGGACAACATCGTGTCGGATGGCGCAAGGACGCTTGCAGACCTTGGCATCCGGCCGACTTCGCTTGCCGCCGTGCTGCCGTCCTATCTGTGGATGTTCCGGCCGGACGGTCAGTATTCCGACCTGACGCGCAGCGCGAAGAACCTGCGCGGTTAGGTGTAGGCGATCGCCAGAAGAATCGCGCCGAGGATGATCCTGTAGATCACGTAGGGCGTGAAGCTGACCGATCTAAGCAGACGCATCATGAAGTGAAGTGCGCCCAAGGCCGCAACGAAAGCGAATGCTGCGCCGATCGCGGCATCGCGCGCAAGCGCCACGTCCATCTGGGCTGCGACTTCGGCGGATAGAAGTACGCCAGAGGCTAGAATCGTTGGAATCGACATGAGCATGGCGAGACGTGCAGCGTCGTGCCTCTTGTAGCCCAGATGTCTTGCGCCGGTGATCGTGATTCCGGAACGTGACGTGCCGGGGACCAGAGCGATCACTTGCCATAGTCCCATCACCAGAGCGTGCTTCAGCGTCCAGGCCTCTGCTTCCCGGTCGTGAGCGCCAGTGCGATCTGCCCACAGCAGAACCAGGCCGAATATGATCGTTGCCCAAGCGACGACCGTGATTGAGCGCAGTGCGTCATCCAAGCCGATCAGTTTGATGGCGAGGCCGGCGATGATCACCGGAATCGTCGCGATGATCAGGCAGAGTGCAAGCCATGCGTTCTGGTCGTCGATCTGGCGCCGCGCGACCTTTGGCAAACCTGCGAGGACACGTCGGACATCGCTCCAGAAGTAAAGGATGACAGCGCCAAGGGTGCCGACATGCACGGCCACATCAATTGCCTGACCCTGATCAGCGAGTCCGGTAAGATTCGGCAGAAGAATCAAATGCCCAGACGAGGAAATCGGAAGAAATTCCGTAATGCCCTGAATAAGCGCGACAATTACAAGGTGTAGGATGGGCATGCGGACTGCTTTTTTGGTAAATTCCGCGCCAATCTAACCATCTGTGACTCAATGGAAAGATCGATAATAGGTAACAAACCGGACCTAAAAATCTCCAAACGAGACCTCGATGCTGCGCGGCGGCATCGAAATAATCGAAAATAGGTCAGCATAAGTGACTTTTCTTTCTGTGCGTTCCGTCATAATAGGGCGTTTCGAAGATGGAGAGGCCCATGGCAGAGAATCCGATGTTGAAATTCGTAACCGTGCCACGTGACATGCCCGTGAAACGTGACGCGAGTGTGCGGAAAGAAGATTTCGACGAGATTTACGCGGAGTATGCCGACGCCAAGGCGAAGGAGCAGGCTTCGCGCTGTTCGCAGTGTGGCGTGCCCTACTGCCAGTCGCATTGTCCGTTGCACAACAACATTCCCGACTGGCTGTTGCTGACCGCCGAAGGCCGTCTTCAGGAGGCCTATGAGATCAGCCAGGCCACCAATACCTTTCCCGAGATCTGTGGCCGGATTTGCCCGCAGGACCGCCTGTGCGAAGGCAACTGTGTCATCGAGCAGTCCGGACATGGGACAGTCACCATCGGTTCGGTCGAGAAATACATCACCGATACCGCCTGGGAGAAGGGCTGGGTCAAGCCGATCAAGCCGGCGAAGGAGCGCGAGGAAAGCGTGGGTATCATCGGCGCCGGGCCGGGCGGCCTTGCCGCCGCGGACGCGCTGCGCCGGGCTGGTGTGCAGGTGACGGTCTATGACCGCTATGACCGCGCCGGCGGGCTGCTGACCTATGGCATTCCTGGCTTCAAGCTGGAGAAGCCTGTCGTCATGCAGCGGATCGAACAGCTGGAACAGGGCGGCGTGACGTTTGTTCTGAACTGCAACGTCGGCGAGGACATTTCCTTCGAGGATATTCGCAAGAAACACGACGCGGTGTTGATCGCCACGGGCGTGTACAAAAGCCGCGACCTGCCCGGGCCGGACGGAGGAAAGGCCGTGCGCGCGATCGACTACCTGACAGCGTCCAACCGCAAGAGTTTCGGGGACCAGGTTCCCGAGTTCGAGAGTGGCGAACTGAACGCCGAGGGCAAGCGCGTGGTCGTGATCGGTGGGGGCGACACCGCCATGGACTGCGTGCGCACCGCGATCCGGCAGGGCGCGACCAGCGTGAAATGCCTTTATCGCCGCGACCGCGCCAACATGCCCGGCTCGCAGCGCGAGGTGGCCAATGCCGAGGAAGAGGGTGTGGAATTCGTCTGGCTGACAGCGCCTGCCGGGATCAGCGAGAATGGCGTGATGGCACAGCGCATGCGTCTGGGTGCTCCCGATGCGACGGGCCGTCAGATGCCAGAACTGATCGAAGGGTCGGATTACGTCGAAGAGGCGGACCTTGTGATCAAGGCGCTGGGCTTCGAGCCGGAAGACCTGCCGAAGCTTTGGGGTGTCGAGGGGCTTGAAGTGACCCGCTGGGGCACGATCAAGGCGGATTTCCGCACCCATGCCACCAGCCTTGAGGGCGTTTATGCCGTGGGTGACATCGTGCGTGGCGCGTCGCTGGTCGTCTGGGCGATCCGCGACGGGCGCGAAGCCGCCGAGGCCATCCTGACGGATGCCCTGGCGCCGAATGCTGTTGCCGCGGAATAGGGTCGGCGCAGCGTCGGCAAAGTGTCGGCAAAGCGTATGGCAAGTGCGCACTGAGGTGCAGGAATTTGGAAACCGGTCAGACAGTGATGCTGACCTATCTGGTAACGAAGGATGAAGGCTTGAGGAGCACGGTTGCGCTCGGTCTGGTGCTGATGCCGCTCGCCGCATTTGCGGACGAGAGCGGTCAGCTTGTGCCGCGCGACCAGTGTGAACCGCTTTACAGCGTCCAGAAGCGCGGCTGCGTGGCCGAACATGTGCTGCGCTGCCAGACGCCGGACGGCTTGATCTATCGGAGCGAGATGATCGAGGACGGCGAACTGACGGACGTTGAGTTCGCGGACGCGGATTTCGAGTTCGTCAGCAGCTGGAACGCCGAGGGAATGCGCTTCCTTCTGGAGCTGACCGACAACCGCGATCCGTTCTCGCTGACAAACCTTCTGACCGATGGCGTGGACCAGGTCGACCAGACGGCGCTTGTCGATCTTCAAATGGTCGCACCGCGCGAAGCCGAGTTCACCGGGTCGGCCGCAATGACCGGGAACGTGCAGAGTATTGAAGGCGGTGACATCGAGAGCATCGCCGTCGTCGGGGCTTTGGACCTGGGAACGATGGTCTGGGAGATTTCGGGCGAGATGTATCTGGACCTGGCGACCCAGACCCTGTTCACCGGGCCGTCGAAGCTGGAGATAGATGGTTTCGCCGAAGAGATTCCGGGAGAGCCGGTGCGCATTCTGCGCGCGGGCGATCAGGGTTTCATGCTGAACATCACGATGTTCGACTGCGGGGAGGAGAGCTGATGGCGCGCCGAACCGGGCAATGTCTGTGCGGCGCCGTGCGATACAGCGCCGAGGTCGAGGACGAGATTCTGGCCTGCCATTGCACGCAATGCCAGCGCTGGACGGGCGGCGGACCGTTGTACTCGGTGAATGTCAGGGACGCCCAGGTCGAGGGGCAGGAGGCGACGGTCAGCCATTTTGCCAGCGACTGGGGCGAGCGGGTGACCTGCGGCACCTGCGGCTCGACGCTCTGGTGGAAGATGAAGGGCAAGCCGATCAGCAGCGTTGCGGCGGGCACGCTGGACGACCAGTCGGGTTTGACCGTGACGCGTGAAATTTTCGTGGATTACCGACCGGGATGGCTGGCGCCGTTCCCCGGCGCTTCACAATCGACGGAAGCCGAAAAGATGGCGAAATTGCAGGACTACCTTGCGGGAGAGAAATCATGACCAAGTATGATGAAAACTGGGCTGCCGCCGAGGAAGCACGCCGGGCGTGGATGGCGAAAAACAGTCTCTATACCGAGGATACGGAGCATTCCTCCTGTGGTGTGGGCCTGGTTGTCTCGATCGACGGCAAGCCGTCGCGCAAGGTGGTCGAGAACGGGATCGACGCTTTGAAGGCGGTCTGGCACCGTGGCGCGGTCGATGCCGACGGCAAGACCGGCGACGGCGCCGGCATCCACGTACAGATCCCCGTTCCCTTCTTCTATGACCAGGTGAAGCGCACCGGCCACGAGCCGCGTAAGGATCAGATGATGGCAGTGGGTCAGGTGTTCCTGCCGCGCACCGATTTCGGAGCGCAGGAGACCTGCCGCACGATCGTCGAGACCGAGATCCTGCGGATGGGCTATTACATCTATGGCTGGCGTCACGTGCCGGTGGACACGTCCGTTCTGGGCGAGAAGGCCAATGCGACGCGGCCCGAGATCGAGCAGATCCTGATTTCGAATTCCAAGGGCGTGGACGAAGAGACGTTCGAGCGCGAGCTGTACGTGATCCGCCGCCGGATCGAGAAAGCCGCCGCCGCGGCGCAGGTGCCGACGCTTTACCTGTGCTCCCTGTCCTGCCGGTCGATCATCTACAAGGGCATGATGCTGGCCGAGCAGGTGGCCGAGTTCTATCCCGATCTGAAGGACGAACGGTTCGAGAGCGCCTTCGCGATCTATCACCAGCGGTATTCGACCAACACTTTCCCACAGTGGTGGCTGGCGCAGCCGTTCCGCATGCTGGCGCACAACGGCGAGATCAACACGCTGAAGGGCAACGTCAACTGGATGAAATCGCACGAGATCCGGATGGCGTCGGCGACGTTCGGGGACACGGCGGAGGATATCAAGCCGATCATCGCGAACGGCGCGTCGGATTCGGCGGCGCTGGATGCGGTGTTCGAAGTGCTGGTCCGGGCCGGGCGGAATGCGCCGATGGCCAAGACGATGCTTGTGCCCGAGTCTTGGTCGAAGCAGGCGGTCGAGCTGCCCGAGGCGTGGCGCGACATGTATTCCTACTGCAACGCTGTGATGGAGCCTTGGGATGGTCCCGCGGCTTTGGCGATGACGGATGGCCGCTGGGTTTGCGCCGGGCTGGACCGGAACGGGTTGCGCCCGATGCGGTACACGGTGACGGGCGACGGTCTGCTGATCGCCGGATCGGAAACCGGGATGGTGCCGACCGACGAGGCGCGGGTGATCGAAAAGGGCGCGCTTGGCCCCGGGCAGATGATCGCGGTCGACATGAAAGAGGGCAAGCTGTTCCACGACACCGAGATCAAGGACGCGCTGGCCGCAAGCCTGCCGTTCGGCGAGTGGGTCGGCAAGATCACGGAACTGGACGACGAGCTGTCGGGCCTGACCGAAAAGCCCCTGTTCGAAGATGGCGAACTGCGCCGCCGGCAGATCGCGGCCGGCTATTCGATCGAGGAGCTGGAGCAGATCCTTGCGCCTATGGCCGAGGACGGCAAGGAAACGCTGGCGTCCATGGGCGATGATACGCCGTCAGCGGTGCTGTCGGAGAAGTACCGGCCGCTGAGCCATTTCTTCCGGCAGAACTTCAGCCAGGTGACGAACCCGCCGATCGACAGTTTGCGCGAATACCGTGTGATGAGCCTGAAGACGCGCTTCGGCAACCTGAAGAACGTGCTGGACCAGGATTCGTCCCAGACCGAGATCATCGTTCTGGACAGCCCCTTCGTGGCGAATGCCCAGTTCGAGCGGCTGGTCGAGTATTTCAACGATGACATGGTCGAAATCGACTGCACCTTCCCCGTGGGAAAGGGGCAGGGCGCATTGCAGAAGGCGCTGGAGCGCGTTCGCTCGGAAGCCGAGGACGCAGTGCGTTCGGGCGCCGGCCATCTCATCCTGACGGACCAGCATCAGGGCGAAGGGCAGGTGGCCATGCCAATGATCCTTGCCACATCCGCCGTCCACAGCTGGCTGACCCGCAAGGGTCTGAGGACGTTCTGCAGTCTCAACGTCCGGTCTGCTGAATGCATCGATCCGCATTACTTCGCGGTTCTTGTGGGCTGCGGCGCGACGACCGTGAACGCCTACCTGGCGGAGGACTCGATCGCCGACCGTATCAAGCGTGGACTGATCAACGGCACGCTGACCGAGGCGGTGGCGCGGTATCGCGCGGCCATCGATGCGGGCCTTCTGAAGATCATGTCGAAGATGGGTATTTCGGTGATCTCGTCCTATCGGGGCGGTCTGAACTTCGAAGCCGTCGGCCTGTCGCGCGCGATGGTCCACGAATACTTCCCTGGAATGCACAGCCGTATCTCGGGCATTGGCGTTCAGGGTCTTCAGAAGAAGGCCGAAGAGGTTCATGCGCGCGGGTTCGCCGGCGACAGCGTTCTGCCGATTGGCGGGTTCTACAAGGCGCGCCGCTCGGGCGAGACCCATGCATGGGAAGCGCAGTCGATGCACATGCTGCAGGCGGCCTGCAACAAGGCGTCCTATGCCATGTGGCAGCAGTACTCGGCCAAGATGCGGTCGATGCCGCCGATCCATCTGCGCGATCTTCTGGACATCAAGCCGCTGGGCAAGCCGGTTCCGCTGGAAGAAGTGGAGAGCATCACCTCGATCCGCAAGCGGTTCGTGACCCCGGGCATGTCGTTGGGGGCGCTTTCGCCCGAGGCGCACAAGACGCTGAACGTCGCGATGAACCGGATCGGCGCCAAGTCCGACTCGGGCGAGGGCGGCGAGGATCCGGCGCATTTCCACCCGGAGCCGAATGGCGACAACCCGTCTGCCAAGATCAAGCAGGTGGCGTCGGGCCGGTTCGGCGTGACCGCCGAATACCTGAACCAGTGCGAGGAACTGGAAATAAAGGTTGCCCAAGGCGCCAAGCCCGGCGAGGGCGGCCAGTTGCCGGGCATGAAGGTCACCGAGTTGATCGCGCGCCTGCGCCACTCCACGCCGGGCGTGACGCTGATTTCGCCGCCGCCGCACCACGACATCTACTCCATCGAGGACCTGGCGCAGCTGATCTACGACCTGAAGCAGATCAACCCGCGCGCCAAGGTCACGGTGAAGCTGGTTGCCTCGTCGGGCGTCGGCACCATTGCGGCGGGCGTGGCCAAGGCAAAGGCTGACGTGATCCTGATCTCGGGCCACAATGGCGGCACGGGTGCGTCGCCCGCGACCAGCATCAAGTACGCAGGTCTGCCGTGGGAGATGGGTCTGACCGAAGCGCATCAGGTTCTGTCGATGAACAACCTGCGCGACCGGATCACCCTGCGGACTGACGGCGGTCTGCGGACCGGGCGCGACATCGTGATGGCTGCAATGATGGGTGCCGAGGAATACGGCATCGGCACCGCCGCGCTGATTGCGATGGGGTGCATCATGGTGCGCCAGTGCCAGTCGAACACCTGCCCGGTCGGCGTTTGCACGCAGGACGAGCGACTGCGCGAGAAGTTCACCGGAAACGCTGACAAGGTGGTGAACCTGATCACCTTCTACGCGCAGGAGGTTCGCGAGATCCTTGCCAAGATCGGTGCCAGGTCGCTGGACGAGGTCATCGGTCGCGCTGACCTGTTGAGCCAGGTGAGCCGCGGTTCGGCGCATCTGGACGATCTCGACCTGAACCCGCTGTTGATCACGGTCGATGGTGCGGACCGCATCGTCTATGACCGCGAAAAAGCGCGGAACTCCGTACCGGACACTCTGGATGCCGAGATCGTCAAGGATGCCGCACGCTTCCTTGAGGATGGTGAGAAGATGCAGCTGTCCTATGCTGTACAGAACACGCACCGGACCATCGGCACGCGCACGTCCAGCCACATCGTGCGGCGTTTCGGGATGCGGAACAGCCTGCAGCGCGATCACCTTACGGTGAAGCTGCAGGGTTCGGCCGGCCAGTCGCTGGGCGCCTTCGCGGCGCCGGGTCTGCGGCTGGAAGTCTCGGGTGACGCCAACGATTATGTGGGCAAGGGCCTTTCGGGCGGCACGATCGTCGTGCGTCCGCCCATGGTCAGCCCTCTGGTGGCCGAGGACAACGTCATCATCGGGAACACCGTCCTTTACGGTGCGACCGACGGTTACCTGTTCGCCGCAGGTCGTGCCGGGGAGCGTTTCGCGGTGCGGAACTCGGGCGCCAAGGTCGTCGTCGAAGGCTGCGGCTCGAACGGCTGCGAGTACATGACGGGCGGCGTGGCCGTGATTCTGGGCAAGATCGGCGCCAACTTCGGAGCCGGCATGACCGGGGGCATGGCGTATCTTTACGATGCCGATGGCACGGCGCTTGACCTGATGAACCTCGAAAGCCTGGTGGTGACGAGTGTGAACGAGGGTCATTACATGACCGAGCTCGAAACGCTTCTGGAGATGCACCTGTCGGAGACCAACAGCCGGAAGGCCGCCGCGCTGCTGCAGCACTGGGACGAGGAGAAGGGAAAGTTCCTTCAGGTCGTGCCCAGGGAGATGCTGAACAAGCTCAAGGTTCCGGTCGAACTGGATCGGGCGATTCCAGCGGAATAGTGACTGTTTCGGCCCCTTGCGGGGCCGATCCGTGCGAGGGGCGCTGCCCCTCGCGCTCCCCGCCGTATTTGCGCCAGAAAGAAGGACTGACGCGGCGTTCCGGATGACAGGGTCGGGTCCTTGGGGCAGGGTGCCATCAATGACCGGGAGGCCCTGATGACCGACTATCCGCATCTTTTCCAGCCGCTGGATCTTGGGCATGTCGTGCTGCCGAACCGGGTTGTGATGGGTTCCATGCATACCGGCCTGGAAGAGGTCGGAGATTTCGAGCGCGTGGCCGAGTTCTATGCCGCGCGGGCCCGGGGTGGTGTGGGCCTGATGGTGACTGGGGGCATGGCGCCGAACCGCGAGGGCGGCGTTCTGCCCGGTGCGGCAGGGCTGTTTTCCGACAAGGACATCGCGAACCATCGTGTCGTGACAGGGCGCGTGCACGAGGCCGGCGGGCGGATCGCGATGCAGATCCTGCATGCCGGGCGCTATGCCTACTCGCCGGAATGCGTCGCGCCTTCGCCGGTGAAGTCGCCGATTTCGCCCTTCGCTCCGAGAGAACTGGACGAGGACGGGATCGAGAAGCAGATCGCGGATATCGCCGAGGCCGCGCGCCGCGCGCGTGAGGCGGGCTATGACGGTGTCGAGGTGATGGGCTCGGAGGGGTATTTCCTGAACCAGTTCCTGGTTGCCCTTACCAACAAGCGGACGGACCGCTGGGGCGGATCGCTGGAGAACCGGATGCGCCTGCCCGTGGAGGTCGTGCGCCGGGTGCGGGAGGCCGTGGGCACCGATTTCATCGTGATCTACAGGATCAGCCTGATCGACCTGGTGCCCAATGGTCAGACCTGGGACGAAGTGATCACATTGGCGCAAGCCATTGAAAAGGCGGGCGCATCCATCCTGAATACCGGCATAGGCTGGCACGAGGCGCGGATTCCGACCATCGCGACGAGCGTGCCGCGGCGAGCCTTCTCCTGGGTGACGAAAAAGCTGATGGGAGAGGTTTCGATTCCTGTGATCACATCGAACAGGATCAACACGCCGGAGGTCGCAGAGGCTGTGCTGGCCGAGGGCTGCGCCGACATGGTGTCGATGGCGCGCCCCTTTCTTGCCGATCCGGACTTCGTGGCAAAGGCGCAGGCGGGCCGGGCGGACACCATCGCGCCCTGCATCGCGTGCAACCAGGCTTGCCTTGACCATACCTTCGAGATGAAAGTGGCCAGCTGCCTTGTGAACCCCCGGGCGGCACATGAGACGGAACTTGTCTATGCGCCTGCTGGTGTCCTCAAGACCATCGCGGTTGTCGGGGCGGGGCCCGCCGGGTTGTCGGCGGCGCTTGTGGCGGCGGAGCGGGGGCACTCGGTGACGCTGTTCGACAGGGCCGACCGGATCGGCGGTCAGCTGAACATGGCTAAGATGGTTCCCGGCAAGGAAGAGTTTCACGGGCTGATCGACTGGTACGAGACAATGGTGGCGGAACGCGGGATCGATCTGCGGCTGAAGACCGAGGTTTCGGCCGGGGAGCTGGGTGCCTTCGACGAGGTCATCGTCGCAACAGGCGTACTGCCCCGCGATCCGGAAATCCCGGTCGAAGGCAGCGCGCATGTGGTCAGCTATATCGACATTCTGACAGGCCGCGAAATTGCCGGCGAGCAAGTGGCGGTGATCGGTGCCGGCGGGATCGGCTTCGACGTCTCGGAGTTTCTGACCACGGATCACAGCCCGACCGTACACTTGCCGGACTGGATGAAGGAATGGGGTGTGACCGATCCCGAGGCGCATCGCTCGGGGCTGGCGCCAGAGGGTCCCCAACCGGCACCTGCGGTCCGAAAAGTGTCACTATTCCAGCGGAAAAGCGAGCGACCGGGCAAGCGTCTGGGCAAGACGACGGGTTGGATTCATCGCGCGTCCCTGCAGATGAAGGGCGTCACGATGGTGGGTGGCGTGACCTATGTGAAGATCGACTCCGAAGGTTTGCATATCGTTCGTCAGGACGGCACGCCTGAAATCGTTCCCTGCGATACGGTGGTGCTGTGCGCCGGGCAGGTGAGCGATCGGCGGCTGGCCGATGCGCTGGACGCGGCCGGTATCGCGACCCATGTCATCGGCGGTGCGGACGTGGCGGCGGAACTGGACGCCAAGCGGGCCATAGATCAGGGCGCGCGGCTGGCCGCGGGATTGTAATTCCCGATTGCACCCGGCGAACGAGGCTGTCCAGAATGGCGACAAGGAGACTTGCCATGCTGGATCATCGTTCCTGGGTTCCCGCCGCCTGTGAAACGCGGGTTATGGATATTGCCCGCAAAACCGCTCGTTCGTCGCCGGACGCGATAGCCGGGCGGGTCGCGGAGCTGATCGCCGAGAACCGGCGGATTCACGAGCGCGACTGTTTCAATCTGAACCCTGCAACGAATGTCATGGCGCCGCGCGCCGAGGCGGTCCTGGCCGAAGGATTGGGCTCTCGCCCCTCGCTTGGCTATCCGGGCGACAAGTACGAGATGGGGCTGGAGGCAATCGAAGAGATCGAGGTGATCGCAGCGGAACTGGCTGCCGAGGTGTTCGACGCGAAATTCGCCGAGATCCGGGTGCCCTCGGGGGCGATGGCGAATCTTTATGCGTTCATGGCGACCTGCAGGCCGGGCGACACCATCATCGCACCTTCGGCCAGCGTTGGTGGGCACGTGACCCATCACAAGGCCGGATGCGCCGGGCTTTTCGGGCTGAAGACCATGGATGCCCCGGTCAATGCCGCTGACTATACGGTGGATGTGGACGGTGTCCGGCGGCTTGCCCGTGAGATACGGCCAGACCTGATCACAGTCGGGTCCAGCCTGAATCTGTTCGAACATCCCGTGGCCGATCTGCGCGCCATTGCCGACGAGGTTGGCGCGAAGCTGTTGTTCGATGCGGCGCATCAATGCGGGATCATCGCCGGCAAGGCCTGGCGCGACCCCTTGGCCGAGGGGGCGCATCTGATGACGATGAGCACTTACAAGAGCCTTGGCGGACCGGCTGGCGGACTGATCGTGACGAATGATGCGGAAATGGCCGAGCGGCTGGACGCGATTGCCTTTCCCGGGATGACGGCGAACTTCGACGCGGCCAAATCGGCGGCCCTGGCGCTGACGATGCTGGACTGGCTGAGTTTCGGCAGAGCCTATGCCGAGGAGATGATCGAGACGGCGCGCGTCTTTGCCGAAACGCTGGATGCCGAGGGTGTTCCCGTTTTCGCGGGTGCACGGGGATTCACGGCATCGCATCAGTTTGCGGTAGAGGCCGCTGCCTATGGTGGCGGGCAGGCGGCGTCGAAGAAGCTTTACAGGGCCGGGTTCCTTGCCTGCGGGATCGGATTGCCGATCGATCCGGTGGAGGGTGATCTGAACGGGCTCAGAATCGGAACGCCAGAGTTGGTGCGTTGGGGTGTGACGCGTGATACCGTGGATCAGATCGCGCGGCTGGTGGCGCGGGCGTTGCGCTCGAACGATCCGGGGGCGATGGCGGGCGAAGTAGCCGCCCTGCGAAAGCACTATGACAGGGTGCATTTCGTCCACGGCTGACCCGCTTAAGATGTATTCCGCTCGTATCCACCCTCAAAACAATCCCGATAAAACCGGGTAATTGTCGGGGTCTTTCCGCAATCTTGCCCGATTTCACCTGCACAACAGGCAGGCCTCGGGGGCACTGACGAGGGAAAAGAGACCTGATGGACCGACTGACGGAAATGGAAGCGTTCGCAACCGTCGTGGATCAGGGTGGGTTCACAGATGCTGCCAAGAAGATGGGTATTTCGAAGTCTGCCGTGTCAAAGCACGTCTCTTCGCTGGAAGCCCGTCTTGGCGCACGGCTGTTGAACCGCACCACGCGCCGCGTATCTCCGACGGAGATCGGACTGGCGTATTATGATCGCGCCCGCCGCGTACTTAACGATGCCGGCGAAGCCGATGCGCTTGTGACCTCGATGCAATCCGCGCCCTCGGGGCTCTTGCGCATCTCGGTGGCCACGGATTTCGGCGTAAATCACCTGTCGCCCGTTCTTGGTGAATTCCTGCAGGAATTCCCGGACATCACGGTGAACATGGTACTGAACAACCGCTATGTGGAGCTGATCTCTGAAGGGTTCGACCTTGCGATCCGGATCGGCGAACTGGAAGACTCGACGCTGCGTGCGCGCAAGCTGTGCGAGACGAACCGCCGCATGATCGCCAGCCCGGACTACTTCAAGAAGTACGGGCGCCCGCAGAAGATCGACGATCTTAACGAGCACAAGCTTCTGCATTACTCGAACAACTCCTCCGGCAACGTCTGGAAGCTGACCGCGCCTTCGGGCGAAAAGCGCCAGGTGCGCACGGCCGGCTGGCTGACGGTGAACGATGGTCAGTCGCTGCTGAATGCGGCGATCGCGGGCCTCGGCATCGCCTACCTGCCGTCGTTCCTTTACGCCGAGGCAATGGAGCAGGGCCTTGTCCAGGAAGCCATCCCTGAGCTTCCGAT
Source organism: Silicimonas lutimaris (assembly GCF_047314965.1). NCBI lineage: Bacteria > Pseudomonadati > Pseudomonadota > Alphaproteobacteria > Rhodobacterales > Paracoccaceae > Silicimonas > Silicimonas lutimaris. The sequence goes on along the minus strand of NZ_JBLBVK010000038.1, from coordinate 27,919 downwards.
CGAGACCCAGGGCATCTTCGCGGTCTATCCGCCGGGTCGCTTCACCCAGCCGAAGGTTCGCGCCTTTATCGACTTCCTGGTTCATTCCTTCGCGGACAAGGGCCCGGACGCATGGTGAAATTCGGTTCGTCGTTCGAGTGACTTTCCCTCGGTTCAAACAACTACAGGGCGCCCAGGATCGGGCGCCCTTTTTTCATGCCGGGACGCTTTCGCCGCGCTTTTCGAGCCAGAGGACGCGCGCGAACATCGCCGAGGCGCCGATGCATCCCGTGCAAAGGATCAGGATTGCCCATGGCAGGGGGCGCATGCCCAGGTTGCGAGCCTTTGGAAGCAGGACCGTCCAGACCAGAGTGATCGCGATCAGCAGATCGAACCAGACCTGGTTCGCCCATGCGCTTCCGGTGTGGATCGCCCAGAAGCCCAGCGGCCCCTCTGTCACTACGGCAAAAAGCGACCAAGCGAGAAAAAGACCGCAGACAGCGGCAGGGACCTGCCACGCGATGCGTATCGTTTCGTTGGTCGCCGAGTAGAGAAGATATCCGAGGGCCAGCGCGGCCCCGAAGAATGGAATGACGTCAAACACAGTGCTTCCCCCGAATCTGTAGCACTCGCTACATTTACAATTTTGTAGCAGACGCTACAACCGATTCATGTCGCGCTCGGAAGACACCAGGAAAAGACAGTTGCGGTCCATGGCCGCGCATGTGCTTGACCACGGGCTGACATCGGCCAGCCTGCGGCCCTTGGCGAAGGCGGCTGGTACAAGCGACAGGATGCTGATCTACCATTTTGGATCGAAGGATCGGCTTGTGGCCGAGCTTCTGGTGACAATTGCCGCTGACCTGACCGTCAAGCTGGATGCCGCATTGCCCCTGCGGCAAACGTCGGACAAGAAAATGCTTCTGAACGAGGTACTTGCCGTTGTGCGCTCGCCGGTTGTTGCGGCCTATATCCGGTTGTGGCGCGAGGTGGTGGCGACGGCCGCCCTTGGCGAGCAAGCCCATCGCGAGATGGCTGCGGGTATCATCGAAGGTTATGTCGCGTGGCTGGCAGACCGCATGCCGGCGGATGAACCCGATCCTCGAGGAGCGGCCATGGCCATGCTGACCGTCATCGAAGGCATTCACGTGATGGATGCGGCCGGTCTGCCGCAGATCGCGGATGTTGCTATCGAAGCTCTTTACCCGTTCGACTGAGGTGCGTCATTCGTCCAGCGACAGGAGCACGACCTCTACCCGCCGGTTCGCCGCCCGACCATCCTCGGTGAGGTTCGAAGCAACCGGTGACAGGAAGCCCGCACCGGAGGATTGTATTTGCCTGCTTTCGGCGCCCAGTCGTTCGACAAGGAACCGGGCCACCGATCCGGCGCGCTGGCGCGAAAGGGCCGTGTTCGCTTCGAGAGAGCCGACGGAATCGGTGTGCCCCACCAGAACTACCCGGGCGGTCGGGTTTTCAGAAAGCCATTCGGCCAAGAGTTCCAGCGATGGGTAAGAACCGTCACCAAGATCGGCCGACCCGCTGCCGAAATCTAGACCCGGCAGGACCGTGTGACCCTTTTCGATCAGTCTGCCGATCAGATCATCTTTCTCTTCTGCGGGTGGGCTTGGTTCTTCGGGCTGGGTCTCGGGAAGGGGCATGGCCTCAGCCTCTGACACTGTCGTGACATGTACGAAACCGGTCGACTGTGAGCGCGATGCCACGAGCGCGACTGTATGAGGCTGAACCTCGGAGTCGGCGGTTCGCATCAGCAGATACACATAATCACCCAGATCGACGAACATGTCGGGTTCGCCAAGGATATCCAGCTGGAACCGGAAGTCGAAACCGCCGCAGTTGGAATCGGTGCACCCGAAAACTTCGGAATATCCCTCTTCTTCAAGTACTTGACGCAAGCCATCAACCAGCTGCAGCGACGTGCGCGCCGTGTTCGGGACCCGTAGGACTTCGCGGGTGATCCGCCCTTCGGCAACGATGGGCCCGGCATCGGGCGACCAAGGCGCCTCGGGAAGCAGAATCCGCCCGGCCGGGAGCGTTTCACTGCGAACGCTGACCGCGCCCGGAACGGTCAGATCCAGTGCAGCGGCGGCGGCGGGGATCAGCAGGACGATAAGGGCGGCCAGTGCTCTCATGCCGTGTCTTCCGGAAGACGGCGGTAATGATACCCGGTGACGGGTGTCATCGACAGTCTGCGGTACAAGCCGTTCGCCGGTGCGTTCGACTGCGTCACGATCAGCGTTAGCCAAGCGGCGCCCTGAGTCCGCGCCCAGTTCGCGGCACCGTGCAGCAGCGCGGTTCCAAGCCCCGCTCGACGATGCGCGGGCGTCACTTCCAAAGCGTGAAGCATGGCGATCCCGTCCTTGATGCCCACATAGGCAACGCCAGCAGGGCTGTCACCGGTGCGGCCAAGCAGGGCGGTCTTGGCGGTTTCGGCACGCTCCATGACGGCAATCCGCGCGTCGTTCACGCCGCCTTGCCGCCATATCTCGCGCTGAATCGCCAGAGGCGGCCAGATCGGTGTGGTGGTGGTGAGGGGCAGTTCCCGCGCAAGGATTTCGGTTGGCGCGGCATAAACGGTAACCGGGTCGACGACTCGATAGCTCCGGGCGGAGAGCCAGTCATCGAGAGCGGTGTCCTCCGGGCGGATCATGAAGATCGCAGGTTGCCCGAGGTCGCGCATCCCTGCTTCGGCAAGGACGATATCAGTCTCTGACAAAGGGGAACTCGCAGTTGCCGCCGATACGCGCTGCCCGCCGCCCTTTCCCTCGCGCAAGGTCCAGGGACCAAGTGAAATGAACCGGGCGGGGGGCCAAGTGGCGTCGAGCACGCCGAACAACTGGTGGGGCTCCGGTGTCTTCACCGGATGGCTTCCGGAAAGAGTGCGCAGAGCCGCTCGACGGCTGCTTCCACTGCTGCAGCGGGAGTGCCGCGGACGACGATGTTCGCGCCGTACCTGCCGTCGCGGATGAATGGGTACGAACCAAAGCTGACTTCGGGAAGCTCGGCCGCGAGGGCCGTCAGCGGACCGGCGATATCGCCTTCGCCACGGTCGATCCTGACGGTTGCCGAGGTCAGCGGTTCTCCACCGGTCAGGGTGGGCAGGACCGAGGCGACCATGGCCTGAAACACGCTGGGCACGCCCGCCATGACGTGAACATTGGCGATTGTGAAGCCGGGTGCGGCCGACACCGGGTTCTCGATCAGGGTCGCGCCGTCGGGGATGCGGGCCATGCGCATACGCGCCTCGTTGAATTCCAGCCCCTGCCGGTCGTAATGCGCCTGGAGGATCGCTCGCGCGTCGTCGCGCACGCCGATCCCTGCGCCGAAGGCGGCGGCGATACAATCGGCGGTGATGTCATCATGGGTCGGGCCGATGCCGCCCGAGGTGAAAACCTGCTCGTATGTTTCCGAAAGCGCCTTGACCGCCGCGATGATGGCGTCGCGATCATCCGAGACGATCCGAACCTCCTTGAGGTCGATCCCGGCCTCGGTCAGACAGCCGGCAAGGTGATGCATGTTCGCATCCCGGGTCCGGCCCGAGAGGATCTCGTCGCCGATCACAAGCATGGCCGCGGTGGGATTCGTCATGTTCGCATCCTTGTTCCCTTTGTCATTGCGGTATAGGGCGGCGATCATGCGGTTTCCAACCCCTTTGGTCCCGGCGCGGCTGGTCCGGCGCTATAAAAGATTTCTCGCCGACGTTGTTCTGGAGGGCAGCGGGCGCGAGGTTACTGCGCATTGTCCGAACCCGGGCGCGATGCTTGGGCTGGACGCCTCCGGCATGCGCATCTGGCTGGAGCCGAACGACGATCCGCGAAAAAAGTTGAAATACGGCTGGAGACTGGCCGAACTGGAGGGCGGTCATCTGGCCGGTATCGATACTGGTGTCCCGAACCGGGTGGTGCGCGAGGCGTTGGAGGCGCGGCAAGTGCCGGGGCTGGGTGCCTATGAGACCGTGCAGGCAGAGGTGAAGTATGGCCAGAAAAGCCGGGTCGATTTCCTGTTGAGCGGCGGGGAGCATGCAGCTGTCTATGTCGAGGTGAAGAACGCGCATCTGCGGCGCGACGGCGACCTGGCCGAGTTCCCCGATTGCGTGACCGCACGCGGGGCCCGGCATCTGGACGAATTGGCCGATATGGTGGCGGCGGGGCATCGCGCGGTCATGCTCTATCTCGTGCAAAGGACCGATTGCGCGCGTTTCTCGTTGGCGCGCGATCTTGACCCCGGCTACGGCGTCGCCTTTGACCGGGCGCGGGACGCGGGGGTCGAGGTGATGGTCTTCGGCACCCATATCACGACCGAGGCTGTGACCTTGGGGCCAGAGATGCCGTTTCATGGGTAGATAGCTGGTCACGCACTATGGCGATTTGGGTCAGAACGGCCTATATCGCGGTCGGAAAGAAAGGAACCTGCGTGGACGATCGCACCAAGGGCCGACTGACCAAGGACGGCATCCGCATTTATGAACCCGAGGATTTCGCTGGCATGCATCGCGCCGGCGAACTGGCTGCGCGCATCCTGGACGATATCGCCGCGATGATCGTACCCGGAGTCTCGACCGGCGAGATCGACGCCGAGATCGAGCGGATGGTGAAGGACGCCGAAGCGGTCAGCGCGACGATCGGGTACAAGGGCTATCAGCACGCCAGTTGCATTAGCGTGAACCACGTCGTCTGCCATGGCATTCCCGGCGAGAAGCGGCTGCAGGATGGCGATATCCTGAACGTCGATGTCACCGTCATCGTCGACGGCTGGTTTGGAGACACAAGCCGGATGTACGTCGCCGGCAAGCTGTCCCGGAAGGCCGAGCGGCTGATCCAGGTGACGCACGACGCGCTTTTCAAGGGAATCGAGGCGGTCAGGCCGGGAAATACCTTTGGCGATATCGGCCATGCCATCCAGGCCTATGTCGAGGCGCAACGGATGAGCGTGGTTCGCGATTTTTGCGGACACGGACTGGGTCGTGTGTTCCACGCGCCGCCGAACGTGCTGCACTATGGGCGTCCCGGCACCGGGGCGGTTCTGGAGCCGGGCATGTTCTTCACCATCGAGCCGATGGTGAATCTCGGTCGTCCCGAAACCAAGGTTCTGGCCGATGACTGGACAGCCGTGACGCGGGACAAGTCATTGTCCGCGCAGTTCGAGCATTCGGTCGGCGTGACCGAGACGGGCGTCGAGATCTTCACCCTGTCGCCCGCGGGCAAGTTTCACCCGACCTGGGGCTAAGCGCGCTAGGGGCAGAGTGACAAAAGGAAGATCGATCGCCAGTCAAAGCCGGCGTCGATCCCGTAGCCACTCAGGTATTCGGCCTGAAGCGTATAGGCTTCCAGCTCCGGCGCTCCGACGCAGGGCCAGTCGCGGTTGGCCAGTTGCACATCGTGAATCAGCTCATGCAGCAGTACTGACCTGTCATAGGGATTGTCCGCCGACCAAGGCAGGACGAGATACACGGTGTCGGAAGGATGGTTGTAGGCTGCCCTAAGTTCCGGTTCGACCCGCAGGTCGGTCTCTTCGTACTCGATCCAGTCACCGACGCTGCAGAACGCGATCTCGGGTGGCGAGCGATACAACTCGCTGACGTCGTACATCGTGTGAATGGCGATCCAGGCCGTGAGGTCGGTGATGAGCTTGTCCGGAACCTCTGGCCATTCCTCGCAGTTCTCCGGGGTCTGCGCGACTGCGCCCGAGGCGAAGATACAAGCCGCGCAAAGAAATGAGATGGGCGTTATTCGCATCCTGACCCCTGCTGATGTCTCAGCGTGCCGATCCGTCGCGTTCCCGTCAATGTGACAAAGGCGTCCGCAGGTCCGTGCCGGGGAGCCCGGCACGGGCGAATGCGGTCAGGTCAGGTACTGGTTGAACCAGGCAATGGTCCGATCCCATGCCAGGTTCGCCGCGGCTTCGTCGTAGCGCGGGGTGGAATCGTTGTGGAAGCCGTGGTTCACGTTCGGATAGATATTAGCCTCGAAGGTCTTGTTATTGGCCTTGAGAGCCGCTTCGTAGGCTGGCCAGCCTTCGTTGATCCGTTCGTCGAGGGCGGCGTATTGGAGAAGAAGCGGAGCCTGGATCTTAGGTACATCCTCGGCGGCGGCCTGACGGCCATAGAATGGCACCGAGGCCGACATCTCGGGGAAGGCCACGGCCAGCGCGTTGCAGACGCCGCCGCCATAGCAGAATCCGACCGCGCCGCATTTTCCCGTTGAATCGTCACGATTCAGAAGGTGTTCGAAGCCGTTGAAGAAGTCATTCATCAATTGCTCACCGTCCACGGTACGCTGCAGTTCGCGCCCTTCGGCATCATTGCCGGGATAGCCGCCGACCGACGTTAGCCCATCAGGGGCCAGCGCCATGAAGCCGGCCTTGGCGACGCGGCGCGCCACATCTTCAATATACGGATTCAGGCCACGGTTCTCGTGGATGACGAGAACGGCCGGAAGTTTCTCGGGCGCATTCGCCGGCTTCACGAGATATCCCCTGACGTCGCCGGTCCCGCCCGGAGATGGGTAGGTGATGTACTCCGGCACGATATCGGGGTCGTTGAAGCTGATCTGCTGGGCCAGCGCATAGTTCGGGCTGAGCATCTCCAGCAGCGCCATCGCCGTCACCCCACCGACGGCGAACTTGCCGGCGCGATCCAGAAACTGGCGTTTCGTGATCTTGCCGTGAGCATAGTAGTCGTAAAGGTCCAGAAGTTCCTGGTCGAAGTCCTTGGCGGTCATTCGGTTCATTGAAAGCGTCTCCTTTGAATGCGTGAGTCAGAGGGTAGCGCGTTATGACGATTCTCCGATCACGTTTTCGCGCGTGTTCGGAAAGACTTGAAAAGTTTTCCGCTTCGCGCTTTGATTGGTGTTCAGAAAAAGGCTGCGCGCTCTCTACGCCGCATCGACGGCGCGCATTGGGCTGATCCTTTCGGGTAAGGCGGCAGGACTCTTCATGAAAGTCAGGTTTTCTCTGAATGGGGAAACTGTGGAGGTGGACACCCCGCCGACACGAACGCTGCTGGACTGGCTACGCGAAGATCGCGGGCTGACAGGAACGAAGGAAGGTTGCAACGAGGGCGACTGTGGCGCCTGTACGGTGATGGTGACCGATGCCGGGGGGGCGAAGGCCCTGAACGCCTGCATTCTTTTCCTGCCCCAGTTGCATGGTCGCGCGGTCCGGACAGTCGAAGGTATCTCCGGGCCGGGGGGCGAACTTCATCCCGTTCAGGCGGCAATGGTCGAGAAACACGGCAGCCAGTGCGGATTCTGCACGCCGGGATTCGTGGTGTCGATGGCTGTGGGTCATCTGAACGGGCGTACGGACCATGACGATGTTCTGGCCGGAAACCTGTGCCGATGCACCGGCTATGCGCCGATTGTCCGGGCTGCAGAGGCAGCGTCTTCGGAGGCGATTCCTGCCTGGATGGTGGACGAAACGCCTGAAACAGAGACTGTTTCCTTTGCGCCGTCCTCGTTGGATGAACTGGCGGCCTGGTACGAGGCGCATCCGGAGGCAACGCTGATCGCGGGCGCTACGGATGTCGGGCTTTGGGTGACGAAGGGGTTGCGGGATCTGGGCGAGATGGCCTTTCTGAACCGCTGCCAGGAGCTTCAGGTCATCGAAGACGCAGGTGAAACTCTGCGGATCGGCGCAGGTGTCACCATGGCCGAGCTTCTACCGGTCTTGCGGGAGCACCATCCGTCTTATGCCGAGATGGTGCGCCGTTACGGATCGGAGCAGGTGCGGCAGGCGGCGACCATCGGCGGCAACATTGCCAACGGTTCACCCATCGGGGACAACCCGCCGGCGCTGATCGCGCTAGGCGCAACGCTGCATCTAAGGAAGGGAGCCGCTCGTCGCGAGATGCCGATCGAGGCGTACTTCCTGGAGTATGGCAAGCAGGACCGCCAGCCGGGGGAGTTCGTCGAGGCGGTGACGATGCCCAAGAGCGCGTCTGCGTTGCGGGTCTACAAGCTGTCGAAGCGGTTCGATCAGGATATCTCGGCCGTTTGCGGTGCTTTCAACGTGACCGTCGCGGATAGTGTGGTAAAGGCCGCGCGGATCGCCTTCGGTGGCATGGCGGGTATCCCAAGGCGCGCCGCTTCTGTCGAAGAGGGCCTGATCGGCAAACCCTGGACACAGGCGACCATAGAGGCCGTTTTGCCCAGGTTTAGTGACGATTTCACACCCATGACGGACATGCGGGCCAGCGCCGGGTACCGGCTGGAGACGGCGGGGAACATGCTGGTTCGGTATTTCCACGAGCTTTCTGGCCGCAGCGTCAGTGTACGGGAGGTTCGGGCATGAGCGTCACGAAACCCCTGCCGCACGACGCCGCGCCGCTGCATGTCACCGGGCAGGCACGGTATGTCGATGACATCCCCCTTCCCGCAAACGCGCTGCACCTGGCCTTCGGGCTGAGTGAAGTGGCGCACGGGCGGATCGTCTCGATGGACCTCGAGGCCGTTCGCGCCGCGCCGGGGGTCGTCGCGGTTCTGACCGCCGACGATCTGCCGCACGAGAATGACGTCTCGCCCTCGCCCTCGCCTGAACCGATGCTGGCGGAGGGAACGGTGCATTACGTTGGCCAGCCGGTATTCTTGGTGGCCGCCGAGACGCATCTTCAGGCGCGCAAGGCTGCCCGGCTGGCGAAGATCCGGTACGAGGAACTGCCTGCGATCCTGACCCTGGACGAGGCGCTGGCCGCGAACAGCCGGTTCGAGGAAGGTCCGCGCATTTATCAGAAGGGTGATGCGGCGTCGGCCATCGATACCTCGCAAAATGTGATTGCAGGTTCGATCGACATGGGCGGGCAGGAGCATTTCTATCTGGAAAGCCAGGCTGCCGTTGCTCTGCCGCAGGAAGGCGGCGACATGATCGTCCATTCCTCGTCCCAGCATCCGACCGAGATACAGCACAAGGTGGCCGAGGCGCTGGGCACTCATATGAACGCCGTGCGGGTCGAGGTGCGCCGCATGGGCGGCGGGTTCGGCGGGAAGGAAAGCCAGGGCAATGCGCTGGCGGTGTCCTGCGCGGTGGTGGCGGCTTTGACAGGGCGTCCCGCCTCGATGCGCTATGACCGCGACGACGATATGGTTATCACCGGCAAGCGTCATGATTTCCGCATCGACTATCGTGTCGGGTTCGATGGCGAGGGGCAGATTGCTGGGGTCGAATTCCTTCAGCTTTGCCGTTGCGGCTGGTCGATGGACCTGTCTTTGCCTGTGGCCGACCGGGCGATGCTGCACGCTGACAACGCCTACCATATTCCGAACATGCGGATCGAATCGCATCGCCTGAAAACCAATACACAGTCCGCGACGGCCTATCGCGGATTTGGCGGGCCGCAGGGGATGCTGGGGATCGAGCGCGTTCTGGACCACGTTGCCCACGCCGTCGGGCGCGATCCGCTGGAGGTGCGGCGCCTGAATTACTATCGCGGGGCCGAGAAGATGGGTGCCGGGACGGGGCATCGCTATGGCGGAAAGCACTCTCCGAAGCCTGAAGAGATCGGTCCGCAGACAACGCCCTACCACATGCCGGTCGAAGACTTCATTCTGCACGAGCTGACCGACCAGCTGGTGGAAAACAGTGACTATTACAGGCGAAAAGCAGAAGTTTCAGAGTGGAACGCCCGGAATGACATCCTGAAGAAAGGCATCGCCTTCACTCCGGTGAAGTTCGGGATCTCGTTCACGCTGACCCATCTGAACCAGGCCGGTGCGCTGGTGCATGTGTACCAGGACGGGTCGATTCATATGAACCACGGCGGCACCGAGATGGGACAAGGACTGTTCCAGAAGGTGGCGCAGGTGGCGGCCGCGCGGTTCGGTGTCGACGTCTCGAGGGTCAAGATCACCGCGACGGATACAGCCAAGGTACCGAACACGTCCGCGACTGCGGCCTCTTCGGGTTCGGACCTGAACGGCATGGCGGTGAAGGCCGCCTGTGACACGATCCGCGACCGTCTGGCCGAGTTCGTGGCGGGTCGCGCGCAAACCGACGCCGCAAGTGTTCGGTTCGAGGATGGGATGGTGCATGTGGGCGGCGAAAGCCTGACCTTCGAGGATGTCGTGCGCGACGCCTACATGGCGCGGATCAGCCTGTCTTCGACGGGTTTTTATGCCACGCCCAAGATCGTCTGGGACCGGATCAAGGGCGAGGGCCGGCCGTTCTTCTATTTCGCCTATGGCGCGGCGGTGACCGAAGTGGTGATCGACACGCTGACCGGCGAGAACAGGATACTCAGGGCCGACATCCTGCATGACTGCGGTGCGTCGCTGAACCCGGCGATCGACATCGGCCAGATTGAAGGCGGCTATGTGCAGGGTGCCGGCTGGCTGACGACCGAGGAACTGGTCTGGGATGACAAGGGTCGTCTGCGCACCCATGCGCCTTCGACCTACAAGATACCCGCCTGTTCCGACCGGCCAGAGGTGTTCAACGTCGCGCTCTGGGACGGCGAGAACCGGGAGGACACGATTTATCGGTCGAAGGCGGTAGGGGAACCGCCCTTCATGCTGGGGATTTCGGCGCTGATGGCGCTGTCCGACGCCGTTGCATCTTGCGGCGGTGGCTATCCCGACCTAGAGGCGCCGGCGACTGCGGAACATGTGCTCGAAGCGATCCGGCGGGTCAGGGCATGAGTTTCCAGCTGGACCGGATTGCCGATTTGACCAAGGTTGGTCGGGTTGCCCGGATCGTCGTGGCGGAGACCCGGGGGTCGGTTCCGCGCGAAGTCGGGGCGTCCATGCTGGTGACGGCGGATGCCGTGGAAGGCACGATTGGCGGTGGGGCGCTGGAGTTCGAAGCGATCGCGCGCGCACGCGAGGTTCTGTCGACGGGAACGGACCGGCTGGACCGGATGCCGCTTGGGCCGGCGCTTGGCCAGTGCTGCGGCGGTTCGGTTGCCGTGCTGACCGAGGTTTGGAATGCGGCGCGGGTTGCGGACATAACGGGCGACGTCGTGGCAAGGCCGCTTCCGGGCCGTTCCGGGGCAATGCCCCTTGCGGTGTCGCGGGTGCTGGCCGATGCCCGGGGCCTTGGGCAGCGACCCGAGGCCGGTGTGATCGGCGGCTGGATGGTCGAGCCGGTGCAGCAGGCCAGCCGGCAGATCTGGGTTTGGGGCGCGGGGCATGTGGGCCGGGCCATCGTTCAGGTTCTGGCCCCGCTGCCTGATCTGGAAATTCGCTGGGCCGACAGCGGCCATGACCGGTTTCCCGAGCAAATTCCGGCAGGCGTAGAAACACTGATCGCTGCGAATCCGCCTGATTTAGTGACGCTTTCGCCTGCTCATGCGGAGCATCTGGTGCTGACATACTCGCATGCCATCGATCTCGAGCTTTGCCATCGTATTCTCGCCCGGCCTTTCCGGTCTCTCGGCCTGATCGGGTCGGCGACGAAATGGGCGCGGTTCCGCTCCCGGCTGTCGGCGTTGGGGCATTCCGAAGCGCAGATAGCGCGAATTGTCTGTCCGATCGGAGAGCCGGCGCTGGGAAAGCACCCGCAGGCGATTGCACTGGGTGTGGCGGCTGATATCGTTCGGAACGAAACAGGGGGACAAACAATGATCGGGAACAGGGCATGAGCGCGCCGCTCCTTGCCGTCGAGGGCTTGCGGAAGGCTTACCCCGGCGTTGTCGCCAATGACGACGTATCGTTTTCCGTGGGACCCGGCGAGGTTCATGCGCTTCTGGGCGAGAACGGCGCTGGCAAGTCCACTCTTGTGAAGATGGTCTATGGCCTTGTGAAGCCGGACGAAGGGCGTATGAGCTTTGGTGGCGCGCCTTATGCACCCGGCAGCCCGCACGAAGCGCGGCAGACGGGCATCGCGATGGTGTTCCAGCATTTCAGCCTGTTCGAGGCGCTGGACGTAGCCGAGAATGTGGCATTGGGAATGGAGAACCCGCCGCCCATGCGGGAGCTGGCGAAGAGCATTCGCGAGGTCAGCGAAACATATGGCCTGCCGTTGGACCCGTCGCGGCTTGTCGGCGATCTGTCGGCGGGCGAGCGGCAGCGTGTCGAGATCATCCGATGCCTGCTGCAGGACCCGAAGCTTCTGATCATGGACGAGCCGACCAGTGTTCTGACGCCACAGGAGGTGGACATCCTGTTCGAGACGCTGAGGAAGCTTCAGGACGAAGGCACGTCGATCCTTTATATCAGTCACAAACTCGAGGAAATTCGCGCCCTTTGCCAGGGCGCGACGATCCTGCGGCTGGGCAAGGTTGTCGGGTCCTGTAACCCGCGCGAGAAGTCGGCACGCGAACTGGCCGAGATGATGGTCGGCATCGAACTCAAAACTCCGACCGCCGCCGCCCATCAACTGGGCGAAGTGGCCTTGTCGATCTCGGGTCTTTCGGCCGCCTCGTCGAACCCGTTCGGGACATCTTTGAAGAACGTCTCGATCGAGGTGCGGAAGGGCGAGGTTCTGGGCATCGGTGGGGTTGCCGGAAACGGCCAGGACGAATTGCTGGCCGTGCTCTCGGGCGAGACGCGCACCGCGCCGGACGCGGTGCAGCTGAACGGTCGGGGTGTCGGTGCGCTTGGCCCGAACGATCGGCGTGCGCTTGGTCTTTTGGCCGCGCCGGAGGAACGCTTGGGACATGCCGCAGCGCCGGACATGAGCCTGACCGAGAACGCGGTTCTTTCGGGATGGGTCAGGAAGGGCATCGTTTCCAACGGGTTTGTCGACTGGGGCAAGGCGAAGGGCTTTGCCGAAGAGGTGATTTCCGCGTTCGACGTGCGCACTCCCGGCCCGGGCAACGCGGCGCGGTCGCTGTCGGGCGGCAACCTGCAGAAATTCGTGATCGGGCGCGAGATCCTTCAGAAACCCGATGTTCTGGTCGTCAACCAGCCGACATGGGGCGTGGACGCCAGCGCAGCGGCAGCGATCCGGCAGGCGCTTCTCGATCTTGCGGCGGATGGGGCCGCGGTCATCGTGATCAGCCAGGACCTTGACGAACTGATGGAGATTTCCACCCGCTTCGCCGCGCTGAACGAGGGGCGGCTCAGTGATCCGCGCCCCGCAGCGGGCCTGACGATCGACGAGATCGGCCTGATGCTGGGCGGCGCCCACGGCATGGAAGTGGCGCATATCCACGAGGAGGCCACGTCATGATCCGGCTGGAGAAACGCCCGCAGCCGTCCCGCGCATGGTCCTGGGCGACGCCGGTGGTCGCCGTTCTGACGACGATGATCGCAGGGGGGCTTCTGTTCGGGGCGCTGGGCACGGACCCCTTGGTGGCCATTCGCACCATCTTCTGGGATCCGGTCTTTGGCGAATTCGCCTTTTACTATCGCGGCCAGCTTCTGGTGAAGGCCGGGCCGCTGATCCTGATCGCGGTCGGCCTGGCGATGGGCTTCCGGGCGGGTATCTGGAACATCGGCGCCGAGGGCCAGTATATCATCGGCGCGATCTGTGGCGCGGCGGTGGGGCTGGCGTTCTATCCGATGGAGGCGCGCTGGCTAATCTTTCCGCTGATGATCCTTGCGGGTGCGCTTGGCGGGTACCTGTGGGCGATGATCCCGGGCATCCTTCGGACGAAGTTCAACACCAACGAGATCCTTGTCTCGCTGCTTTTGGTCTACGTGGCCGAGCAGATCCTGGCCTGGACGGCGCTGGGGCCCTTGCGGAACCCCGACGGTGCCGGATTTCCGGGGTCGCGGAACCTGCGGCAGTATGACAGCGCCGCGAACAATGAACTGATCGCGGGCTGGGGCATGCACTGGGGCGTCGTCGCAGCGTTTATCGCGGTGATCCTGGGGTACATCCTGCTGTCGCGCCACATCATGGGGTTCAACATCCGGCTGGCGGGCCAAAGCCCCCGCGCGGCGCGTTTCGCGGGCGTGAACCCGACGCGGCTGATCCTGTTCTGTCTGGGCCTCTCCGGCGCGCTGGCGGGGCTGGCGGGCGTGTTCGAGGTGGCGGGACCGGCCGGACAGATCAGCATCGATTTCAACGTCGGCTACGGCTTCACCGCGATCATCGTGGCCTTTCTGGGCCGTTTGCATCCTGTCGGCATTCTTCTGGCGGGTCTCTTGATGGCCCTGACTTATATCGGTGGCGAAGCGGCCCAGGCGACGCTGGGCCTGCCCGCTGCAGCAATCCAGGCGTTCCAGGGCATGCTGCTGTTTTTCCTGCTGGCATTCGATGTGCTGACGAACTTCCGCATCAAACTCGGGCGGGAGGCCCACGCATAATGGATTTCGGATCAATCAATCCCGTCCTTTTGCTTGCCTCGCTGATGGTCGCCTCGACTCCGATCCTGCTGGCGGCGATGGGCGAACTGGTGGTGGAGCGCTCGGGCGTTCTTAACCTTGGCGTCGAAGGCATGATGATCGTGGGCGCGATCAGTGGCTTCATCGTCGCCGTGGAAAGCGGCTCGCCCGCCCTGGGCTTCGTCGCGGCGGCGGCAGGGGCGGCGATACTTGCGCTTCTGTTCGGCGTGCTGACCCAGCTTCTGCTGTCAAACCAGGTGGCGACGGGTCTTGGCCTGACCCTTTTCGGTCTGGGCGTGTCCTCGCTGATGGGGCAAGAATACGTCGGGATGCGCCCGCCCTCACTGCAACGTTTGGAGTTTCTTGGATTGAGTGAACTGCCGATTATCGGCCCAATCTTGTTTCATCAGAATGGGATGGTCTATGTGTCTCTCGCTCTGGTTTTGGGAGTCTGGTGGTTCCTGCGGTTTTCTCGTTCAGGCTTGATCCTTCGGGCTATCGGGGAGAACCACGATGCTGCCCACGCTCTTGGCTATTCGGTAATCGGCACGCGCTTTGCCGCAATTGCTTTTGGGGGAGCTTGCGCCGGACTCGGCGGCGCTTTCATGAGCTTGGTGATCGTGCCGCAATGGACCGAAGGCATCACCGCGGGGCGTGGCTGGATTGCTCTGGCGATCGTCGTCTTCGCGTCGTGGAAGGCGTGGCGGGTTTTGCTGGGCGCCTATCTTTTCGGCGGTGTCACCGTCTTGCAGTTGAACCTGCAAGCGGCGGGGTTTGCCATTCCCGTCGAACTCTTGTCCATGTCGCCGTACCTGATAACCATCCTTGTGCTGGTCATCATCTCGTCCGACAAGCGCCGGGCCGCGGCTAACGCGCCGGCATCGCTTGGACGATCCTTCCATGCCTCAAATTGAGGCTGTCTGTGTTTACCAATGGGGAGAACCTGAAACATGAAAAAACGTACATTCCTGGCCACGGTCGCTGCCGCTGCCATGGCGACCGCCGCCTTCGGCGGAAGCCACGGTGACGGGCCGGTCAAGGTCGGTTTCATCTATGTCGGTCCGATCAACGATGGGGGCTGGACCCAGGCGCACCACCATTCGGCCACCCAGATGGCCGAGCATTTTGGAGACAAGGTGGAACTTGTCTATCAAGAGAGCGTGCAGGAGGGAGCCGATTCTGAGCGGGCCATGACGCAGATGGCGCTTCAAGGTGCCGATATCATCTTCACCACATCCTTCGGCTACATGGATCCGACCATAAATGTTGCAGCCAAATTTCCCGATGTGAAGTTTGAGCACGCAACTGGATACAAGTTGGCCGACAACGTGTCGAATTATTCGGCACGTTTTTACGAGGGTCGCGCAATCCAGGGCCATATTGCCGGAAAGATGACGAAGACCAACAAGATCGGTTACATTGCGTCCTTCCCGATTCCGGAGGTGATCCGGGGCATCAACAGTGCTTATATCCACGCCAAGAAGGCGAACCCAGATGTCGAGTTCGCGGTGATTTGGGCATTTACTTGGCTTGATCCGGGTAAGGAAGCCGACGCCGCAAATGCTCTAATTGAACAGGGTGCGGACGTTATTCTCCAGCACACCGACACTACTGCGCCTCATGCTGCAGCTCAGGCAAAGGGGAATGTCATCACATTTGGACAGGCCTCGGACATGTCCGAGTATGCGCCTATGCCGAGGGTCTCCTCAATCATCGACGACTGGGCGCCTTATTACATTGCCCGTGTGCAGGCGGTTATGGACGGTACTTGGGAAAGCAAGGCTACTTGGGACGGGATCGGTCCTGGCATGGTTGGAATCGGTGAGATCTCCAGTGCGGTGCCAGACGATGTCAAAGCGGAAGCTTTGGCGATGAAGGAGGCGATAGCCAATGGCTCCTACCATCCGTTCACTGGCCCCTTGAACAAGCAGGACGGGTCAGCCTGGTTGGCCGAGGGCGAAATCGCGGATGACGGCACGCTTGCGGGCATGAACTTCTATGTCGAAGGTCTGACGGGCGACATCCCGAACTGATACCCGATACCAAACTGAGCGAAGGCCGCCGTCGGGCGGCCTTTGACTTTTCCGGGTTTGGATGTGCCTAGTTGCAGAAAGAGACATCGGGAGGGGATATGAAGACGATCAGCGGGCAAAATGTCAGCCGGTTCAGTTTTGGAACCATGCAGTTCGGCGGCAAGGCGGACGAGACCGAGAGCGGCGCCATGTACGCCGCCTGCCGCGAGGCAGGCATCAATTTCTTCGATACGGCATGGGCCTATACCAGCGGTGCGTCCGAGCAGATTCTCGGCCGTCTGGTGGGCGGCGAACGTGACAATGTGTTCATCGCGACAAAGGCGGCCAACGGCAAGACCGCCACGAAAGAGGTCATCGACCGCGAGTTCACCGAAAGCCGGAAGCGGCTGGGACAAGAGACCGTGGACCTGCTCTACATCCATCAGCCGGACCCTGTGACGCCGCTTGAGGTCTCGCTGGAGGCGGTGCGCCCTTACGTGGAAGCGGGCGCGGTGCGCCATGTGGGTCTGTCGAACCATTCGGCCTGGGCCACGATGAAGGCGCGCGGTATCGCGCGGAGCATGGGATTTGACATCCACGTGCTTCAGCCGATGTACAACCTCGTCAAACGCACCGCCGAGATCGAGTTGCTGCCGATGGCGGCCAGCGAGGGTTTTGCCGTCTGCCCCTATTCGCCTTTGGGCGGCGGGTTGCTGACCGGCAAGTACGCGCGGGGCGATGGCGGTCGAATTCGCGATGACCAGATGTACGCGCGCCGCTATTCCGATGCCTGGATGTTCGAGGCGGCGCGGGGGTTGAACGATCTCGCGGCGGAATTGGGCACCGATGCCGCTACCCTGGCCGTCGCCTGGGTGGCACGGAATCCGGGTGTCTGGGGGCCCATCATCTCGGGGCGCTCGGTCGAGCAGTTGCGTCCATCGCTCAACGCGATCGGTTTCGACATGAGCGACGAGCTCTATGCAAGGATCTCGGCCCTGACACCTACGCCTCCGCCCTATAACGACCGCACCGAAGAAGCGTGATGCGCGTCGCCGTCATCGGCGGTGGTATTGCCGGGCTGTCGGCGGCCGCCCGGCTTGCTCCTGATGCCAAGGTCACGGTTTTCGAGGCAGAGGCGCACCTGGGCTATCACACCAGCGGCCGGTCCGCGGCGATGTACGAGGAGAACTACGGCAACGCTGCTGTCCGGGCCCTGAACCGTGCTTCGAAGGACTGGTTCGAAACCTCGGGCGTGTTGTCTCCGCGCGGGATCATGCTTGTCGCGCTGGAGGCTGAAATCCCCTTATTCGAGACTGATTTGACGGACATGGGCATGGAGGAGCTTTCTCTGGCCGAGGCGCGTGCGCGCGTGCCGATCCTGTCTCCATCCATCCTGCGGGCCGCGATACACGAAGGCGCCAGCGACATCGACACGGGGCGCGTGCTGGACCTTTTCGCGCGCAGTGTGACGGAGGCGGGCGGACGCATCGTCAAGTCGGCAGAAGTCGTCGGACTTTCGCGTCGGGAAGGCGGCTGGCAGGTCGAGACCCGGGAGGGCTTGGCCGGTTTCGATGTGGTCGTCAACGCCGCCGGAGCCTGGGCCGACCGCGTGGCGGCTTTGGCCGGCGTGCAGCAGCTAGGGCTTAAGCCCTATCGGCGGTCGATGGCGCGCCTGCCCGCGCCCGGGGGCCATGACGTGCGGGACTGGCCCATGCTCTTCGGTCCTGGCGAAAGCTGGTACGCCAAGCCGGATGCGGGCGGCTGGATCGTCTCGCCCGCAGAGGAGGACCCGAGCGAGCCGATGGACGCATGGGCGGACGACATGGTGCTCGCGGAAGGGCTGGCGCGCTATGAGGCGCATGTGACCGAGCCGGTCACGCGGGTTCAGTCGAATTGGGCCGGGCTGCGCACCTTTGCACCGGACCGGACGCTTGTAATCGGGGCTGACCCGGTGGCGGAGGGGTTTTTCTGGATGGCGGGACAGGGCGGCTACGGGTTTCAGACCGCGCCCGCCGCCTCGCGACTTCTGGCCGACACGGTTCTGGGGCTGAACCCTAAGTTGCCCGATTCGGTGCTGGAGGCGCTTTCGCCAGCCCGGTTCGGTCAGGCGAAATCGGGCGTGTAGCTGACCCTTTCGCGCTTCTTGTAGCGTGGCGCGGGATAGTCGGCGAAACCGGGAGACCGATCGGGGAAGGTCTCCCGCAGCTGCTGCAGCACGGTGTCCGGGGTTTCCGACATCGTCTCGTCATCAGGTGAGAAGCTTTCGATCGGAAGGCCGTTGGCGCAGAACACCTGCGGTTCGTCGAAGACGATGTTGTAATAGGTAACGTCTGCTTCCTGCCGTTCGACGAAGGCGTTGTCGTTGATACCGGCAACGTCGCGTGCGGGGACAAGGCAGCTTGTCGCATCGTCTTCGTCCTCCAGGCGCCATCCGGGGATCAGCAGGCGATGGGCGCGGCCCACGGCCAGTTCCTTTTGCGGCATCATCGGGCCTATGGCGCGCGGCTTCAGGACAACGGGCGAAAGTGACGGGTCCGCAGCCATCTCGGTAGCGGTGATTGTGCGCGTCCAGATCATGCGGACCGGTTGCAGGCCATTGTCGCGGGTGACGATCAGGTCGCCCTTGCGCACGAATTCGATCCGGCGCGGGCCGCAGGGCGTTCGCACGTTTGCTCCGGCGCACAGACCTCGCACCCCGGCTTTGACAACGGTTCCATCGGTGATCGTCTTGGCGAGTGTCATTGGCAGACCCTGTGGCAGCGCATCGGACAGTTACACCAAGCCAACAATCAAATGTGACCACATTAGGGAGTGGGCGTGGAGAATCCGCGATACCGCCACATTTTGACGGTTAATTGCTGCCAATCCGTATACAATTTTGAAGAAAACGCCTCATTGGGCAGATATCCGCGACAAAGGCGGTGATCAATCAGCGAGAATTCACCACATTATCCGTTGGCGAAGTTGGCCTGTGGAGAGTTCAGTTCGGCGACGATGCCCTGCACCGCAAGCCTTGGGTCGGGCGCCTTGTGGATCGGCCGGCCAACGACCACGTGGTCGGCCCCTGCGGCGATGGCCTGGGCCGGTGTCATGACGCGCTTCTGGTCGCCGTGATCGGCCCCTGCAGGGCGTACGCCTGGGGTTACGATCAGTTTTCCCTCGGCCTGAGGCAGGGCGCGGATCAGGTGGGCTTCCTGCGGCGAACTGATCACCCCGTGGGCGCCGGCCTCGAACGCGCGGGCAGCGCGTTCCGTCACGATCCCTGGGATATCTCCAGCCCGGATCTGGGCACCGTCGAGATCCTCGCGGTCGAGCGACGTCAGGATCGTCACCGCAAGGATCTTCAGGTCGCTGTCGCCCGCGCCCTCCCGCGCCGCGCGCACGACATAGGGATCGCCGTGAACGGTCAGGAAATCGAGGTCGAACCGGGCCAACCCGCGAACGGCGGCCTCGATGGTGGCGCCGATGTCGAACAGTTTCATGTCGAGGAAGATGCGCTTGCCATGCTCCTCCTTCAGTTCCTGTGCCAGGGCCAGGCCGCCGCCGGTCAGCATTCCAAGGCCGATCTTGTAGAAGGAAACGGTGTCGCCCAGCCGCTCGGTCAGGGCCAGGCCGTCCAAAGCGTTGGGGACATCCAGAGCCACGATCAGTCGGTCGTCTGCGGTCATGTCGGGCCTCTCCTGTGCTGTCTGGCCAGCGGGGTACTCTGGTGCAAATCCGGATGCAAGCGTGGCATGCCGAGGCCCTTGCAGAGCCGAAGTGCAGCACCCAGATATAGCCCAAGGCCCGAGAGGGGCATGCCGCCAAGCGGGTGCCACGGGATGCGGGCGCTTATGAAAGGAGAATACGATGGACTTGGAGAAGTTCACCGAGCGGTCGCGCGGTTTCCTGCAGGCAGCCCAGACGATCGCAATGCGGGAGAGCCACCAGAAACTGGCGCCCGAACACCTGCTGAAAGCTTTGATGGACGATGAACAGGGGCTGGCAAGCAACCTGATCAAACGCGCTGGTGGATCGCCCGAGCGCGTGGTCGAGTCTGTGGACCAGGCTCTGGCGAAGATTCCGCAGGTCAGCGGCGATGCGGGCCAGACCTATATGGACCAGCAGACCGCCAAGGTGCTGGACGAGGCTCAGAAGATCGCGAAAAAGGCCGGCGACAGTTTCGTGCCGGTTGAACGAATTCTGACGGCGCTGGCCGTGGTGAAGTCCAAGGCCAAGGATGCGCTGGATGCTGGTGCTGTCACGGCGCAGGGCCTTAACGCCGCGATCAACGATGTGCGCAAAGGCCGGACTGCTGACACCGCGTCGGCCGAGGAAGGCTATGACGCGCTGAAGAAATACGCCCGCGACCTGACCGAGGCGGCGCGCGAGGGCAAGATCGACCCGATCATCGGGCGTGACGACGAGATCCGGCGCACGATGCAGGTTCTGTCGCGGCGCACCAAGAACAACCCGGTTCTGATCGGCGAGCCGGGCGTCGGCAAGACCGCCATCGCCGAAGGACTGGCGCTGCGGATCGTCAACGGCGACGTCCCGGAGTCCTTGCGCAACAAGAAGCTTCTGGCGCTGGACATGGGCTCCCTGATCGCGGGCGCGAAGTATCGCGGCGAGTTCGAAGAGCGTCTGAAAGCCGTTCTGTCCGAAGTGACAGCGGCCGCGGGCGAGATCATCCTGTTCATCGACGAGATGCACACGCTGGTCGGCGCGGGCAAAAGCGAAGGCGCCATGGATGCCTCGAACCTTTTGAAGCCGGCGCTGGCGCGGGGTGAACTGCACTGCGTAGGCGCCACGACGCTGGACGAGTATCGCAAGCACGTCGAGAAGGACGCGGCCCTTGCCAGGCGGTTCCAGCCTGTGATGGTGAACGAGCCGAGCGAGACCGACACGATCTCGATCCTGCGCGGCATCAAGGAAAAGTACGAACTGCACCACGGCGTGCGCATCTCGGATGCAGCGCTGGTGGCGGCGGCAACGCTGTCGCACCGCTATATCACCGACCGGTTCCTGCCCGACAAGGCCATCGACCTGATGGACGAGGCCGCGTCGCGTTTGCGCATGGAAGTAGACTCCAAACCGGAGGAACTGGACGCGCTGGACCGCGAGATCCTGCAGAAGCAGATCGAAGCCGAGGCGCTGAAGAAAGAGGACGACAAGGCCTCGAAGGACCGGCTGGAGAAGCTGGAAAAGGAACTGTCGAACCTCCAACAGCGATCTGCCGAAATGACTGCTCAGTGGCAGTCCGAGCGTGACAAGCTGGAATCGGCCCGTGATCTCAAGGAAAAGCTGGATCACGCCCGCGCCGAGCTGGAGCAGGCCAAGCGCGCAGGTGATCTGCAGCGTGCGGGTGAGTTGTCCTATGGTGTGATCCCTGGACTGGAAAAACAGCTTCAATCAGCCGAGGAAGCCGAAGGCGACGTCATGGTCGAAGAAGCGGTTGGTCCCGAGCAGATCGCCGAGGTGGTCGAGCGCTGGACGGGTATCCCGACCTCCAAGATGCTGGAAGGCGAGCGCGAAAAGCTTCTTCGCATGGAAGACGAACTGGGCAAGCGCGTCATCGGACAGCGTCAGGCCGTCGTGGCCGTCTCGAACGCGGTACGCCGCGCGCGGGCGGGTCTGCAGGACGAGAACCGGCCGCTCGGCTCGTTCCTTTTCCTTGGACCAACCGGCGTCGGCAAGACCGAGCTGACCAAGGCGCTGGCCGAGTACCTGTTCGACGACGAAAGCGCGATGGTGCGGATCGACATGAGCGAGTTCATGGAGAAGCACTCGGTCGCCCGTCTGATCGGCGCGCCTCCGGGCTATGTCGGCTATGACGAAGGCGGCGTTCTGACCGAAGCCGTTCGGCGCAGGCCTTATCAGGTCGTGCTGTTCGACGAGGTCGAGAAGGCGCACCCCGAAGTGTTCAACGTCTTGCTTCAGGTTCTGGACGATGGCGTGCTGACCGACGGTCAGGGACACCGCGTCGACTTCAAGCAGACGCTGATCATCCTGACGTCGAACCTCGGGTCGCAGGCGCTGAGCCAGTTGCCGGAAGGCGCGGACGCAGGTGAAGCCAAACGCAACGTGATGGAAGCGGTGCGCGCGCATTTCCGGCCCGAGTTCCTGAACCGTCTGGACGACATGATCGTCTTCGACAGGCTGACGCGGGGCGACATGGGCGGCATCGTCGATATCCAGCTTGCGCGACTGAAGAAGCGCCTGGCCAAGCGGAACATCTCGCTTGAGCTGGACGAGGCTGCGATGAAGTGGCTGGCCGACGAGGGCTACGATCCGGTCTATGGCGCACGTCCGCTGAAGCGGGTGATCCAGCGCTCGCTTCAGGACCAGTTGGCCGAGATGCTGCTGGCCGGCGAAGTGAGCGATGGCGGGACGGTTCATGTCACCGCAGGGGCCGATGGCTTGCTCATCGGAGATCGCGTCTCCTCGTCCAACCGGCAGCCGCCACAGGATGCCGTGGTTCACTAATGGAAAAGCCCCGCTTCGGCGGGGCTTTTCATTTTCGGAAACAGTTCAAGCCGACAAATTCGATTGTCGACGGGCCGGCGCGGTTCTCTGAGCAAAGTTCTGCCATTGGGCAATTGTGACGCGCGTTGGCACAATGCCGCCGTATTGTATTCACAATCATGGCAGAGCGTCCGATTTGTGGAGGGGGCAGGCAAATCAGAATGGGCGCAAGCACACATGAGCAAGGTACATCGAATTGCAGGCCTGAAAATCTCGCGGGTCGCCCCGGTGGCCGGGGGAGAGGAAGAATTCGCGCACGGCAGAGAACTTCTCCCGGACCTTGAGCCGGCAGAGGAAAGACTTCGCCGTCACAAGAGTCATATTTTCGGGGCCGAGAGCATCGCGCTGTCGCACGATTCCGCAATCGAGGACGTTTTCGAACCCAGAAAGCGGGCCGAGCACCAGGATTTCACGGCACGGCTGACGGTTTACGTCATGAACGCGATCGTCATGGTCTTTACCCTGCCGGTCGGGCTGGCGCTGCTTTGCCTGAACATACTCGGTGGCGAAAACTTGCGGACCACGGCGCATACCATGGCGCTGACCGGTCTGTTCATGGCTCTGGCCTCGACCGAGGGCGGCGCGCGGCTGTTTTCGGTGCTCTGATCTAGGGGTCGCCCAGATAGGTATCGGCCATCGCTGCCCTTTGGGCATCAGTCAGGCGTTCCAACGGGATCATCGTCGTGTGGATCGTGAAGATCACGGCCCCGGTTTGCGGAAGCTTCCGCAGGGCCTGACGCTCGGATCTCAGGTAGAGACCACCGGGCGGTTCGTGCCGGACAGACGGCGGATCGGTTTCGCTGCGTGGATGGAACAAGACTGGCTGATGGACCCGGTGCGCATTTGCGCGGACAAGCAGCTTGTCAGGCCGGATGCCAAAGAACAGCCGTTGCACGCGCTGACCTATTCCATCGTCATACTTGGCCACAGGCCCGTGGATCGCCATCAACGGGCGGCCCATCTTTTCGGCCAATGTCCATGAACCAGGAAAACACAGTATCGCGCCGGTCAGGACATGTTCGGCCGATCCCTCCTGCATCAAGCAAACATCGGCTTGGATAAGCCGACCGAGGGTCAGCAGCGGCGCATCCAGATCGATGCCGACCAAGACGCCGTCGGGGCGCGTCACCGTTTCGCCCTCCAGGTGGTAGCCTTGGTCGCGGGCCAGCGCCTCCAGAACCAAGTCCAGACATTCCCGCGCAGGCTCCAGCGCGCGAGCGGTCATCGCGTGCACGGCTTCGGGCATGGTTGCGATCAAATGATCGCGTAGAGCCATCTGACCTCCGAATGCCTCATCGCGGATCAGCCACTCGTCCGGGTCCAGAGGTTTGACTCCCGGCAGGCGCCAGAGAACCGGGTCCATCCAGGGGGCAAGGGCCAGCCGGTCGTGAAGAACAGTCTCATCCATGGAACCGGGTTAGCGTCTCAACTGTCGCAAGGGAATATATCTCGTGTCGCAAATCTGCCGGACGAACCCTGTGTTGTGGCGGACGCTGTGCAGGGAGGCCCGCGTCAGATGAACGAGCATTACAGCGAACGCCGCAAGATCGACCCGACGCGTGGTGCCGTGTTGGGCGACAATACCCCGAACGACGCCGACCGGATCGAGATCGGGCCGACGCAGCTGGCCTACCGCGAATGGGCCGGGGCCGGGCTGGAGTTGCCTGACCTGCAGGAAATGCGCCGCTATCGCTGGGCGCGGCTGACCGCCCACGTCGTCGCGCGGGATTATGGCGGGCTTCTCATGTTCGACCCGCTGAACATCCGCTACGCGACGGATTCGACCAACATGCAGCTCTGGAACACCCATAACCCGTTCCGGGCGGTGCTCTTGTGCGCCGATGGCTACATGGTGATCTGGGACTACAAGAACTCGCCTTTCCTGGCGTCGTTCAACCCGCTGGTGCGCGAGGCGCGGTCGGGCGCGGATTTCTTCTACTTCGACCGCGGCGACAAGGCGTTCGATGCCGCGAAGGTCTTTGCCGCGCAGATCCGTGACCTGATCGCCGAGCACGGCGGCGGCAACATGCGCCTCGCGGTCGACAAACCCATGATGCATGCCTATCGCGCGTTGTCCGAGGCCGGGTTCCAGATCATGGAGGGCGAGGAGGTCACCGAGAAGTCCCGTTCGGTCAAGGGGCCGGACGAGATCAGGGCCATGCGCTGCGCGTCGCACGCCTGCGAGACCTCAGTGCGCGCCATGGAGAATTTCGCCCGCGCCACGGTCCCCGGCGGCACTGTCAGCGAAGATGACATCTGGGCGGTTCTGCATGCCGAGAATATCCGGCGCGGCGGCGAATGGATCGAGACGCGGCTCCTGACATCGGGTCCGCGCACCAATCCCTGGTTTCAGGAGTGCGGCGGGCGGATCGTGCAGAACAATGAGATCGTCGCCTTCGATACCGACCTGATCGGCAGTTATGGCATCTGCGTCGATATCAGCCGTACTTGGTGGATTGGTGACCGCAAGCCCCGCCAGGACATGATCGACGCCATGCTGCATGGGATCGAACACATCCGGACCAATATGGAGATGATCCGTCCAGGGGCCCGGATCGAGGATATCAGCCGGAACTGCCACCGCTTGCACGACAAGTTCCAGAACCTGAAATACGGTTGCCTGATGCACGGCGTCGGACTTTGTGACGAATGGCCGCTGGTGGCCTATCCCGACCAGATGGTGCCGGGAGCCTTCGACTATGAACTTGAGCCGGGCATGGTTCTTTGTGTCGAAGTGCTGTTGAGCGAGGAGGGCGGCGACTTTTCGGTCAAGCTCGAAGATCAGGTTCTCGTAACCGGGACGGGATACGAAAATCTGACGACCTATCCTTTCGACGCCGTGTTGATGGGTGGTTGAGCGCCGCTTTGCCGACGCTGGGCAAGGGCTTGCCAGTTTGGACTAATCCCAAGGTATATTGGCATAAACTCTCGGAAACCGACCGGACGATTGACCTTGGGATTAGTTTCAATGCTCCGGGTTTTCCCGAATGTGCATGTCGCCGGGCGCCATCCCGAAAGCCCGGCTTCATGTCAAAGGAGACCCCCAATGCTGAAGACCATAGTTGCCCCTCTCGCCATTGCCGTCGCTCTTTCGGGCGCTGCGCACGCCGCCGGTGTCGTTGAACTGACGGATGAGAACACTGCACAGATTCGCACCCTGCTGACCGCCGAAGGCTACGAGGTCGCCAAGATCAAGCTCGAAGACGGCATGTACGAGGCCTACGCCAAGAAGGACGGCCAGCGCTACGAAGTCTTCCTGAACGCCGAGTTCGAGATCGTCGATATTGAAAAGGACGACTGATTTCGAAATGCCGCAGGCCACCCCATCCCATGGCCTGCGGCTCCCCCAAAAAAAGGAGATTTCCCATGCAACGCCTCAAGGTCTGGGACCCTTTCGTCCGTCTGTTTCACTGGTCGCTTGTCGCGGCCTTCGCGGCCAATGCCCTGTTCATCGACGACGACGGGAAGCTCCACCAATGGGTTGGGTACGTCGTGGTCGCCCTGGTTGCCTCTCGTATTCTCTGGGGCGTCATCGGAACGCGATACGCCCGCTTTGCATCCTTTCCGCCAAGCATCGCAGGCGCCATGGGTCAGCTTCGCGAGATGTTGACCGGGCTGCGCCGCATTCATGTTGGACACACGCCGCTCGGCGCGCTGATGATCTACAATCTTCTTCTGTCGATGCTGGTCATCGGCGTATCCGGATACCTGATGACGACAGATGCGTTCTGGGGTGTCGAATGGCCGGAAGAACTGCATGAAGCCTCAGTGGCCTGGGCGGAAATCTCTGTTGTCCTCCATATCGCCGCCGTCTTCTTTGAAAGCTGGCGCACCAGCGTGAATTTGCCGCGTGCCATGGTGACGGGTTGCAAGGAGTTACCCGAAGGCTGACACCTTGGGGTATGAGAAAGACTGATTCCATAAAGCTGCCGACCGGTCTTTTGGCCCTGATGGCGGTGCAACTTGTCTGCGCGGTGTTCTTCGTTGCCGATGCCGCGCAGGATTTCATGGAAGAAGGCGGCGGTGGCCAGATCGACATTCACCTGCTGATCGAGACTGCCGCGACACTGAGCCTGTTGGCAGCGATCTGGTTCGAGGCGCGGTTGCTGCGCGACCTCTGGCACCGGAAGGCGTCGCTGGAGAAAAGCCTTGCGGATGCGAGCGGCGAAGTGCACGCGGTCATTGTCGAGCAGTTCGCCGAATGGGATCTGTCTCCGGCCGAGACGGATATCGCGATGCTTCTGGTCAAGGGACTAGGCACGCAGGATATCGCGGGGATTCGCGGCAGCGCCGAGGGAACGATCAAGGCGCATTTCAATGCCATCTTCCGAAAGGCCGGTGTGCACAGCCGGACCGAACTTCTGAGCGTTCTGATTGACCGGTTGCTGGGCAAGAGGCTGGAGAACGTTCCGCAGGTTTCCGAAGAGACCGCAACCGGCTAGACCTGTCCCGTCAATCGGAGGAATGGCATGGCACACAAGGTTGCACTGGTGACTGCTGGCGGCAGCGGGATGGGAGCGGACGCGGCGCGGAGGCTTGCGGCGGACGGCTTCAAGGTCGGGATACTGTCCTCTTCCGGCAAGGGCGAGGCGCTGGGCGTGGAACTGGGCGGTTTCGGGGTGACGGGGTCGAACCTCGAAGAGGCCGATCTGAAGCGGCTGATGGACGGCGCGGTGGAGCGCTGGGGCCGGATCGACGTCCTGGTCAATTCCGCCGGCCACGGACCCAAAGGCCCGATCCTGGAGATCAGCGACGACGACTGGCACCGGGGCATGGAGGTCTATCTGATGAACGTGATCCGGCCTACGCGGCTGGTCACGCCGCACATGCAGGCGGCCGGCGGCGGTTCGATCATCAACGTCTCGACTTTCGCGGTATTCGAGCCGGATCCGCTGTTCCCGACCTCGGGCGTGTTCCGCGCTGGCCTGGCCTCCTTCACCAAGCTGTTCGCCGACCGTTACGCGGCGGACAATATCCGGATGAACAATATCCTGCCCGGCTTCATCGACAGCCTGCCCGAGACCGAGGAGCGCCGGTCGCGCATTCCACTTGGGCGCTACGGGCGCGCGGGCGAGGTTTCGTCGCTTGTCTCGTGGCTGGCGTCGGAGGATGGCGGCTATGTCACGGGCCAGAACTGGCGGATCGACGGCGGGCTGACGCGTTCGGTCTGAGGTTTCGCCGCCTTCGGCGCCGACCGAGGGGGGG